>CALMZR010000176.1 GCA_937870845.1 uncultured Chloroflexota bacterium
TCTCGGTCTTCGCAGCGCTGTCAACAAAGTACCGCTAAGCAAGGCGACTGCTCGTGCGTAATCGGATGGACGATCAGCAAGACCGGCGACTACAGCGAGCTCGCCTTCGGGCCCGTCGACGGCAAACCGGTTTGCACCGTTTTCCAGGTCGTCGTCAAGGGCGGCAATGCGTATAACACCTACTCGTTCGCCGAGGGCACGCTGTGCGCCTCGGGTCTCGTTTCGCCGGACAACCGGCCCGGGGAACCGGCGGACATCAGCCACTTCGACTTCTGCACCGACGCAGTTGACTGCTGCAAACCGCTAACCTGCGCCGCCGTCGGCTGCACGGACGGCCCCATTTGCGACGGCTGCGGCGAGACGATCGACTGCCCGTGCGTCACGAACTGCCCGGCGGACACCGACGACGGCCCCAACAACCGCTGCGACGGCGGCACGTGCGTCTGCGACAAGAACACGTGCGCCGGATTGCCGTCGGGCGTCGAGTGCGGCAAGAACTTCGACGACGGGTGCTGCGACACGTTCGACTGCAACTGCCCCACGAACTGCAAGGACGGTGACGACGGCCCCAACAACACCTGTACCGACGCGGGCGTCTGCGTCTGCACCCCGGATACCTGCGCCTCCGAAGGGCTGAAGTGCACCGGCGCCGCGAAGGACGACGGGTGCTGCGGCGAGTTCAGCTGCCCGTGCCCGACGGAATGCCCGGGCGGCGGGGCCAACAATCGCTGCACGGACGTCGGCTGCGTCTGCACCAGGAACACCTGCGCGTCGCTCGGGGTGACGTGCGGCATCCACGACGACGGCTGCTGCGGCGAGATCGACTGCGGTCCCTGCCCCGAGGAGTGCTCGAGCTGCACGATCGGCTACTACAGCCAGAACCAGTGCCAGGTGGACACGAGCGTCAAGCTCCCGTGCGCCGCAGACTCGTCGATCGGCAAGACGTGCTTCAAGAAGTATGGCAGCACGCTCAAGGGCCTCCTCACCGCCAGGGGCGGCGACGTGATCTGCGCCCAGGCGGCCGCGGCCTATCTGAATCAGGTCGAGTTCGGCAAGGAGAGCTGCACCGACGACCTCGATATCTGCAAGGCCGACAACGCGACGCTCTCCGCGGCCAATGAAGAGGGCGACTGCCCGCTGCAGGGCTGCGGCAAGCCCGACAACAAGAAGAAGCGGAAGCGCTAACCCAATCGGCGTCCCGGCGCCTGCCAGGACGCCGCTATCCCCGGTTACCCGCCGGAGACGCATGTCCAAACAGGGACGGGTTTCCCCGTCCCTGTTTGCCGTCTCCCACGCCTCTCCATGCGTGTCGGAGCGCACCCGCTCCGGTCATCAGCCCCCCACCTTGGCCGCAAACGTGGGCAGGTCGTCCCCGGCGACCATCATGATGCGGGGGATGTGGTAGGGATCGATGGCCAGCAGGTCCGCCGTCACGCCGCCCAGCCCGAAGGCGCCGATGATGCCGGCGGCGGCCGCGGCCTGCACGGCGCTGTCGTCGCGGTCGCCGAAGGGCCAGGCCAGGAAATGGACCGGCTGGCCGGTGATCGCTTCCAGATACGCCTTGTTCTCGGCGATCTCGGCGAGCTGCCCCTCGTACGCGAGTCCGGAGAGGTGGACGTGGTTTGAGGTGTGCGCCTGCACCGAGCCGAGCTGCGACAGCAGCAGGATCTGCTCGGCCGTCAGCGGCGACACGCTGTTGACGAAGTAGGTCCCGGCCATGCCGTGCCGGCCCAGAACCTCGGCGAAGGTGATGGCGCTGGCCCAGCCGTCGTCGTTGGTGAGCAGGACCGGGTTGGGCGGCAGCTTGCCGGAGTTGGTCGCCGCCTCCCAGAACTGGTGCAGCGTGATCGCGCTGTAGCCGTTCTCGACCAGCCAGCGGCACTGCTCGTCGAGTTGCTCGGGGGTCACCGAGTACTCGCTGCCGGAGTAATCGACGTTGTGGTAGGCCAGGATCGGCGCCTGCCCGAAGGCGACCTGCGCGGCGCGGGCCACACGGTTCCCGGGCGACGTCGCCGGCCACGCGAACGAAACCAGGATCAGCAGCAGACTGAGGACCACCGCCCGCACGCGGCGTCCCAAACCGGCCCGTCCCATGAGCGACGCTCCCCCACCCTGCTCTGCGCCGCGCTGGCGGGAAGTCGCGCTCGATCGGCACTCGAACCGAGCGATCGGTCAACGGCGTCCCAACGCCGTCGGCCACCCTCCCCAGCAGGCGTCCTCTGATTGCCACGGGTAAGGACGAACCGTAGCCCTTGCCACAGTGGCACAGCCATATCGTATGAGGTTTATGTTCGTTGTCAAGCGGAAGATGACCGGATTGGCGTCGGAATCGTCCGTTCACTCACCCGGCGGGCTGACGACGGCGATGATCTCGCGGGCGGCGAAGCGGCGGTTGCGCTGGCGGCCGGTGATCTCGACGAGGATGCCCCGATCTACCAGTTGCTGCACGAGCCTGCTCGCCCCAGGTTGTGTGACGCCGAGCCCTGTTTCGGCATCGGCCAGAGAGATGACTGGCCGGATGAACAGGAGCTCGACCAGCCTGGCTAGGTTGCCCGTTCGGCTCGCTGAGAGTCCCCACGCTTGATACTGGTCAAGGAGAGCCAGCAATCGATACGACCGTTGAGCGGTATCGCTCGCCTGCTCGGCAACGCCGCTGAGGAAGAACTCGATCCAGGCGTCCCAGGAGCCAGACCGGCTCACGTTGAGGAGATGATCGCGATAGGCATCGCTGTGACGCTCGAAGTAGGCGCTGAGATAGAGCAATGGTTGCGGCAGATACTCACGCTCGCGAAGTTGAAGCGCGATCAGTAGACGACCGAGGCGGCCATTGCCGTCCATGAATGGGTGGATCGCCTCGAACTGGTAGTGGACCAGGGCAAGCTGGATCAGGAAGGGCAATTCGCTCCGACGCTCCCCAATGAATCGCTCCAACTCGGAAAGCGCCTCGTGCATCTCTTTGACCGGCGGCGGGACGAACCGGGCTACTTCTGGCGTGGCTCCGCGATGGCCGATCAGGTTGGGAATTCGACGAAACTCGCCGGGTCGCTGCTCCTGACCGCGAACACCTTCCATAAGCCGCTCGTGGACTTGGCGAAGGAGACGAAGCGAGACTGGCAACTCTTCCAAGAGGGACAAACCGAGTTCGAGGGCGGCTACGTAGTTCGCGACTTCACGAACATCGGATTCCTCTGGTGCGGTGGAAGGCGCGGACTCAAACAGCAGCAGTTGCTGGAGCCCGGCCGTCGTTCCTTCGATGCGGCTCGACAGCACCGCCTCGCGCCGCAGAAATGGGTTAATGAGCAGGTGCGGATTCGGCAACCGCTGCCCAACGCCTTTGAGCTCTCCGAGGGCACGCTCCGCATCGATGAGTCGGTTGATGATGGGGAGATCGAGGTCGAGAGTTGGCGGCAATGGATTGGGAACATAGGCCAAGTGGCCCTCGGGAGCCGTGACCAAGCGCCCGGGGGAATCCGCAGAAAAATCCTCGCGGCGCATGAGCTTGGCCTCCGCGTCTGCGTTGCATACCCAAGGTTTGGTAAGCATTCTGCTTACCATACCAAACCGGCCCTTTAGTTTGGTAATCGTCCGAACCGAGCCTTGCCGCTCCTGTTGGCTGTCCTCCTCGCCGCCTCGCCTACCGCTCCAGCACCCCGTGCGCCGCCTCCGCCGTGGCCGGCGCATAGAACGGGTCCGTACCCCCGTCGTACACCCCATCCAGCGTGCGCCGGATGGCGGTCGGCGAGGCGAAACCGCCGGTAAAGAAGCGCTCGTCAAGGGTTTCCACGCGGTGCCCCATCGCCCGCAGCGCCTTGACCGTCTCGGCCGGAAAGCGCCAGCTCAGGATGAGCTCGGCGGTGGAGCAGTCGATGCGCGGCGCGGAGATGGCCGGTTGCGCGGCCAGGCGCCAGTCGGTCAGGTTCATCACGAGTTGCGCGTTGCAGTTCATGATCCGCCGCCCGCCGCTCGATCCCAATGAGACGAAGGGGCGGCCCTCCTTTGCCAGGATCGCCGGGGCCATGTTCGAGAGCGGCGTCTTCCCTCCTGCCACCGAGTTGGGGCGGCCCGGCTCCGGGTCGAACCACATCATCCCATTGTTGAGCAGCACCCCCGTGCCGGGGACGGTGACGCGGCTCCCCCACAACGACAGCAGCGTCTGGGTGCAGGAGACGGCCATCCCGTTCCGGTCCATGACACTCAGGTGCGTGGTGGAGCCGTCGGCCATTTGACCGGGGTGTTGGGTGTTGGGGTGATCGGGTGATAGGGCGCTCGTCGGATAGTCGGGGATGGACGGGGAGAGGCCGTGGCGGATGCCGGCGTCCTCGGCGGAAACAGGGAAGATGGGTTCGAAGCGATCTTCGCGGAACTGCGCGGCCCGCTCCTGGGCATACTCATGGCTGGTGAGCAGTTCGAGGGGAATCTCGATGTGCGCCGCGTCGGCGAGCCAGGCGAAGCGGTCGGCGAAGGCGGCGCGGAACGACTGCGCCATGCGGTGCAGCGCCAGCGGCGTGTGATAGCCGGCGTTGCGCAGGTCGAACTGGGCGAGGAGGTTGAGGCTCTCGACCAGGGTCGTCCCCCCCGTGCCGCCGCCGATGGTGTGGACCTCCGCCTCGCCATAGACCGTGGAGAGGGCCGGTTCGACGCGGGCCTGGTAGCGCGCGAAATCCTCGCGGGTGAAGGGCGCGCCGTTGGCGGCCAGGTCGTCGGCAATGGCCTGCCCGATCGCGCCCTCGTACATGACGCGCGGCCCGTCGCTGGCGATGGCGCGCAGGGTTTGCGCCAAATCCGCCTGCCGGATCAGGTACGGCCGCCGCTGCTCCTGGGTGACGGGCGGGTTGCCGTCGTTATCGAGGAAGATGGCGGCGGTGGCGGACATGCGCTTCAGGGTTGCGAGGCCGTGGGCAATCATCAGGGTGGTGTGCCAGAACGCCGGAAACCCCTCCTCCGCCCAGCGGATGGCCGGGGCCAGCGCCTCGGCCAGCGAGATGGTTCCCCAGCGCTGGAGCGCCAGGGCGAGTCCCGCGACCGTCCCCGGCACGGCCACGGAGCGATACCCCCAGACGTTCGCATCACCCACGACCGCGGGCCAGCCGAAGAGCGCCTCGTCGCTCGCCGCGCCGGTGAGCGGAAACATCTCCGGCTTCGCGCCCATCGGCGCCTTCATGGGATAGGCGACGACTTCGGCCGCCTCGTCCGGCGCCTGCACCACCATGTACCCGCCGCCGCCGACGCCGTTCATCCACGGCTCCACCACGCCCGCGGCAAAGGCGGTCGTCACCGCGGCATCGACCGCGTTGCCGCCCCGGCGCAGCACGTCCGCGCCCGCCCTCGTCGCCTCGGGCGTCTTGGCGGCCACCATGCCGCCGCGCCCGCGCGCTTCCAGCCGGGCGACATGCCATTCGGTTTCGGTAGGCATCTGCTCGTCCTCGTCTCGCGTCGTCCGATCGTCAGGGGGCGATCATAAACGAGACGGGGATGACGCCGAGGTCAGGCGGAAGCGGCGCCGCCAGACGCGGGACTAGAAATCGAAGATATCGTCGACGGCGATTTCAACCGCTGCCAGCGCCGCGAGCCGGATCGTCCCGCTCCGGTAGACCGTCTCCTGGTACGTCCCGTCCGGTTGCCGAACCCAGCTCGTCACGGTGCGCTCGTACGGGTGAATGCGCCAGATTTCGAGATCGCCGCGCTGCATGTACATCGGGATCTTGGTTTCCACATCGTAGTCGCCAGTCGAGCGAGGCCAGACCTCGACGACGAGGGGCAGCGGGTCGGCGAAGATGGCCAGCGTGCCTGGCCGGTCGCGGAATGCGTCCCCCAAGCCCTTTGGAATCACCATCAGATCGGGGAGGAAAACGGTAGCGGCTGGCCGGCGCACACGAAGTTCGGTAACGACATGGTAGGCCGCCCGGTCGATCTGCAGAAGCAGCAGATGCCCAAGCAGGGCCGGAATGACGCCATGCTCCAGGCCCATCCGAATCTTCTCCACCAGCACGCCGTCGTGCAGCTCCCACGCGCCCTCCACCCCGGAGAGGACGAACTGCTCGTAGTCTTCCACGCTCATCCGCTGGGCAACGGCCATGGGCATCTCCAGGCATCGTGCGGCCGGGCTCGCCGATCCCGATCAGTTTACCGCGATGGTCATGGCAGAATGGTTCGACGCCGACGACGCGAGGCCGACCAGTGCGGAGCACCACTCGGAAGCGTTGATTTCAGCCGCATCGGATACCAGATCGAGCAGCGCCGCGGATTGACGTTGCACCACGGCGCGGTCGAGGCTCAGTCATCGGGCCCCTATTCCGAGGGAAACCCGGTGTCGAACAACCGGTCCAGGTCGACCTCCACCCAGGGCAGCGCCGCGAGGGTCACGACGCCGCCGCGGTGGACCGACTCGACGTACGACCCGTCCGGTTGCCGAACCGAGCGCCCGAGCGTCTGATCGAACGGGTGGATGTTCCAGATGTCCGCGTCGCCGCGCTGACGGTAGACGGGAATCTTCGTCTCGATGTCATAGCTCCCCGTCGATGGCGACCAGACCTCGACGACGAGCGGCAAGGGATTGGAGAAGATGGCCAGTCTCGTGCTATCGACGAACTCCGCGCCGTAGGCGATCGGCACAATCATCACGTCGGGGATGAAAATGGTGTCGGTCGGCCGGCGCGCTCGGCCCTCCACGAACACCCGGTATTCGGAACGGTCGAGTTGATTTCCGAGATGACGTCCCAGTTCATACGAGATGTCGAGATGTCTCCAAGTCATCCCCGGCTTCTCCACCAGCACGCCGTCGTGCAGCTCCCATTGCCCGTCCGGGTGGGACTGCACAAAGAGCTCGTACTCCTGCTCGCTCATCCGCTGCTGCGCGACGGCCATCGGGACCTCCTGGCGTGGTGGTGGGGCATCGCCGTTCGCCCCGAGTCTACCGCACGTTGGCCGGTGCTCCTCTGTTTGGCAGCTCCAGGAAACACGGCGCGGCGCGGCCTGAGACGCCGTCTCAGGCGTGTTATCCTCGTTGCGCAGGAGATGCGTCATGATCAAGAGTGCGCAGACAATTCACGTCGATCCGGGGAGCGAGTTGGCACGGGCGCTCACGGATGTCGATGTGGCGCCGGTTGTGTTGGAGAGTAATGGAGCGCAGTTCCGGGTGGTCCGCATCGCTGACGATATCTGGGCCGGTTACGATCCCGAGCGGCTTCTGGCCACCGTCCGCGCCGCCGCCGGCATACTCACCCCCGAGGAGGGCGATGAGCTCAAGGAAATGATCTATCGCGGCCGCGAGGAAGGCAGCAGACCGCCAGATCGGCCGTGAGCTATCGCGTCGATTCGGACGTGCTCGTCGATGGTCTTTTGGGAAGGCCCGCGGCGCTCGATCTCGTTGCCCGGTTGCGCCACCACGGGCTGGCGGTGAGCATCGCGTCGTATGGCGAGGTCTTCGAGGGAGCGTTCAAGGCCACCGATCCACACCTGCGCCTGGCCCGATTCCGAACCTATCTCGACGACTTCGCCATGATCCCGCTCACCGACCCCATCATGGAAACGTTCGCTCGCATCCGCGCCGATCTCCGCGGCTCCGGTCGACTCATTTCGGACCTCGATATCCTCATCGCCGCGACCGCAATCCACCACGACCTGACGCTCATCACCCGCAATCTGCGACGCTTTGAGCGAATACCCGAGCTGTCGATTCACCGATGACGCAGCAGCTCGCTGCCAAGGGCATCGAGCCGCCGCCACGAAACGCATACGGGACCCAAACCGCCAACACCCGTTTGACGGCGACGCGGACGCTGCGTAGGATGCCCCGGCAACGATGGCGGGCGGATCCGCCGCCCGCCGCCCGGCAAAGGGGGCGCCCCATGACCCAAGATTCGGGCCCCCGCGATCCCCACTTCGCGGCCGAGGGTCCCGCCGGCACAGCAGCGTACGCGCCGTTCGTCGACGAGGCGCTCGCCTGCCCCTCCTGCGGGGTCGAACTGAGCGGGACGGAGGCGTTCGAGACGTTCCGCGTCTGCCCCGGCTGCCATCGCCATTTCCCTATCCCGGCGCGGGAACGGCTGCGGCTGCTGGTCGACCCCGCGAGCTTCCGCGAGACCAACGCCGCCCTCGTCTCCCTCGACCCGCTGGTCTTCCGCGATCTGCTGCCGGTGCCGGATCGCCTGGCCGAAGCGGCGGAGCGCACCGGCGGGCCGGGCGGCGGGGTGAGCGAGGCGGTCCTCACCGGCACGGGAGCCATCGGCGGGCGCGAGGCGGTGCTCGTCGTGCTCGACCACGCCTTCCTGGGAGCCAGCATCGGCCCCGTGGCGGGCGAGAAGATCTTGCTGGCCATGGATGCCGCCGCCATGCGCCGCGTCCCCCTCGTCGCCCTCTGCACCGCCGGCGGGGCGCGCACGCAGGAGGGGCTACTGGGCCTGATCCAGGCCCCGAAGATCGCCGCCGCCGCGGCGCGGCTCCACCGCGCCGGCGTCCCATTCGTGGCCGTGCTGGCGCACCCGGCCACCGGCGCGGCTTGGGCGGCGCTCGCCAACCAGGCCGACATCATCCTGGCCGAGCCGGGCGCCCGCATCGGGCCGGGCGACCGGCCAGGCAGCAACGCCGCCGAGCCGGCGGAAGCGCTCCTTGCCCGCGGCATGATCGACGACGTCGTCGACCGCACCCGCCTGCGCGAGACGCTGGCCGCGCTCCTCAGCCTCTTCGCCGACCGCGGCGCCTACCGCCCCACCCCCGACCCCCGACCCCCGACCCCCGACTTCGCTGGCGAGCCGATCGCCGCCCGCCGCCGGGTGGCCGGCTGGCAGGAAGCGGGGTTGGCCCGCCACCCGGAGCGGCCGCGGGCGCGCGACTACCTGGAGCGGCTCGTGACCGAGTGGATCGAGCTGCACGGCGACCGCGCCGGGGCCGACGATCTGGCGATCGTTGCCGGGCTGGGGCGCATCGCCGGCATCCCGGCGGCCTTTATCGCCGGGGAGCGCGGACTGCCCGCGGGAGCCGGGGCCTTCCGCAAGGCGGAGCGGGTGCTACGCCTGGCCGGGCGCCTCGAACTACCGGTGGTGACGCTGGTCGACACGCCCGGCGTTGCGCGGGGCGACGGGAGCGACGCGGCGCAGACGGCCACCGCCATCGCCGGGGTGATCGGGCTGAGCGGAATGCTGCCCGTGCCGGTCGTCTCCGTCGTCATCGGCGAAGCGGCCGGCGCCGCCGGGATCTGCCTGGGCATCGGCGACCGCATCCTGATGCAGGAGCACGCTGTCTACACCGTCGGCGGCGCCGAGCGCACGGATCGCCGCGCCGCCGAACCGCTGGCCGCCTCGCGCACGCTCACCGCCGCCGAGTGCCGCCGTCTGGGCGTGGCCGATGCGGTCATCCCCGAACCGAGCCCCGCCGCCCACGCCGACCCGGCCGCCGCCGCCCGCGCCCTGAACACGGCCATCACCGGCGCCCTGACCGAGCTGGCCGGGATCGGACCGCGCCGCTTGCTCGACGATCGCGCGGCCAAGCTGCGCTCCCTGGGCCAGACCACCCCAGAGGGGAGAGAAGCCGCCCGCCGCGAGGTGCGCGAGCTGCAGGAGCTGCAGCGCACGCTGGCCCGTTCCCTGGGCGATCTGCGCGAGCGGCTGGAGGAGCGCGGACTGCCGAAGGGTCTGCATCTTCCGCCGATGCCGCAGATGCCGCAGATCCCGCTGGCGGACGCGGTGCGGGACCGGGTCCATTTCGACCCGGCGCTGCCGACCGTGGAGTGGGCCCGCGCCGAGTTGGTCGAGCGCGCGGTGCGCCTCTCCTCGCGACGGTTTCCGGGCGAGGCGGAGAACAAGACAGATTCCGATCTGGAACCGGCCGCCCCCGCCGAGGAGCGCAGCGGGAGGTCGTCGTGATCGCATCGCACGGGGACGCCGCGACGCTGCCGTACCAGGCCGCGGCCATCCAATTCGAACCGACCCTCTTCGCAAAGGACACGAATCTGGATGCCCTGCTGCGTCTGACAGAGGAAGCCGCCGCCGCCGGCGCCAAGCTGATCGTCACCCCGGAGATGGCGACCACCGCCTACTGCTGGGCCACGAGGAAAGAGGTCGCCGCCGACGTCGAGCCGATCCCCGGCCCGACGACGGAGCGGTTCGCCGAGATCGCCGCGCGCCACGCGTGCTGGATCGTCGTCGGGCTGCCGGAAGTTGCGCTGGAAACCGGCGTCTTCTACAACAGCGCCGTGCTGATCGGCCCCGACGGGCCGGCCGGGCTCTACCGCAAGACGCACGCCTACATCTCCGAGCCGAAGTGGGCCAAGGACGGCGACCTCGGCCTGCCCGTCTTCGACACCCCGCTCGGCCGCATCGCCATGACAATCTGCATGGACGCCTGCTACCCCGAGACCGCGCGCATCCCGGCCCTGGCCGGCGCCGATGTCATCTGCTTCCCCACGAACTGGCTCTCGGAGAAGAGCCCCTCCCCGAGCTGGATGGCCCGCGCCGCCGAGAACGGCGTCTATTTGATCGCCGCCAACCGCTACGGGCTGGAGCGCGGTGTGCAGTTCTCCGGCGGCTCGGCCATCATCGACCCGGACGGCGACCTGCAAGCCGTCCTCGACGACGGCGACGGCATCGTCTGGGGCTGGGTCGACCCGGCCCGGGCGCGAGACAAGCGGCCCCTCACCGCTCGGGCGGAAGACCTCATGGCCGATCGCCGCCCGGACGCCTACGGGGCGATGACACTCAACACCTATCTCTGGAACCCGGACGAGTTTCATGGGCTGTACGGCATCCGGCCGCTGCCGGAGCCGCGGCGGTCGCGCGTCGGAGTGGTGCAGGTCTCCCCGCGCGCAGGCCAGGTCGAGGAAAACCTCGACCGAATCGCGCACGAGACCGGGATAGTGGCCGCGCAGGGGTGCGAGCTGATCGTCTTCCCCGAGCTGGCCGTCACCGGCCTGATTGCCGATCGGGAGACAGCTGAGGTATTGGCGGAGACCATACCCGGCCCCAGCGCCCAACGGCTCCACCGCATCGCCGCCACGGCGAACGTCCACGTGATCGCGGGACTGATCGAGCGGGACGCCGACTCGGGCCGGCTGTTCAACAGCGCGCTGCTGATGGGCCCGGACGGACTGATTGGGATCTATCGCAAGCTGCACCTCGCCGGCGAGGACCGCGCCTGGGCCACGCCCGGCGACCGCGGCCTGCCCACCTTCGACACGCCCCTTGGCCGCGTCGGCATCCTCATCGGCTACGACGCGCTCTTCCCGGAAGCGGCGCGGTCGCTGGCCATCGACGGCGCGGACATCGTCGCCTGCCCGTCGCTGTTGTCGTGGCCGCCCGTGCTGCCGTACGGCGAAACCGCCGTCCCGATGCCGCCGTTCGTCGACGCCGGCGCCACGGAGGCGCATTTCCACCTCTGGCGGGAGCGGGAGCGGGAGAACAACGTCCACGTCCTCTTCGCCAACGGCGCGGCCCCGGCCATGGGCTGGAGCGGTTGCTTCGCCGCCGTCCTGGAGAGCGAGCCGCGCCGGGAGGCCCTCGTCCCCGGCGACGCCGATGGGACAGCGACCATCGAGATCGAGACCCGCGGCGTCGTGCGCGCCAAGGATCTGGTGCGCATGCGCATGCCGATCTGGTACGACGCCATGCAGGCCCCGGCCGAGGCGGCGGCGCGGGTGGCGTACGAGTACGGGGCGCGGCCAGGGGCGTGGTTGGCGCCGGTGCGTGAAGCGCTCACGAGCAGCGTGAATTGAGCGAGATATGACGCCGCAATCACCAAGACCAGGAACACACGCTGCCCGCATTCTTGACGAGCTGAGGAAGATACCTGAGGGGGCGAGCGATGGACAGCTTGCCCGTCTGCTCGCCACACGGCACGAAATCGTCAACTCCAACTGCCGTTTGATGGAGGCTCAAGGGCTGATTACGCGCGAGAAGCGGTATGGTCCCATCGTCAACAAGGTGATCGTGCAACCACCGGCAGCGAGTGGGACCATGGCGTTCGATGAGGGAGTCCAGGACGCCGCGGCCCTCCCAAAGGACGTCACGACCCCAGGCATCATCCCGGTCTCCGATCACGCTCCCATGCCAGAAAGCTTCAACCCGGTTGTCACTACCGAAAGTGGACGACCCTGGTTCTGGGAAGGGAACGTCCAGGCAGCCGTTGTCGCCTGGCTGTGCCAGCAAGGATGGACGGTGCTTCGGACTGCCGACACCGCCACCCGTGAACCCGGCAAGGATATTGAGGCAAGGCGCGACGGATCCGACCTCTGGGTGACGGTCAAGGGCTTGCCCCTGGCCCACCCGAACGCCCAGGCTCGGCTCTGGTTTGCCGATGCAATCTTCGATGTAGTTCGCTACCGGCAGGAGAACTCGGCTGTCTTGATCGCGATAGCGCTTCCCGTTTCCCACCTTTACCAGCGATGGATGGAGCGCACGGCCTGGTTCCAGCGCGCCGCCCCTTTCGACTATCTGTGGGTGAGTGAAGACGGCGCGGTTCGGTACGATCCGGGGCGGCCCTCGATTCTCTGATCCTTGCCGCGCAACGGCGCATGGCCGAAGCGCCAAACGAGAGGATTCGCTTCGTGTCACGAGTTACCGTGGTTCAGGTCGGCATGGGAACGGTCGGGGGCGAGACGATCGAGCAGACCATCGCCAACCGCGACCGCTGGTGGGACGCCTACGGTCTCGATGTGCGCATCGGCGCCGTGATCGGGCTCGGCGGGGCGCTGGTCACGACCGATCCGGATGGGCTCACCGACGACCTCCTGCGCGGGCTGGTGCGCTCGCGCCGGGCGGGGCAGGCGCTGCGCGAGGCGGCGGCCGGGCGCGAACTGGTCGAGCCGCCGGAGGCGATCGCGCTCCTCATCAATCAGGGGCCGGTCATCGTCATGGACGCCGCGGCGGGGGAGGAGACGGCCGCGCTCGACGGCCGCGCCCTCGCCTCCGGGGCCGGGGTCGTCCTCTCCAACAAGGCCCCGCTGGCGCTGCCGCTGGCGAACCCGCTCGCCGCCCAACTCTGGAGCGCCGCCGGGCCGCGCGGGCACGTCCGCTACGAGGCGACCTGCGGCGCGGGCCTGCCCGTCATCTCCACCCTGCGCTCCCTGCTCGACACCGGCGACGAGCCGCTCGAGATCGTCGGCGCCCTCTCCGGCACCCTCGGCGCCATCTTCACCGACCTCGGCGCCGGCGCGCCGTTTTCCGACGCGGTGCGCTCGGCCAAGGCCAACGGCTTCACCGAGCCCGACCCCCGCGACGACCTGAGCGGCCTTGACGTGGCGCGCAAGGCTCTCATCCTGGCCCGGACGATCGGGCGCAGGGTCGACCTCGACGACATCGCCATCGAGAACCTCGTCCCGGAATCGTTGCGGGAGGCGAGCGTGCCGGAGTTTCTGGAGCGCGTCTCCGATCTGGACGCG
>CALMZR010000177.1 GCA_937870845.1 uncultured Chloroflexota bacterium
GCCCTGCTGACAGCAGAACCGCGCCTCGGGAGGACCGCCGCACGTCCGCCCATGGCAACACCGGCCGCCGCCGGGACGGCACGCATCGGTGAGCCGAAGACAGCGCTTCCGGCGCCTCCTGCGCTTCCGGCGACGCTTCCCGGCGCTGGCATCGTCCAGCGCGCCAAGGGCGACGAATGGAACGGAGAGAGCCCCGGCCAGCGCGACGAGCCGGCGCCGCGTCCAGGCGGCGCATCGCAAACGGTCCATGACGTCCCTCGCTACGGTGCTCACAGCCATCTTGTACCCACACCATTCACGACGCACGGAGGGTGGCGCTTACCCCGGCGGCGCCGTGCCCGCGCCGATGGGCAGACCAGGAGGGCCGTGGCGCGGGCGCAGCGGGGCATGAAACAACCCATCGAACCGCGCTCCTTGCCTGATGCTGGCCAGATCATCAGAACAATCCGCACACTCCCCGCGCGCTGCCAACCTCGATGACGCAGAGGTGATCGAGACAACACTCGCCACCGCCGCTGGAGCACGGCGCGCCCCTGCCCCGGCAACAGCGGCGCCCTGGCGCCTCGAAGAGCGAACCGCAGCGCAGGGTGTTGCAGCACCGGCGCTTGCCCCTGCCTGAACAGACCTGGCCGAGCCGTCGGCAGCGCGTCTTTCGTCTCCGCTTCTTCTTGCCCGCCGCGGCCCCCCGCGCCGCCAATCCGCGGAGCGCGACGACGAAACCCGCCGCAACCGGCCCGAGGCGGCGTCTCGTCCAGACAGCGAATCGCGAATCGTCCATCGATGCCTCCGTTTGGGGATGAAGCGCCACGCCGCGTTAGAGTGGCGAGACACAATTGTTCTCGCTATCGCAGAAGGCGCCCGAGCCGGGACCGTCGCAGCAATCGCTCGCCACCTCGCACGGTTGCCCCAGCGTGCTGCAACAGCGATTCCCCGCCAACCCTTCTGCCGGCTGGCATTTCGCCGAGCTACAGCACTCGCTTTCGGACGTACACGTCGCCTGGAGCGGTCGACAGCAGCTGAGGCTGCCTAAGAGCCTGTCTGAGAAGCCGTCATCGCGGGGCGAGGCGCTTGAGCATGAGGTGGATCATGGCGACGGGGATCCACGCTTCGCTCGTCGCCGGCAGCGCCTCGTAGTCCTTGCTGAGGCGGCGGCAGCGTCCCAGCCAGGCGAAGGTGCGCTCCACGATCCAGCGCTTGGGCAGCACCGTGAAGCTCGTCGCCCCGGCCGGCTTGGCCACGATCTCGACGACCAACCCCAGGGTCGCGGCCGCCCACCCCAGCAGCGCCCCGGCGTAGCCGCCGTCGGCCCAGACCAGCCGCAACCGCGGGAAGCGCCCGGCCAGCTTGGCCAGCGCCAGCCTGGCCCCATCGCGGTCCTGCACGTTGGCCGCATGCACCACCACCGCCAGCAGCAAGCCGAGGGTGTCGACGACGACGTGGCGCTTGCGCCCGGTCACCTTCTTGCCGGCGTCGTAGCCGCGGACCCCCCTTTTTCCGTGGTCTTGACCGACTGGCTGTCGATGACGGCCGCGCTGGGGCTGGCCGCGCGGCCAGCGGCCTGCCGGGTCCGGTCGCGCAGCGCGTCGTGCATCCGTTCCCACGTCCCGTCGAGACGCCAGGCGCGGAAGTAGTGGTAGACGGTGCGCCACGGCGGGTAGTCGTGCGGCAAGGCGCGCCAGGTGGTCCCGTTGCGCGCCACGTAGAGGATGGCGTCGACGATCTCGCGCACGTCCGCGCTGCGCGGCCGCCCGCCCGGCTTGGCCGGAGGGATGAGCGGCTCCACCGTCCGCCATTGGGCGTCGGTGAGGTCGGAGGGGTAGCGGCGGCGGGGCATGGCGCGCTCCAGGCAAAATCGGCTATCGTCGAACCACGCACCCAGTCTACCCCCTTCTCAGACACCCTCTGAGCGCGAGAGGCCGAGAATCCGTTCAGCCTGGATCAGATTCGCGTTCGCGGTCTTGACTTCGCGATGTGCGGCGCCAGTGGCGGCTGCCATCGGCCACCCGCTGTGGCGCAGTGCACCCCGTTATCAGTGGTTGAACGCCGACAATACCTCCGCGATGCAGCGTTCGAGTTGACCGAGCTGGTCGGGCGAGGTGAAGCGCAGGACGGGGGTGGTGCAGCCGGCGTCGAGGAACTCCCCGATCGTGTCGATGACCGCCTGCGGCGGGCCGAAGGCGAGCCATGATTCCAGGCGCTCGGCGGTGATGGCGCCGGCGCCGTAGTACTGGTCGAGGAAGGCGACGGATTCGCGGCGGGCGTGCTCCGGGTCGTCATCGATGTTGACCATCAGGTGCAGGCTGGCGTCGGTCACGGCGGCAGCGCGGCCCGCCTCGGCCGCGTACTCGCGGATGCGGTCCCAGCGGTCGCGAAAGAGGGCGGGGGGGACGCCGTCGGTCTGCCAGCCGTCGGCGAGGCGGGCGACGCGGCGCAGGGCGCGCTCTTCGCGGGCGGGGTCGGCATCGCGCGGGGGGTTGACGGCAAGCAGGATCGGAGGGAGCTGCTGGATCGGTTTCGGCAGCACGTCGACGTCCGCGTAGTGGTGGATGGCTCCGTCGAACGTGACCGGCTCGGGTCCCCAGAAGCGGCGCAGGAGGGCGATGCCTTCTTCCAGGCGCGGCACGCGCTCACGCGAGTCGATGCTCATGGCGGCGAGCTCGGCGGCGAATTGGGGGCCCTTGCTGGCGGGGGCGCCGGCGCAGACGGCGAGGATGGCGCGGCCGCCGGAGACGACGTCGAGACTGGCCCATTGGGTCGCCAGGAGGATCAGGTTGCGCAGGGGGAAGCTGGCGAGGCAGATCGTGCCGAGTTTCACCCGCCGGGTGCGGGCGGCGATGGCGGAGAGGGCGACGATGGCTTCCAGGCGCGGCTTTGACAGGAGGTTGTCGCCGACCCAGACGGAGGCGAAGGCGCCGGAGGATTCGGCGCGCTCGCTGGCGGCGAGCAGGGTGTCCCAGGTGATGGGGCCGCCAAAGAGGAGGGCGCGATTGGGGAGGCTGAGGCCGAAGGTGACAGGGCGTGCGGTCATGGGGGATGCCTCACACGTGAGGTGGCCGCGGATGGTCGGCGTATAGGAGCACTTTAGGTGATGCTCGGGAGACGAAGCAGTCGCGTTTCCGATCGCTTGTTGTCGGCCCGCGGCCGACAGGCGCAGCAAGCGGCCCCTACGAGTGGGGTATGGCGGCGCTTGTGGTGGGACAGGGTCAGCCACCTATGTGAGCTCGGTGAGGATGAGGTGGGCGAGGACGCGGGCTTCGGTCTCGATGTCGGAGAGCGTGACAAAGTCGACGCCGGTCGGCCACACGCCGCCGCTGGCGCCGTACATGACGGTGGGGATGCCCAGAGCGCAGGGGCCGCCGGCGTCGAACGTGCCCTGGCCGTAGCGCGTCTCGGGCGGCGTGCCGGCATGGGCCGCGTGTGCGGTTTGCAGGGCACGCACGCCGGGGTCGTCGGGGGCGACGAGGGCGGGGAGCATGTGGACGCCTTCGCTGACGGTGACGCGATAGGGGGAGAGGTCGCCGATGGCGGCGCGGATTTCCTCTGTGGCTGCCGTGGGGTCATCGCCGGGGATCATGCGGCGGTCGACGGTGATGAAGGCGTCGGACGGCAGGGTGTGCGGCGCTTCAGGGGCGTAGCGGATTTTGTAGGGGATGGCGTGGCGGCCGCCGAGAAGGGGGTGGCGATCGGGCCAGGCGAGCGATTTCAGGCGCTCGACGACCTGGTGGGCGCCGTCGATGGCGCTGAGGCCCTCGTCCGGCCGGCTGGAGTGGCTGACGCTGCCTTCGATGTGGACGAGGACGTCGACGCGGCCGCGGTTGCCGAGGGAGATGGCGAGGCCGGTCCCGTGCTGGACGATGCCGAAGCCGGGTTTGGGGTCGAGGGCGGCGACGATGGCGGTGGAGCAGGCGTGGCTGCTGCGGCCTTCGTTGTTGACGGTCCAATAGAGCGTGCCGCGCAAGGCGATGTCGTGGTCCCGGATCAGTTTCAGCACGGCGAGCATGACCGCCTGGTGTGCCTTGGCCTGGCTGACGCCGCGGCCAAAGACGGCGGGCTCGTCGCGGCCGTGGGCGCGGGCGTTGGCGACCTTGCCGGAGTAGGGGTCCTCCATCAGGTTGTGGTGCTGAGCGGGGGTGTAGCTCTGGACCAGGAGGCCGCGGCCCGACGCGCCGGAGCCGAGCTGGACGACGAGGTTGTTGCGGGGCACGTCGAGGAGGTCGTAGCAGCCGAGGCGGGTCAGCTCGGGGCGGACGACCTCCTGGACGTAGTGGACGAGCTTCGGGTCGTCCGGCTCGATGAGGGTATCGAAGCCGAGCGGGACGTCGGTGGGAACCCGCGCCAGACGGCTGAGGGTTTCCACCAGGTAGACGCGGTCGAGGCCGCCCGCAACGGTTTCCCGTGTGTCGTGTGCTGTCACCGCGCACCTGCCGCGTGATCGCGCCGATCGTGAGCCGGGTTACATCGTAACCGGAACCTCTTCTTCGGCGACGACGAGGATCTGCAGCCGGGACAGGTCGAGGAAGTTCGGGGCGTCGGCGAGCACCGCCTGTCCCTCGGGGGAGGCGAAGGCGGCGGCCATGGCCGCGGGGTCGTCGAACCAGTCCTCGGCGACGAGGTCGTAGGCGGGCGGCGGCCCGTTGGGGTCGGGCAGGACGCGGTTGACGACGAAGCGGCGCAAGCCGGGCAGGTTGGCGACCAGGGATCGATGCGTGTCGTCGAAGTGCCGCGTGAACGCTTCCGGGGTCGTGCCCTCCTGCCGGCCGATGAGGATGAGTGCCTTGACCATCGCGCGCCTTCCTTTCGAGGAATCGTTCCCTCGGTCTTCTCGCTTCGACCGAGGCGGCGAATCGTCGCCATAGCCCGGTCTGCGATCGTGATGAACTCGTTGGGTCAGTGCCGACGATCGTCGAAACGTTACAGGGCTCACCAGAGCAGCGGACGACGATCGTGTCGTTCCGCGCAACGAGGAGTCGCAGGCTCCGTGGCCGGTCGTTCCGTAAACCATCCTTCGTCGGCATGACACGGCAGCCGCGTGGCGCCGGAACGGCAGGCGTGGCGGGGGCATCCGCGGTTGAGCGATGCGTCAAGTCTGGGGGGCGGCTTCGTCAAATCGTAAACTGGAGGGAGGGTGTACAATCGGCGGTAGCGCCGCGACGAGCCCGTACGTTCGCGATGTCGCGCGCCTTCCTTCCCCAAACGTAGCCGACGCTATAGAATTATGAAAATCATACGGTGGCCCGCTGGAGAACGGAGGAGGCGTTGAGCGAGCGCCCGACCATCCTGGTGGCGAACCATCCCATCGCCTATCGCGAAGTGCTGGCGGCGTCCCTGGCCGCGATATACCCGGACGTGCGGGTGGTGCAGGCCGAGTCCGACGGGCTCGATTCGGCGCGCGCGGTCTATGCGCCGTTGCTGGTGGTGTGCAGCCGGCCGGTGGAGGAGCCGCGGGGCGCGGGGCGCGCGACGATCGTGCTCTACCCCGAGGGGGAGAACGAGGCGGTGCTGACGATCGGGGAGCGGTCGTGGACGCTGCCGAACCCGCAGCTGGCGGACGTGCTGGCGGCGGTGGATGTGGCGCTGGCCTCGGCGGACGGCGCTTCACGGATCGTGGCGGGGGTGCTGATCGAGACGCGATCGGGCGATCGCTGAAGCGATGGGCGCTCGCCGGCGCCGTGACGGCTCGTCCGGTTGTGCATCACGGTTCGAAGCAGAGCGTCGGTCCCTGACCCAGAATTGCGGAATTTTCCCCAGGCGACGTAGCCAGGCCGCGGCTACGTTGTGCCTTGCAGGGGCGACGCGCTCACCAGCGATCGAGGAGCCAGCCCCATTGGCGGGGAGGGGAGTCGTGGATCGTGAAGCGTTCGATCGGATCACGCGGCTCGTCGATCGGCTCATGTCTCGCCGGGCAACGTTGGGGCGTCTGGCTGGGGTTGGGCTGACGGCATTCGGCGCCACTGGGCTTGGAACCGAAGCGAGGAAGACGAAAAAGAAGATCAGGCGCAAGTCGCCGAAGTCCAGATGCGGCAAGCGATGCTGCAAGGCGGGGGAGGGGTGTGACCGCGGGAGGTGCGTGTCGTGCCCTGTCGGGTCGGTGTTCTGCCAAGGAACCTCGGGGTCGTCAAGCGCGGCTGCACAGAGGGCGAGTGCTGCTTCGGCCCGTGCTCCGGAAAGACGTGCTGCCCGCGGAATCAACAATGTGTTCCCGCGGCGACGACATTTTGCGATTGCGTGGGCCAGGTGTGCGGCGGCGGCGGCTGCGCGCCGGGGCAGGTGTGCGCTGGCGGCGTCTGTGGGGCATGCACGACGGGGACCGAGCCCTGCAATCAAAACCCCGCACTGAATTGCGGGTGCGGCATCCGCGTGACGGCGGTGGAGAACACGACGGCGTGCGTGACCGAGACCGTGGTGTCCTGCGCCGATTGCGCCGACGACGAGGATTGCACGCTGGCGCTTGGCCGGCCGGGACTCCGCGTCGCGATCGATTGCGGGCCATGTCCGCCGGGGCAGAACATCTGCATCGGGATTTGCCCGTGACGGGGAGATGTACCCTTCGTGCGTTCGCGGCGGTGGCCCGGCGTACGTGGTCCGGGCGCCTCGTGCCAGCGTCGCCGATTGGACGCATCTCCACGATCGGCCCATACACTACGTCTCTCGGGCGGTGGGACGGCGCACTGCCAGAGGCCGGTACTACGGCGAGGAGCTCGAGTGGGGCGCTGGTACATCACCTTCCACGGCGGGGACGATCCGCACGAGTGGAACAACATCCACGTCTTCGACCTGGACGGCAAGGCGCTGGGCAAGGCGCTCGATGCGCATTCGTTGCCGGATGGGGTGGCGCTGCGCGAGCTGCGGGGGTTCGCGTTCGGGCCGGACGGCGATCTCTATGTTGCGAACGCCTACGTTGACGCCTCGCAGGTGCTGCGGTTCGCCGGCTCGCCGAATGCCGAGGGAAAGCACGCCTTCAAGGAGGTTTTCGTCGCGCAACACAAGACGAACCCGGGACTCTCCCATCCCTTCGACGTCGCTTTCGGGGGCGATGGGCACGTCTACATCCCCAGCCAGGATACGAACGTGGTGGGGCGCTACTTCGGGCCGGAGGCGAAGGCGGGGGAGCCGGGGGCGCCGATGCCGGCTCCGGCGGCGCTGCGGGACGCGGACCCGAAGCACCTGCCGCCGGGCACGTTCGTGCCGTCGCACCAGCACGACCCGACCGGGGTGCGCACCGTGCGCCGGGCGCTGTTCGGGGCGGACGGCGACCTGTACGTGGTGGACCGCGACGCCGACAGCGTCAAGCGCTACCACGGCGGCAGCGGCGCCTTCCGCCGCGAGTACCGTCACGACGACCTGACCAAACCGGTCCACGCGGTGTTTCGCCCGAGCGACGGGGCGCTGCTCGTCGGCAGCCGGGAGCGGAATGCCATCCTCGCCATTGACGTCGAGTCGGGCCAGGCGACGACGCTGGTCGCGCCGGGGGCCGGGGGGCTGAACGCCCCGGCGGGGATGGCGTTCGGGGCGGACGGCAAGCTCTACGTGGCCAGCCGCGAGGGAAAGCAGATCCTGCGCTTCGCCGCCGAGACGGGGGCGCCGGACGCCGCGCCGTTCATCGACGGGCTGGCGGACTTCCCGGAGTTCATCGCGTTGGTCCCGGGCGCCGGGTGACGGGAACAGAGACCGACACCCGACACCCGACACCCATCACCCTCCCTCCGGCGTCGGCAGGTGAATCACCCGCGGCGTGGCGGTCGGCGCCGGCCCGGTCGTGGCGGCCGGTTGCGGCGGCACGGTGACCTGGATGAGGGCAGGCGGTTCCGTCGGGGCCGGGGGCGCCGTCGGCGGGGGCGCCGTCGGGAGGGGCGTCGCCGTCGGGATGCGCGTCGGCGGCGGGGTGGTTGCCGTGGGCGCCGGCTGCGCGGTGGGAGGCGGCGCGGGCGTCGGGGGGATGGGCGTCGGGGTCGGAGGCGCGACGGTGGGCGCGGGCTCGCCAAGGGTGTAGGGCGTCGAGGTGAGGGCGGCGGTCAGCGGCGCCGACTCCTCCAGCGGCAAGACGACGAGGGCGGCGGCAACCGCTTCCACGTCTGCCCGCGGATCGCCGTCCGGGGCGACCCCGGTGACGGCGAAGAGGAGCGGGCCGCGGCTGACGTAGCGGGTGTACTCCGTGCCGTTGACGGCGGGGCCGGCGAGGGCGGCGTCGCCGTCGCCGAGGGCCGTCGGCGGGGCCGGGTGCAGATTCGTGCCGGCGGCGCGGGTCTCGGCGAACATCGTGACCGCCTCGGCGGCGGCGGCGGCGTCGGGGAAGCGGTGCACGCTCAGGTCGATCCACCCGGCGCGGCCGGGCTCCGCGTCGCAGGCGAACTGCCGGTAGACGCCGCCGGACCAGCCGAGCTCGTCCAGCGCGCCCGCGCCATCGGGCCCCGTGGCCAGACGCTGGGCGACGACCGTCGGGTCCAGCTCGCCTTCGCCCGCGACGCGGAAGCAGGCGGCATTGTCCAGCGGCAACGTCTCAAACGCCGCCAGCGACGGAAAGCCGGTCTCCGCGACGGGTTGTCTCACCCCGACGCCGACCGGCGCGGATTGGCCGGTGAAGCGCTCGACGATCGCGCGCGCGATGGCGTCGGGGGCTGGGGCGGTTCGGCCGGGGGCGGCGGTGGCGCTGACGCGCAGCAGGAGCGGGCCGGAGCGGGCGTAAACGGTCGTGTCGTCGCCGTTGGGGACCGGGCCGGCGATCGTGCGCAGCTCGTCGCCGCCGGTCCACTGACTCAGGCTGTGCGCTTCCCGTTGGCCGAGGACGGCGGTGCGGTCGTCCAGAAAGTAGGCCAGCGCGGCGGCGGCCGCCGCGGGCGAGGCGAAGCGGGTCAGGCTGATGTCGACGGTAGCGACGGGCGCGCCGGCGGCGGTCGGCGTCGTCGCCTGGAAGACGACGAAGGCGTTCTCCTGCCAGCCCCACTCCGCCAGCCGGCGGGCGGCGTCGTCCGGATTGCCGAACATCGCCGCCTGCTCGCCGAGCGATCTCGGCCGGTCGTCGATAACCATGAAGTCTGGGCCGATGTCGGCCGCGGCCGGGAGGAGGTCGCGCAGCGATGTCTCCTGGGCGGTTACCCGCGCCGCCGAGATCCCTGCCGCGAGCAGCAGAACGGCGACGGCGATCGAGAGCGCGTGACGCATGGATCGGCTCCTGGACGGGCGGGGTTCGGTCTCGTGTTTGCTGCTGGAACGCGCGGCGCACGCCCGGCGTGTCTCAGAGGACTCCCTGACCGGGATCGACGCACGCGAAGGGCGCTCTATCGAGCCGTCGTGCGGCACAACCCGGCCGGCGCCATGCTGAGCCAGCAGGCCGGGCATCTCGGCTCAGCGGAGCCACGAGTTCAGAGCGCCGAGACGCCCGACTCCGTTCACGTGCAACGTGTCACACGAGCCGCGCCGCTTCAGCCATCCTTCCGCGTGGCGCGCAGCGTCTTCGCCGCGCGGCCGAAGGCGTGCTCGTCGGTCTGGGCGCGCAGCTCGGCGACGAGTTTGTCGTAGGAGACGTTGCGCCCGGCGCCTGCCATGATGAGGGCCGAGCCGAGGCGGACCAACGCATGGTTCAGCCCCGACCAGCGGAAGCCGTACAGATCCTGGATGGCCGGCGGCAGCAGATCGACCGCGGCGCGGGTCATGGTCAGTTGCACCAGCCCGGCCGGGGTGAAGGGCAGCTTCGGCGGGACCATCATCTCGCGCATGAAGCGGGTGGCGGTGACGTAGCCGAGGTGCGGCTGCATCCCGTCCATGTAGGCATCCAACTCGGACACAGAGCGCGGCGCGGCCTCCGGGTCGAGCCCGACCAGCCGCGCCGAGGCGCGCTGCTCGTCGACGAAGCGGTCGCGCTCGGCCGGGGTGAACCGCGGCCCCCACCGGTCGCAGGCGGCCAGCACCGCCCAGACCAGGGTGGCATGCACCCACAGCAGCAAATCGGGCTCGTCCGGGGTATAGGTCTCGCCGCTGATGGGGTCGATGGCGCGCTTGTGGCTATGGATGGTGCGTAGCACCTCGCCGGCGCGCTCGGCCGTTTCGGTATCGCCGTAGGTGATGGTGATGCCATATTGCGCCGTGCCCGCCGCGCGCTTGGCTGGGTCCTCGCGCACGCTGGAGGCCTGGTCGATCATGCGCACGACCTTGGGATGGATCATCTGCATCAGCACCGCGGCCGCGACGCCGACGGAGCTGGCCGGGCTGGCGTAGGCGCGCCAGGTGATGCTGTCTGGGCCAAACAGGCCGTCGTCCTTGGGATGCGTGTCCAGCGCGATCGGCCGCGGCGTTGCCACTATTTCCTCCTCACGCGGTCGGACGATGCGGTGTTCCGTTTCCTTATAACGGATGGACTCTTTTCAGAGGCGGTGGGCTCTCCCGCCAGAGGTCCCGGTTGGCGACGATCTCGGGCGCCACGGCGCGGCGACAGCTCGACGACGGGCCAGCGGTTGTCCCGGTCGAGCGGGCGCAACGCGACGGTCATGGCTCGCTTTACGCGCCGCTGACGACCTCGAGGCAAGGTCGGCGTCGGGAGGGCACAATCCCTAGCCTGCTTCCACGAGCGCCGCCAGCTTTCCGAGCGAGTCCCGCCACCCGGCCTCATTGTCTGCGGCGGCGATGCCGGGTGGAAGCCCGTCGTGCACGGCGACGATCTCCGTGCCGTCCTCGGCGTCGGCGAGCGTCATCGCGATCGTCATCTCGCCCTGCAT
>CALMZR010000178.1 GCA_937870845.1 uncultured Chloroflexota bacterium
CCACGCCCGCCGCGCCTTCGGCCATCGATTGCGCGCCTCGCCCCCGATGCGCGACACGATCCCGGGTCCGATCAGGATATCGGAACTGGCCGAGAGGGCATCCAGGCGCAGCGAGAATCCATCGCCGGAGGCGGCCCGCACAACCGCCGCTACCTCGTCGGCCAGCTCGTCGGCTGAAAATCCGTCCGATGAGACGGTCAGGGCTGCCCTGCCATAGGCGGCTTCTCGGGTCTCCTTGAGATTGCGGATGCGTCCCAATGGATCGTCGCCGGCCAACATCGGTCGCTCGACTGCGTCTCCCTCGGCCTCGGCCTGAAGTCGCAGTCGGCCCAACATCGTTTCCGGATGTGCGTCGAGCGCGATGACGAGCGTGCCCGAACTGCCGAGCGCGTCCGCTCCCCAGGCATCGTCGGCCACCACCGCGCCGCCGCCCGAGGCGATGACCACCCCATCCCGCCGCAAGGCGCGAACAAGCGCTTCGCGCTCGCTGGCCCGAAACGCCGGCTCCCCGTAGTCGCGGAAGATGGCGGGGATGCTAGTCCCCCAGTGGCCCTCGATCTCGTCGTCGGTGTCGACCCACGACCAGCCGAGCCGCTCGGCCAGCAACCGGGCTGTCGTCGATTTTCCGGTCCCGCTGAACCCGATCAGCACGACCCGCGCAATGTCGCTCACCCTTCCTCCACGGAGGCCGTTCGGCCAGACGGCCCAGTATAGTCAGCGCATCGCCGAAACTTCGTTGTGACGAGGAGCCTACGCCAACGCAATGAGCGAACCGAGCTACATCCTCTCCCTGGACCAAGGGACGACCTCGAGCCGCGCCATCGTCTTCGATCGTCGCGGCAGCATCGTCTCGACGTCCCAGCAGGAGACGACCCAAATCTTCCCTCGCCCCGGCTGGGTGAACCAGGATGCGGCCGAGATCTGGACGACGACACTGGCCACCGCCCGTGACGCCATGGCAAGAGCGGGTCTCGCCGGCTCGGACATCGCCGCCATCGGCATCGCCAACCAGCGAGAGACGTTGATCGTCTGGGACCGGGCCTCCGGCGAACCTGCCGCTCCCGCGATCGTATGGCAGAGCCGCCAAAGCCAGCCGGTGATCGACGAGATCGTGGAACGCGGCATGGGCGCGTCCTATCAAGAACGCACCGGCCTTGTCCCGGACGCCTACTTCACCGCGTCCAAGCTGGCGTGGCTGCTCGCAGAGGATCCAGAGTTCCGCCGTCGCGCAGAGGGGGGAAAGCTCTTGGCAGGGACCGTCGATTCCTGGCTGCTCTGGAACCTCACCGCAGGCGCGGTCCACGCCACCGATGTCTCCAACGCCTCGCGCACGATGCTCTTTGACATCAACACCCTGGCGTGGTCGCCCGATCTGCTGAGCGACCTATCGATTCCGCCCCAGATGCTGCCGCGGGTCGTGGATAGCTCGGGACTCGCGGGGACCAGCACGGGCGGCCTGCTTGGAGCAGACGTCCCGATCACCGGCATCGCTGGCGACCAGCAGGCCGCCCTGTTCGGCCAGGCATGTTTCGCCCCTGGCGACGCCAAGAACACCTACGGCACCGGCTCGTTCTTGCTCATGAACACCGGAGATGCGCCGCGTCCTTCTGCGCACCGCCTTCTCAATACGGTCGCCTGGCGGATCGGCGAGCTCACCGACTACGCCCTTGAGGGCGCCGTGTTCGTCAGCGGCGCGGCCGTCGGCTGGCTGCGCGACGGGCTGGGCATCATCGCCTCATCCGAAGACGTCGAGCCCCTCGCCGCCTCTGTCTCCGACTCGGATGGCGTCGTCGTCGTGCCGGCGCTCACCGGTCTCGGCGCCCCGCACTGGGACCCCGCCGCCCGCGGCATGATACTCGGGCTCACTCGCGGCACGACGGCCGCCCACATCGCCCGCGCCACGCTGGAGGCGATCGCCTTTCAGACGCGCGACGTCACCGACGCCATGACCGCCGACTCCGGGCTGGCGCTGACCGCGCTTCGCGTCGACGGCGGCGCCGCCCGCAACGATCTTCTGCTGCAAATTCAGTCCGACGTTCTCGGCGTGCCGGTGGTGCGGCCAACGATCGTCGAGACAACCGCGATCGGCGCAGCCTTCCTTGCGGGCCTCGGCAGCGGCGTTTGGCAAAGCGAGTCCGAGCTGAGCCGGCTCTGGCAGGTCGACCGCGTGTTCGACCCTCGGATCACCGCAAGCGAGCGAGACGCGCGCTATTCGACCTGGCAGCGCGCCGTGGACCGATCGCTCGGCTGGGCCACGAATACGTGAACTCGGCCGCGTGATTGCCGACGCCGCATGCAGTCGAAGATGGAGGGAACGAGACGCCGACGAGTACTCACGTCGCCCCGAGCCGTCCTCCCGCGTCGATCCGGATTCATCGAGAATGGTCACGTCGATGGAGCCCGTGCGGCCGCTCCCTCCATTCCGCTCCTTCACCAGATTCCGCACCACCGGCAGATCGAGCCGCCGCAGCATCTGCGTCGCCTGCTGGATGAATTGCTCCATTTGCGAGCGGCTCGGCTTCATCCCGGTGCGGTAGTAGAACTCCGCACCGCGCCCGACGGCCATCGTCCCCACGTAGGCAATTACCAGTTTGGGGATTGTCCCCGCCGCGAACGGCAGCCAGGTCGTCGCCTGCCGCGCCACGGTCCGCCAGACCAGCCCGGCGCCGACGACCGGGAGCACCTCTTGCAGAATGCCTCGTTGGTCGTGGAGATCCCGGTTGAACGCCGCGGCCAGCTTGTAGAGCATCATCACCTGGTTCTTGGTCAGGACGATGAAATCGGCCCCAGCCGCCGCGATATTGCCGATGACGGGCATCAGCGTCGGAATGTTCGACACGAGCGAGAACTGCGCGTTGGCCATCGCCGTCTCATCGATGATTTGCTTGGCCGCGACCGGGCGGAAAGCGGGGAGAGCACGCCCGAAGGCGGGAGCGCGATCCGGGTTGCGCTTCAGAATCTCCATCCGCAAGTGATCGATGGCGTCTCGATCGTCGGGACCAACCCCCTCGAAGCGCACGATCGGCGGCGCCGGCGACTCGAACCGCACCGCCTCCGCGACTCGGGACCCCGCGCCCCTCCGCCCCGGATCCCAGACGATCGCCGCGTCGATCCGTCCCGGCGCGTCGAGCGAATCGTCAACCGTGCGCACGACCGCCGCGAACTGACCGTCCGGTCCGACGACCGCCTCCGCCAGGCGTCCCGCGGCGTCCGGGGACGGCCCGACCACCAACAGCCGGGGCGCCAGCTCCGCCTGTTCACGCAGCTCATCGAGGCTCACTTCGCGCAGGACATCCATCATGCTGCGCATCGAGTTCAGCGCGCCCAAGCTTTGCACCGCGTTACCTCCGCTCCAGAATGTGCGCCCAACGAGTCAGGCGAAGGAATAACTGCTTTGACAGTCTAGTGGTTTCCACGGTCATCACCATTCGAGCGGCACGGCGCGCAGCCGCATCCCGGCCGCTACCCGCTCCAGCTCCTCGGGAACGATCAGCAGCGCATCGGCAGCGGCCAGAGAGCTCAGAACCCCCGCGCCCTGCTCGGCAGCGACCCTGGCCACGAGCCGCCCGTCGTCCGCGGGCTCGAGGCGCACCCGCACGTAGTGCCGGCGCTGCCCTCGGTTGTCGAGATCGTCGCCGCATTCCACCTCGATGGTTCGCGATGGTGGAGATTGATTCCCGAGCATCCTCGCGATGGCCGGTCTCCCAAATAGAAGAAAGCTGACGGCGGCCGCCACCGGATTGCCCGGGACCCCGAGCAGCGGCGTGCCGCCGATGCGCCCGAACGCCAGCGGCTTGCCCGGTTTCATCCGTACCTGCCAGATCGTGACCTCGCCGTCGGCGCGCAGCACGTCCTTGACGAAGTCGAAGTCCCCCAGCGAGACGCCGCCCGACGTGACGATCAAATCGACGTCGCGCGCCGCGTCGAGTTTGCCCGTCAGGTCGTCGACCGTGTCTCGCGCAATGCCAAGCAGCCGAACCTCGGCGCCCCACGTCTTGGCCATCGTGGCGAGCACGATGGCGTTGCTGTCCCGGATCATGCCCGGAGCCAGGGCGGCCCCCGGCGGAACGACCTCATTCCCGGTGGAAAGGATGCCGACGATCGGACGCCGGTGTACGGGAACCAGATCCTGGCCAACGGATGCGATCAGCCCCAATCGTGCCGCCGTGAGCGCCTCCCCCTGGCGAGCGACGACCGTGCCGCGGGCGATGTCCTCGCCCGCCTCCCGCACGTTGTCCAGCGGCGCCGCGGCGCGGAAGATGAGCACGCTGCCCCTCGCGCCATCCACGGCCGGAGCAAGCGCGTTCGTCTCCTCGAAACGCACCACGGCGTCGGCGCCGTCTGGCAGCGGCGCTCCAGTCATGATCCGGATCGCTGTTCGCGGCTCGAGCGCCGGTACACGCCGCTGACCCGCCGCCACGTCGGCCGCGACCGGCAACTCCACGGGCGCGCGCCAAGTCGCGCCCACAATGTCCTGGACGCAAACCGCGAACCCGTCCATAGCAGAGTTGCGGAACGGTGGTACGTTGTCGTGCGCAACGACATCTGCCGCAAGCACCCGCCCCCCGGCTTCGAGCAGCGGAACCTTTTCCGGGGGTAGCGGCGAGAATGCAGAGAGCACCATCTCCAGCGCGGCATCGACATCGAGCATGCGCGCGACATCTTCCCAGGGTCGCTCGATCAGCGGAGTGGTCGGTTCGGGCACGCGGGGCCGCTCCCTCTCGGGTCTTTCCTAGCCCGTGGGCGCCTCGGCCGCCAGCCGCTCCATGGCCTCGACCAGGTCACGCACGGCTCCGGCCGACTTTTGCAAGGCCGCCGCCTCTTCGGGCAGCAATGAGAGCTCGATGATCTGTCGCACGCCCCCCTCGCCCAGCTTCACCGGCACGCCGACGAAGAGGCCGTCAATCCCGTACTCACCTTGCAGGAGCACGCTGCACGGGAGAATCCGGCGCTTATCGAGGAGGATCGAGTCGATCATTTCCACCACCGACGCGCCGGGCGCCTGGTAGGCGCTGCCGGTCTTGAGCAGCGACACGATCTCCGCGCCGCCGTTGGCCGTCCGCTCTTCGAGCGCCTTGACCTGCTCCGGCTCGAGAATCTGGGTGATGGGCACGCCGGCCACGGTGGAGTAGCGCGAGATCGGCACCATCGTGTCGCCGTGCCCTCCGAGCACCATGGCGCTGACGTCCTCGACCGAGACGTCGGTCGCCTCCGCGATGAAGGTGCGGAACCGCGCCGAATCGAGCACCCCCGCCATGCCGATCACCCTCTCCCTGGGGAACCCCGCGGCGCCGAACGCGACATGGCACATGGCGTCGAGCGGGTTGGAGACGACGATGAGGATGGCGTCGGGCGACTGGTGCACGGCCTTCTCGGTAACATCTCGCACGATGCCCATGTTGGTGCGCAGCAAGTCGTCGCGGCTCATCCCTGGCTTCCGCGCGATGCCGGAGGTGATGACCACGATGTCCGAGCCGGCGGTCTCCTCGTACCCGTTCGTGCCCGTCAGCGCGCTGTCGTACCCAAGCACCGGCGCCGACTCGGCCAGATCGAGCGCCTTGCCCTGCGGCATCCCCTCGACGATGTCGACCAACACGATGTCGGCGTAGTCCCTCAGGGCCAGGTACTGCGCGACCGCCCCGCCGACCATTCCTGCGCCGACCACGCTGACCTTCGGTCTCGCCCTGCCGCTTCGGCCGTTCGCCATCCCGCCGCTGCCTTTCTCTGGTGCATAGGCGTATCCCGTCGCAGGAGCCGCCCAACTCGGTGTTGAGGCATAAAGCATACGCCGTTCCGGGCGCGAGCCGGCGATGCCGCGCCTCGAGGCACGTGAACCTCATTCATGGCGCAAGACCGACGCGGATTCAGTTGACGGTAGCTGCCCGAAATCCCTATACTCCGTCGGTGCCGTATCGTGGCTGGCCCAGGTGGCGGAACTGGCAGACGCGCTAGCTTGAGGGGCTAGTGCCCGATTAGGGCGTGAAGGTTCAAATCCTTTCCTGGGCACCGTTTCGCGCCAGCCAAGGGCGATTAGCTCAGCTGGAAGAGCGCCACGTTTACACCGTGGATGTCAGAGGTTCGAGCCCTCTATCGCCCACCAGCCAGGGCGGCACGCCGCGCCAAGGTAGCTCAGTTGGTAGAGCTCACGACTGAAAATCGTGCGGTCGGCAGTTCGAGTCTGCCCCTTGGCACCAACGCTACGGCGTAGACCCCGTTGACACCGGCAATTCGTCGCGCTCACCCCACTCATTCCACGAGCCATCGTAATTCGCCCACGCCGCGTGCCCAATCCGGTCGAGCGCAAACAGGATCCCGGTGGCCGTCACCCCGCCATTGCAGTAGGCCGTCACCTCGACGTCGTCCCGCACGCCGCCGGCCCGCAAGATCGCCGCGAGTTCTTTATCGCTCTTCCACGTCCCGTCGTCGTTGACCAGCGCTTTCGCCGGAATGTTCACCGCCGACGGCACGTGCCCGCCCCGCCAACCCCGACGCACCTCCCCGGTGTACTGTCCCGGATCGCGCGCGTCGACGATCAGATGCCGCTCGTCGTGGATCCTGCTCTGTACCCCGTCGGCATCGAGTCGGAGGCTGGGCCTCGCCCTCGGCACGAATTGCTCCCTCGGCACGACCGACTCCGCGTTCGTCCGCGGCAGCCCCGCCGTCTTCCAGCCGTGGAATCCGCCATCGAGCACCGCCACCCGGTCATGCCCGTAGTGCTTCAGCGCCCACCACAGCCGCGTCGCAAAGTGCCCGCCCGTGTGATCCACGACCACCACATCCGTATCGTTGCCGATGCCGCGCTCGCTCATCGCCTCGCCGAAGCGCGGCGCCGGTGCGAGCTGCGCCTTGATCGGGTCGTCCGGGTCGGTGATGTCCGTCGTCCAGTCTACGAAGACTGAACCGGGGATGTGCTCATTCTCGTACTCATCCCTCGCGCCGATGTACTCAGCCCGCTGCTGCCCGTTCCCCAGATCCTCCGTCTTGACGTACCCCCGGATATCAACGACGCGGAGACCAGGCGCTTCCAGGTGCTCGGCCAGCCACTCCTTGCTGACGAGCGTTCCGGGCAGGATCGACGACATGCGAATCTCCTTGGACGTGTGCTCGGCCCGCCGCCAGCGCCCACGCGATTTCCTTGACGGCGGCCGGCGGCCTAACTATCATACTTGGGTTGACGCGACGCGGAAGTGGCTCAGTGGTAGAGCATCTCCTTGCCAAGGAGAAGGTCGCGGGTTCGAATCCCGTCTTCCGCTCCAGCAGCACCCGGGCAAACCCCGGGTGTTTTTTGTGTGTCTGGCGGCGGCAGCGAGTATCCTCTCAACAGCCGCTCCACCGAGCGCGGGCGTGGCGGAATGGCAGACGCCGCGGTCTTAAAAACCGCTGGGGGGCAACCCCCGTGCGGGTTCGAATCCCGCCGTCCGCACCACGAAGCAGATGCGACTCGGCGCCTCGCCGCCACCCGAATGTGGGGGAGTTTCTCGTGGCCATGGACATCACCAAAGGGTCGACTCGGGTCTACATCGACCCCAACCGTTGCATCGCCAACGCCAAATGCACCACCGCCGCACCGGGCATCTACGTCGTCGACGAGGAGACCGGCGTCGCCGTCATCGAGAACGCCAACGAGGCGACCGTCGAGCAACTCTTCGCCGGCGCCCGCGCCTGCCCCACGCAAGCCATCATCATCGAGCAGTTCGGCCGCCGGGTTTATCCTCGAATCCTGACCCCGATGTTTGGCGAGGCCAGGAACGAAGCAACCGACGAATCGGACTGACGTCCGGCAGCGGGCTCGACCAACGACCCAATGCCGCGAGCCGTCTTCAAGGCTCCGAGGACATTCCACATCAGGAGGAGTTCATGGGCATGTCGTCGCCGGCTCGCCGCTCTGCAACGCCGTGGAGCCTCCTCCCCGCAACGCTCGCCCTCCTCTTGGCGCTCGGATCGATCCGAGGGGTCATCGCCCAGACCGCTACACCGGCAGCGACTCCAGCCGCGTCCTCCACCGACCAACCTCTTCCACCAGCCTGGCTGGAGTTTGGTCCCGACGGTCGCCTGTTCGCCCGCGTCATCGTCACTGGCGACTGCCCGCCGATCACGGTCGATGGCCGCGAGACAGCCATGGCGCCGCGCACCGCTCCAAGCGACGCCTTCCCGGTCGTAGCGTGTGAAGCGACCGTTCCTTTTGGCGTCACTGAGGTGGCGATAACGGGCCAATCTCTGCCGATCCCCGACGCGCCCTTTACCCGCATCGCCGTCATCGGAGACACCGGCTGCCGCCTCAACGATTGGGAGGGACACGGAACGTACCAAGCCTGCAACGACACCCGGGCGTGGCCGTTCGCCCAGGTCGCCGCGTCCGTGGTCGCCTGGGAGCCCGACATCATCATCCACGTCGGCGATTACCTCTATCGGGAAAGCCCGTGCCCGCCCTCCGAACCTGGCTGCGCCGGCAGTCCCCACGGCGACAACTGGGAAACCTGGAATGCCGACTTCTTCTCCCCCGCCTCGTCGCTCCTCGGCGTCGCCCCCTGGGTCTTCATGCGCGGCAACCACGAGGTCTGCGGCCGCAACCCCGAAGGCTGGTTCCGCTACCTCGACCCCCGCCCCTTCCAGGCCCAATGCCAGCACTTCACGGAGCCATACGTTGCGACGCTGGACGGCCTCTCTCTCGGCGTCATCGACTCCGCGGAAGCCGGGGACCAGACCACGACGGCTGAGGAAAACGCGCAGTACAAACGCCAGTTCGAGCTCCTGGCCGAGCTCGCCCCCGCCGGTTCGTGGCTGGTCACCCACCGCCCCGTCCACGGCATCCTCGAAGGGCAACGCGGCGAGTTCGAGGTCGAAAACGCCAGCTACCAGGGCGCCACCGGCGGCACGATCCCCGGCGCCTACGCCCTCATCCTCTCCGGCCACATCCACCTCGCCGAAGCGATCGCCTTCGAGGCGACGTCCAACCGCCCGCCGCAGCTCATTTCCGGCAACGCCGGAACGGCCCTGGACGATATCCCCACCGCCAGCCCCACCGCCGGCCAGCTCGGCGATTCGACCGTTGAAGACGCCGAAACCCTCTCCTCGTTCGGCTTCCTCACCCTCGAGCCGGACGGCGACAACTGGATCGCCACCCAGCGGGATGCAACCGGGTCACCGTTGCTTGGCTGCAACCGCGAGCTGCCAGAGATGACCTGCGGGCCCGCAGGAACTGAATGACAGGAAACGTAGTTCTGGTTGCTATCTCGACGCAGAGAAAGGTTGCCAAGGTTGCCAACTGTGGCGGCGCCCGGAGCCTTGGCAGCCTTTGCATGCCCGGCCGAGGCTACCCGGCAGCGCCTCTTGCGTGCGTCCTTGGGACGAAGAGCGGGAATAGAAACGCGGGCGGCCAATCGGTCGCCCGCGCCTTATTGCCGTGGAGTTTGGCGGACTAGTAGTCCATCCCGCCCGGCATCGCCGGAGCGGCCGACTTCTCCTCCGGCTTGTCGGTGATGAGGGCCTCGGTGGTCAGGATCATGCCGGCGATGCTCGCCGCGTTCTCCACCGCCGAGCGCGTCACCTTCGCCGGATCCACGATGCCCGCCTCCACCATGTCGACGTAAGCATCGGCGATCACGTCGTAGCCGACGTTGTCGTTCTTCTTCTCCTTCTGCGCCTGGCGCACCATCTCGATCACGACCGCGCCGTCCTTGCCGGCGTTGCCTGCGATCCCGCGCATCGGCTCTTCCAGCGCGCGGCGGAAGATGTTGACGCCGGTCTGGATGTCGCCCTCGGCCTTGACGCCATCGAGCGCGTCCAGCGCGTTGATGAGGGCCACGCCGCCGCCGGGGACGATGCCCTCTTCCACCGCGGCGCGGGTCGCGCTGAGCGCGTCCTCGACGCGGTGCTTCTTCTCCTTCAGCTCGGTCTCGGTCGCCGCGCCGACCTTGATCACCGCCACGCCGCCGGCCAGCTTGGCGAGGCGCTCCTGCAGCTTCTCGCGGTCGAAGTCGGACGTCGTCGTCTCGATCTGCGTCCGGATCTGCTCGACCCGTCCCTTGATCGCGTCCGGGTCGCCGGCCCCTTCGATGAAGGTGGTGTCGTCCTTGGTCGAGACGACGCGGCGCGCCCGGCCCAGGTCCTCCAGCGTCGCGCTGTCGAGCCGGCGGCCGACCTCCTCGGAGATCACCTGGCCGCCAGTGAGGGCCGCGATGTCGCGCAGCATCTCCTTGCGTCGGTCGCCGAAGCCCGGAGCCTTGGCCGCCAGCACATTCAGAGTGCCGCGCAGTTTGTTGACGACCAGCGTCGCCAGCGCCTCGCCGTCGACATCTTCGGCGATGATCATGAGGGGGGCGCGGGCGGCCGCGACCTTCTCCAGCACCGGCAGGATGTCCTGGATCGAGGAGATCTTCTTGTCGGTGATCAGGATGAACGGGTCGTCGAGCTCGGCCTCCATCCGCTCCGGGTTGGTGACGAAGTACGGCGAGAGGTAGCCGCGGTCGATCTGCATCCCCTCGGTGTACTCGGTCTCGAACTCGAGGCCCTTGCTCTCCTCGACGGTGATGACGCCGTCCTTGCCGACCTTCTCCATCACCTCGGCGATCAGGTCGCCGATCTCCTGATCGGCGGCGGAGATGGCCGCCACCTGGGCGATCTCGGCCCGCCCCTTGACCGGGGTGGCCATGTCGGAGAGGCGCTGCACCAGCGCGCCCGCGCCGAGGTCGATGCCCTGCTCGACCGCGGGCGGGCCGCCGCCACACCAGAGGACCGCAAGAAGATCTACACCCAGCTGCAGCAGCTCATCGCTAAACTGTCCCCTGCCGTCATGCTGTATACGCCCTATATGACCCTGGGGGCCACGAAGGCCGTAGAGGACATGCGGCTCCCACCCACGGGGCTGTTCAATTACTTGCGCGACGCCTGGCTGTCGTAGCCCTGGCGTGCCGGCACCCATCACTCCAATCGATCAACCATGGGATTGACCCGCTATGTCTTCGGCAGGCTGGGTCAGTTGCTTCCGGTCGTGGTGGGCATGTCCATCGCCTCATTCCTGCTGGTCCACTTGATCCCCGGCAATGCCATCGAGCTATACTTGGGGACCCAGGTCTCGCCGACACCCGAGCAGATGGAGGAGCTGAAGCGAATCTTCGGCCTTTCGGGGCCGATTTACGAGCAGTACGGGAGATGGGCGCTGCGCATTCTGCATGGCGACATGGGGTACTCGCTGCGAACCGGCCAGCCGGTGCTGCCCTCGATCCTCAACGCCCTTCCACTAAGCGCTGAGCTGGCTTTCCTGGCCATCTTGTTTGCGGTGATCGTGGGCGTACCGCTTGGCGTGCTGGCCGCTGCGCGCCGCGTGCGTATTCCCACCTTGTTGATCAGCGGCGGGCTCAGCGACCTGGTGTCGGACGCGACCGTCGACGAATTCCTGGCGCTGGTGCCGCAGGCCTCGCACGTCCGCATCGCGGACGCCACCCACATGGTCGCCGGCGATCGCAATGATGCGTTCACCGGCGCGATACTGGACTTCCTCACGGCGCCGACGGTCCGCGGCGCGCTCAGCTCCGGAGCTGTCCCATGATGTACCTGCTGCCCTTCCTCGCCCTGCTGCTCGCCGGTGCGTTCGCTGCCTACCACCGACTCTCGCTGCGTACCTGGGCCGGACTCAGTGTCGCGCTGCTGGTGGCCGCGCTGCTGCTCAAGGCCAGCGTCGTCGCAACCATCGTGGCCGGCCTGCTGCTGGCGCTGGTCGCGGTGCCGCCGCTGCATCCGGAGCTGCGCCGCAACAAGCTGACCGCACCGCTGCTGCAGATCTACACGCGCATGCTGCCGCAGCTCTCCGACACCGAGAAGACCGCGCTGGAAGCGGGCACGGTCGGGTTCGAAGGCGAGTTGTTCTCGGGCATGCCGCGCTGGAAGCAGCTGCTGGCGCAGCCCAAGCCGGTGCTGACGCCGGCCGAGCAGGCGTTTCTCGACGGACCGGTCGAGGAGGTCTGCCGCATGACGAACGACTGGGAGATCACCCACGTCCGCGCCGACCTGCCGCCGGAAACCTGGGACTACCTCAAGAAGCACAAGTTCTTCGGCATGATCATCCCGAAGGAGTATGGCGGCCTGGGTTTCTCCGCCACCGCGCACTCGCGCGTGATCGCCAAGCTCGCGTCGGTATCGGCCACGCTGTCCTCGACCGTCGGCGTGCCGAACTCGCTCGGCCCGGCCGAGCTGCTGCTGCACTACGGCACGGACGAGCAGAAGAACTACTACCTGCCGCGCCTGGCCGACGGCCGCGAGATCCCCTGCTTCGCGCTGACCGGCCCGAGCGCGGGCTCCGACG
>CALMZR010000179.1 GCA_937870845.1 uncultured Chloroflexota bacterium
AAGCCACGGAGCGCGGGCTGACCCGGGGCGCGCTCCTTGCCGCCCGCAACGCCGAGCATGTCGCCGTCTCCAGGGAACGGGTCGCCAACGGCCGCTGGATCTGGTCGCAGCCTGGGGCGCCGCCCGAAGAATCGGCCCCCGCCGCGGCGCCCCCTCACCCCGATTCTTCGGATTCTTCGGATTCTTCGAACTCTTCGAACTCTTCGCCCCCCGCTGACCCGAGGACCCCTACTTGAGGGAAAAACCGTTGCTGCAGCACCAGGTCTCCTTCGACACGCTCCCGTAGCCCCCTGCGCCAATGGAGCGGGCCTTCGCGTCCCAAAGCCAACCGCGAGCCAGTTCGGCCACGCTTCATCCCTCCCTGAGGGATGCCACAATTCCGCCAATAGCCGTTTGGCCCGCCGCCGTTCACCGAAACCTCATCTCACCTCCGCGCCCGCGCCCGCGCTCGCCAGCCGTTCCGCTCGCCGTTGAGCGAGGGATTCGCGGGTGCCGCCGGGGCATACCCGGCCGGGCGCTGCGCTGGCCGCCGGGTCCGGCTCCGGTCCACCCCGGCCGTCTGCCCCACCTCCGGCTGCACCGCTGTTGTCTCGCCTGCGTCATCTGCGCCCAGACCCGATCCCAGATCGAGTCTGCCCCGCCAGCTGGGCATCGACTCGCAAACGGCGGAGCCCGGCCGTTCGGCCAGGCTCCTGGGGGATGGGGTTGGGAGGTTCCCAGGGAGGGAAGGAGGGAACCCGATCCGGGTGGTCTCAGCGTCTCGAGCGGCGGACCCGCCCTCGACCTGAACTAATCCTACTGGCTTTGTGGACACTTGCCAAGGGGCGCAAAAGCATCGAAATACGGAGGCGGCCTGCTTTGCCCTTCAGGCCGGCGTGATGCGTCCCTCCCGCCTTCCGCCTTCCGCCTCCCGCCTCCCGCCTCGGCGACCGCACGCCGAACCAGATCAACGCCAGCACGCCCAAGATCAACACGGTTGTCATCGCGGGGCTCCTTCCGTGGCGGCGCGCCACGCCTTCTTCCAAACCCTACGAGACAACCCTATCCGTTGGATGTGGAGAGCCTGTGAATCCGCTGGGAACCTGCTGCGAAGATCGCCGGCGCGTCGCCCCCGAGCCAATCCCGGTACAGTTGACCAGGACATCTCGTGCGCGACCCGCGAGCAGCCCCGCTCGCTCCCCAGGGAATGACCCCGTGAACCACGCCGACCACGTCCGCCTCATCGGACCCGGCATCGACCGCGGCGTCGGCGGCCACTGGGCCGACTTCGGCGCCGGCAGCGGCGCCTTCACCCTCGCCCTGCGCGATCTCGCCGGCCCCAACGCCCACATCATCGCCGTCGACCACGACCGGGGCCGCCTGCGCGCCCTCCACGCCGAAATGGCGCGCCGCTTCCCCGGCACGCGCCTGCAGACCCTCGCCGCCGACTTCGCCGCGGAGCTGGAACTGCCGCCCCTCGACGGCATCCTCACCGCCAACGCCATCCACTACGTCCCCTGGCGCGAGCAGGAAGCGTTGCTGCGCCGCTGGCGGGCCCATCTCAAACCGGACGCCCGCCTGATCGTCGTCGAGTACGATGCCGACGCCGGCAACCGCTGGGTCCCCTACCCCGTCTCGTTCACCGGCCTCGGGCCGCTGGCCGAAGCGGCGGGGTTCGCGGAGCCGGTGTTGCTGGGAACCGTCCCCTCCCGCTTCCTGGGCCGGATGTACGCGGCGATGGCGACGGCGACCGCGACGTAGGCGGACGGCGCCGGCCGCTTTCGCGCTTACGCCTCGTCCGCCAGGGTGTAGTCGCCCAACCAGCGTACGAAAGGCATGCCCGTCTGCACCCGCCGCAGGAGACGAACGTCGGCCGTCCAGAACTCGCAACCGAGAAGCTCCGACAGCGCCAGGTAGTGCGCGTCGTAGGCGGCCGGCAGATCGTGGTCGTCGGCGATGTCAAGCGCCAACTGGTGCATTCCCGACGGCGAGTGAATCTCGATACGGGCCGCAAGCAAATCCGCGAGCGCACGTCTCGCCGCAATACGCGACATGCCCTCCGGTTTCCGTATCTGCTGACGAACGGTGTTCGTCACCTCGTACACCAGAAGCGACGGAACGATGATCGGTTCGCGCGGCTCCAGCTGCGCGCGATACAGCGCCCGCGCGTGGCCGCTCAGCTTCTCGTTCAGCACCCACGTGACGGCGACGGATGCGTCAACACAGATCATCCCAACCCATCGCTTCCATCAACTGACGAGTTCGTTCCTGCCGCATCCGGTGAATGACTTCCGATGAATCGGGGAACAGTTCCCCGCCGCGGGCGTCTTGCAGCTCTTTCGCATGCCGCTCGGCCCGATCCATCGCCGCCAGACCCCGCTCGACCTCCTTATCCGTCAGCGTGCGGCGCCTGATGCGCTCCAGATCGTCGTCTTCAGCCGTGTCGTGGCTGGGCGCCTCTTCCGCCCGCACGGGCTGGACCAATTGCGACAGGTCGTGCCGCCGCAGCCCCACGCGCCTCCGCCCCAGCCGATAGGCAGGCAGATCCCCCTCCCGAATCCAACGCCGGACCGTCGATGGGGCCACGCGCAACAGCGCCGCCGCCTCGGCCACGGTTAGGTACTCTTGATCGATCGTTTGCATCAGACGATGCTCCTCAACACGTGGCCCGTGGGCGCGTTCCATGCCTGCTCAGAGCGTATCATGGCTGTGCAACCGCCTCATCCCGTTGGGATCGCCCAGGCCGAACCCAGGCATTCCCGACCGCCACGCCGCCCTCACCGCTTCCGCACCTTCCACACCTCTTCCGCCGGCCACCGCCGCGACCACTCCGCCGTCACGAACGGGCGCCGCGTCGTCGCCCCCTCCGGGATCGCCACCTCCACCAGGTCCTCGATCTCGAACCCGCTCTCGCGCAGCAGCCGCATCATCGCCCCGTGCGGCAGGTGAAACTCCACCGCCCCATCGCTCCACGAAAACCGGTGCATCCCGAACAACGGCCGCTCCAGCCGCCCCGTCACCGGCGCGTCCTCGTCGTCGGCTGGGGTGCAGAGCATCAGCAAGACCGAGTTCCCCAGGAACGACAGCCGCCCGCCCGGCCGCAGAATCCGCGCCGCCTCCGGGATCCACCGGTACGGGTCACACCAGATCGCCGCCCCGTACTCGCTGATGGCGAAATCGAAGCTCTCGTCGGCGAACGGCGTCCGCTCCGCGTCCCCCAGGTGCAATGGAACCTCGATTCCAAACTCCTGCTGGAACCGCCGCGCCGTCTCCAATTGCTTTGGCGAGTTGTCGATCCCGACTGGCCGCGCCCCCCGCCGCGCCAGCCACGCCGAGACGTACGCCGTGCCGCATCCCAGCTCGGCCGTCTCCATCCCGGCCAGATCGTCCGGCAGCATCCCGATATGCGCCTCCGGCACGCCGAAGATGCCCCAGGTCGCCTCCTCGCTCGCCCAGTTGGCGCGCCCGGACGCAACGTACTCTGCCGCCATCCGGTCCCACGCCTCGCGATTGCGCGCCACGTGATCCGCCGCTGGCGTTGCCGCCCCTCCGGCCACGGTTCCCCCGCATCCAGGCGTCCGAGCGCCTCCGTCCGTATCGTGCCGAACGACCCCCGTGTCATGCTGAACCAGGTGAAGCATCTCGCCTCATCCGAACGTCCATTCCTGGGCGCCGGGATGCGTGGCCCGCGGGCTCGGCATGCCACGCACGCCGGCGCACGAAAAAGCCCCTCTGCCCGCGCGCGGGCAGAGGGGCTGAGGGTGAGGGGCGTCCGTGCGTTAGGTCCCGGTCGCCGCCGCCTCCGCGCTGAAGTCGTCCCACACCAGCGGATCGGTAAAGATGCCGAACAGCTCTTCCCCGTCGAGCACCCCGTCGCCGTCCGAGTCGCCGTAATACGGGTCGGTGCCGTAGATGTTGATCTCGTCGCCGTCGGCCACTCCGTCCGCGTCGCTGTCGGCGTTGTACGGATCGAGCCCGTACTCGGCCTCCAGGCTGTCGACGAGATTGTCGGCGTCGGAGTCGAGCGCCGCCGCGTCGACCGGCGCCGCCTCCACTGGAGCCGCCTCCACTGGAGCCGCCTCCACCGGCGCCGCTTCGACGGGAGCCGCCTCCACCGGAGCCGCCTCAACCGGCGCCGGGGCCGGCCCCTGGCCGCCCGTGGTGATGGTCGACGGAGAAACTTCCGACACGCTGTAGGTGCCGTCGGGCCCTAGCAGCGCCGTGCCGGTGCTCCCCTCCGTCACCGTCCCCGGCGCCGCCGAGGCGCTGCCGGGACCGACCGTGCTGGCGTTCCCGCTGCCCGCCTCGATGTCGCCCACCGTCCCCTCGGGGGCCGGCGCGGTCCCCGCCGGCGGCCCGCTCACCGTCGTGCCCGGCCCCGGGTTGAGGTCGCCGTAGACGATCGTCGGCCCCTCCGCTTCCGCGACCGGGTTGACCCCGGCCGTCGAGGTGACGTTGCTGCCGTCGGCAGTGATCGTCTCCTGGGCCAGCACCGCGCCGCCGCTGGCGAC
>CALMZR010000180.1 GCA_937870845.1 uncultured Chloroflexota bacterium
CTGCACCCGATTTAGGGCCGGGCGCGGCATGCAGATGTAGAGGCGCTGCTTGCTGCGCTCGTCGGCCGCAGGCCGACAACAGACGTAAAGCGATCCCGTGGTGGCCCTGCGGGCCACGGGCGCGGAAAGACTCATCCCCCAGGCGAGGTTTCCGGCCAGAAAGGGGAGGAGGAAGAGGGCAGCGCCGGCGATCGAAACCGCCCCGCCGGCCGCCCCGAGCATGCCGCCGCCGACGCCGGTCCAGACCGCGAGACCGGCGGGATTCGCCAGGGAGAAGATGACGCCCGTTCCCAGGCTCGATCCGGTTCGGGGTGTGGGGGCGTCGGCGGGAGCGGCGCCGAGCGCGCTGGTGAACGCGGTTCACGCCAGGTGAAACAGGAACCCGGCTCCGGCCAGCCCCAGGACGAGGCCGATGGCCCGATGCTGCACCAGCAACGCCGCTCCCGTGAGCGCGATCCCTGCCCAGGCCGCGTCGCCGATGAGCGCGCCGGCCTGGATCCGCGCGGCCGGCCGGAAGCCGAAGGCGATGCCGCGCCGCACGCACTCGGTGTTGACGACGCCGGGAAGCGCCGCGTAGGCGACGCCCAGGACGAACGCGGCGAAGAGCGATGGTTCTGCAGCCATGTGGACCCCGTGTGCGACGGTGTTGATGATCCCCAGCGACTGTGCCATTCTGCCATGATCGCTTGAACTGAAGGGAATCGATCGAGCACCGGTGCATTACGTATGCGATCGCCACTCGGGCAGGAAAGGCGGCGATGGATCGAAGCTCTGAAAAGGGATCGGCTTGGGTTGGGTACACGATGCGTGCCGCGACGGTTGACGATTTCGCCTTTATTCACGAGCTTCGGGTCTCGGGACTGCGCGAGCATGTCGAGCGGATATGGGGTTGGGACGACCGCGATCAGCGTGCGCGGTTTGCGCGTGGCTTTGTCGCCGATGCGTACCAGATGATCGTGGTCGACGGCCGGGACGTCGGGGCCGTATCTATCGCGTGGAGTGCCGACGACGTGTTTGTGGCCGACATCGAGATCGCGGCGGAGTGGCGAGGGCGCGGGCTGGGGAGCGCCGTGCTTGGCGACATCTTGGCCGAGGCGCGACGGCGAGGCCTGCCGGCGCGCCTTCAGGTGTTACACGGGAACCCCGCGCGCCAGTTGTATGAGCGTGTTGGCTTTGAAGCTATCGGCGAGACCGCGACCCACGTCGCTATGCGCCTTGCACCGCCCGGAACTGGAGTCTGCGGTGTTGACGACCACCGGGCCGGGTGATAGCGTCCCGACGTAAACGATTGCCATTGGCGACAGTTCGAGACGTGGAGGACGTGCCCGTGACCGAACGACGTGGAATTTCGCGGCCTGAATTCGTCCGACGCAGCGGCTCGAAGATGCTGCTTCGCGGTATGGGCCGCAGGTCGTTCCTGCGCGGCGCCGTCGCGCTCGGTCTCGCGCCGGCGGTGATGATGTTGCGGCCGGAGTGGCGCTCGGCTGCCGCGCAAGAGGTGAGCTGCCCGCCGGCGGCGACGCCGGAAGCTGTCGGGACGCCGGTGGCCGCGACCGGTATGCGCATCGGGGCGACGGTGGCGTACCTCTCGGTGCCGTTCTACGCCGGGTTCAAGCGCGGGCTGGAGGACGGCGCGCGGCAGTTCGGGTTCGAGTACGACCTGCGCGACGGCGAGGGCGACCCGGCCACCGAAGTGGCCAACATTCAGAACTTCATCGCCGAAGGGGTCGACCTGATCCTGCTGACGCCGATGAGCGAGGGGACGATCCCGGCCATCATCCAGGCCAACGAGGCGGGCATCCCCGTCATCGAGGTGAACAATCGCGCCGGGTTCGGCAGCGAGGAAGCCGACGTGGTCACGTACGTCGGCGCCGACGACGTCGAGTTCGGGCGCTTGCAGGCGCGGCTGCTGCACGACACCTTCGCCGGCGAGCCGACGAGAATCGGCTACGTCAGCGGCATCCCCGGCACGTCGCCGCAAATTCTGCGCGCCGAGGGCTTCAAGGAGGTCCTCGCCGAGCACCCCGAGTACGAGATCGTGGCCGAGGTCACCGACAACTTCGACAGCGCCCAGGCGCTGGCGGTCACGCAGGACCTCCTTTCCCGCTTCCCCGAGGGCGAACTGGACGTGATCGTCATGCAGGGACCGGAGGGGGTCGCCGCCGCGGACTTCGCGCGGCAGAACGGGCGCGACGAGGTGCAGTTCATCCTCGGCGACTACCCGGCCGACGTACGCCAGGCGATCATGGATGGTTACGTGCTTGGCACGATCAACCAGGATCCCTACCCGCAAGCCTACGAGGCGATGCACATGGCCTCGCTCTATCTGGGCGGCCAGGACGACCAGATCCCGAAGCCGTACTTCCTGCAGCTGCCGATCATCACGATCGAGAACGCCGAGGCGACGCCGCCGGCGTGGGGATGCTAGCGAGCAGGCGAGCTATCAGCCATCGGCTATCGGCTATCAGCGATTGGCCCGTGAGCTGCATGGCACAGGTCCTGGGGGCCAGCGCGTTGCCATCGGCCAGGGACTGATAGCTGATAGCCGATAGCCAGCGACTCACTGCCGTGTCGATCGCGATGAAGGTCTACGACTACCAGTGGTCCGCCACGTTCGGGATGAGCCCGGCGGCGGCGGCCGAAGCGTTGGCGCGGGATGGGGTCGACACGGTGCTGGTTTGCAACCAGATCGACCCGCTGCCGACCTCGGGCGTCGATCAGGAAACGTATCTGGCTGGTGAAGAAGCGCCCTCGGTTGAGACGGATCGGGCGTTGTCGGAGGCGTTGCGCACGGCCGGCCTGCGCGTCTACCAGACGACGGCACTCTTTTTCGATCCGGCGTTGCTGGCCTCGTTCCCCGATGCGCGCCCGGTCGATGCGACCGGAGCGTTCGGGCTTGGCTTCGACTGGTATCGCGGCGCCTGCCCGACGCATGCGGCGTACCTGGAGGCGAAGATCGAGCGGCTACGACGTGTCGCAACGGAACTCGAGCCGGACGGGTTCTTCCTCTCGTTCACGCGCTTCCCGGGATTCTGGGAGAACTGGGTTCCCGACTATGCCTTCTCGGACGCGGATCGCTTTTGCTTCTGCGATCGGTGCCGGAAGCGGTTTGCCGCGGATCAGGGCATTCGGTTGCCGGATGGAGACGCGGCGGCCCAGGCCAGGGTCATTCTCGACCAGCACGGGCCGGAGTGGACGGCGTGGCGCTCGGCCCGGATCGTGGAGGCAATTGGCCGTATTGCCGAGGAGGTGCGCGTCGTCACCCCAGGCGCCGAGATCATGCTCAATACCTTGCCCTTTCCCGCGGCCGAATTCCGCGGGCTGGACGCGCGAAGAGAGATTGCCGCTCAAGACCTCGGATTGCTGCGAAGCGTCGTCGACCGCTTCGAGTTGATGACGTACCTGCAAATCCTGGTCCGGCCGGATGCCTGGCTGGAGCCGGTCATCGCGGACGCCCGAAGCCTGGCGCCGGGTCGCCCGTTGCTCTGCACATTGCAGGTCGCCCCGCTCTACACCGAGGGTGTCCACGCCGGGCGGGGCAGGCCAGAGGCGATCACCGCCGACGAACTCGACCGCACGGCGCGCGCCGCGCTCGACGCCGGCGCGGATGGGCTAGTCTTCTACCACTGGACCGATTTCCTGACCGACGAGGCCGCGGGAGGCCGCAAGCGGCGAGTGCTGCGAGGACTCGCCCATGCCTGAGGCGCCTCGAACCACGCTCGGGCTCAGCTACTTCGGCAATCGCTATCTCGACCATGCGAACGTGGATCTGCGGGCGATGGCGGAGATGGGCGCGGACTTCGTCGTCCACGTCATGTCCGAGGCGGATCTGCGCTGGAACCCCGGCACGATGACCGAACTGGCCGCGCTGACGCGCGAGGCCGGGATGCGGGCATGGATGACGCCATGGGGTCTGGGCGGGGTGTTCGGGGGCGAGTCGGCCAGCTACGTAGTCGGCGAGCACCCGGAGGCGTGCCAACGGGACAGCGATGGGCGCCACCTGCCCGCCCTGTGCCCGAGGCAATCGGTGTTTCGCGAGCTGATCGAGCAGTGGCTCGACGCCGCGGCGGCGGCCGGGGTCGAGATCGTGCAGTGGGACGAGCTGCATCTGGCGCTGCCGTACCGCGGGGCAATGGAGCGCTGGGCGTGCCGCTGCGACGCGTGCCAGGAGGCGTTTCAAGAGCGCTTCGACGCGCCGATGCCGGGAACCGCGACGCCGGAGGTGGTTCGGCTCCTGGACGACCTCATGCACGACACGCTGGCATGGATGGTCGCCTCCGCGGGCGAGCGGGGAATGGGAAGCGCCATCGTGCTCCTCGCCAACGACGATTACGACGCCGGAATGTGGCGCGCCGCCGCGTCGCTGCCGGGCGTGCGCGCCTTCGGGACGACGGCGTTCTGGTACTTCTATGGCATCTCGGAACCGGAAATGCCTGCCTACCTCTCGACCTGGGCCGAGCGCACGGTGCAGGCGACGGTTGGGACCGGAGCGGAGCCGATGGGTTGGGTGCAGGCGTTCAAGGTTCCGGCCGGGCGCGAAGCCGAGATCGAAGCGGCGGTCGAGACGCTCATCCGCTCCGGCGTGACGACGATTGCCGCTTGGTCGTATCTGGCCTGCGCGGCGATGTCGGGTCTGGCGCCCGATAACCCGGACGCGACGTGGGATGCGGTGAATCGCGCCTTCGCCCAGGTCGTGACAGCGCGTGAGTGAGCCATTCATGTCGGTCGCGGCTGCGCAAGGTGTGATTGCCGAAGGCAGCGGCGTCCCAACGCTGCGCGCGCGGGGCATCAGCAAGCGGTTTGGCGGGGTGGTCGCGCTCGACGATGTCTCGATCGACGTCGAGGCGGGGCGGATCACCGGGTTGGTCGGGGACAACGGGGCCGGGAAGTCGACGCTGATCCGCATCCTCAGCGCCGTCCTCGCACCGGACTCCGGCACGATCGAGTTGGACGGGGAGCCAGTCCACTTCGACTCCCCGGCCGCGGCGCGCGAAGCCGGGATCGAGACCGTCTACCAGGACCTGGCGCTGGCCGGGAACATGCCCGTCTGGGCCAACATCTTCCTCGGGCGGGAGCTGTTGCGCGGGCCGAAGGCGTTGCGCATCCTCGACAAACGCCGCATGGCGAGCGAGGCGGAGGCGATGCTCTCCCGCCTCAGCCGGACGATGCCGCCCATCGAGGCGCCGACCGCGCAGCTCTCCGGCGGGCAGCGGCAGGCGATCGCCATCTCGCGCGCGGCGGCGTGGGGATCGAAGGTCATCGTCATGGACGAGCCGACCGCCGCCCTGGGTCCGGCGGAGACGCGCGCGGTGGAGGAGGTGATTGCCGGGTTGCGCGACCGTGGATTTGCGGTACTGATCATCAGCCACAACCTGGAGCAGGTGTTTCGGCTCGTCGACCGCGTCTGGGTGCTGCGGCGCGGGCGGATGATCGGTCACCGGCAGCTCGCCCTTTCGTCCCCTGAGGAGATCGTCGCCATGATCACCGGCGCGGCGAGGTGGAGCGGTGGAGCGGGGGCGCGGCGTGAGCGCGGTTCCGGCGGGCGGCTTCCACTCGGCGCGGTCGCAGGCGATGGATTTCGGGCGGCGTTACGGCATCGTGGTCGTCTTCGTGGCGGTTCTCGTCATCCTGGCGGCGACGTTGCCGCAGTTCCGCACCGCGGCCAATCTGCGCAACGTGCTGCAACAGAACGCGGTGATCGGCATCATCGCCTGCGCCATGACCTTCGCCATCATCTCCGGCGGCTTCGATCTCTCGGTCGGCGCGGGGGCGGCGCTGGCCAGCGTGGTCGGGGCCAGGCTGATCATCGAGGCGGGCATTCCCATTGGCATCCTCGGGGCGCTCGTGGCCGGTTTGGCGCTCGGGCTGCTCAACGGCTGGCTGATCGCCTACGCCGGCGTCAACCCGTTCGTCGCCACGCTGGGCACGGCGACGGTGGTGCGCGGGCTGATCTACGTCACCACCAATGCCACCCCGTTCTTCGGCGTGCCGATGGGGTTCACCGTCGTCGGCCTGGGGCGCACGGGTCCCCTGCCGAACGCGACGTGGATTTTCCTTGTTGTCGCCGGGGCCCTGGCGTTCGCAATGCATCAGACGCGATTCGGCCACTACGTCTACGCCATCGGCGGCAACGCGATCGCCGCGGCCGAGATGGGGATCAACGTGCGGCGGATCAAGCTTGCAGTCTATGCGCTCGTTGGACTCAGCGCCGCCATCGCCGGCATCATCCTCACCGGCCAGACCGCCAGCGGCCAGCCGCAGGCGGCGCTGAATTACGAGCTGACGGCGATCACGGCCGTGATCGTGGGCGGGGCCTCACTGGGCGGCGGCCGGGGCGGGATGGCCGGGACGATCCTGGGCGTTTTCCTGCTCGGGTTGGTGTCGAACGCGCTCAACCTGTACGGCGTCTCCGCCTTCTGGCAGCCGGTCGCCACGGGAACCATCCTCGTACTGGCCGTCGGCATCGACAGCTATTCGCGGCGGAGCGTCTTCGCCGGGTCGTGAGGCGGCGAAGACGAGACCGCGGCCGCCGTCGACGCGCACCCATTGCCCATCGCGCAGGACGCGAGTCGCGTTGCCGGTCCCCATCACCGCGGGCAGGCCGTACTCCCTGGCCACAATGGCGGCGTGCGACATGGCGGCGCCCGTGTCGACCACGACCGCGGCGGCGCGGCCAAAGAGCGGCGTCCACGAGGGATTCGTGTACGGCGCGACCAGAATCTCCCCAGGGAGCAGCGAGCCGAACGCGGCAGGGTCGGGCACGACTCGCACCTGGCCCTCAGCAATTCCTGGGCTCCCTGCCGTGCCGACGACGAGGGCGTCCCCGCCAGGTTGACCGTGGACGGACACCGCGTGCGCCAAGAGTGGCGTGTCCGCCAGCGCCGCGCGTCGCGCGGCCCGCCGCCGCGCCGCGCTTTGCAACTCCTCGACCTGAGCAGTGGGAGGGGGCCAGGCCTCGCCGAGCCGTTCCAGCTCCTCGAACCGGAGATGAAACACGTCCTCCTCGGTATCGAGAGCGCCAATCTCGGCCAGGCGCCGGCCCATCTCGACCAGCGTCCGGCGCAGGACCGGCATGGGCAGCGTCATCGCGTAGTGGGTGTCCTCGCGCAGGGCCGAGAGCCGGCGGGCTTCGGTGAGGAGGGCCAGGAATGCGTCTCGCGCCTTTTGTGGACGCAGCGCCGGGTGAGCAAGCACGGCGTCGTGGGCGGTTTCCCAGGCCGTCGCGGTGGGCCGCGCGGGCGGCTCGGCGCGGGCGAGACCCTGCAGGATGGCGAGAACCGTTGCCGGCGCGTCCTTCCAGGTGGGCTGTGAGACGAGCAAGGGCGAGCCGGTTTCGCGGTGGCCGTAGGCAGCGAGGAACGCGTCAAACCGCTCCAGGAACGAGCGGCCAGTTGCCGATTCGCACAACACGTCCCGAAGGTCGCCGGGGTGATGGTTCGCGAAGACCTGTTGCAGGTCTGCGCTAGTCCGAATCTCCGACGCCAGCGATTCGAGGGCGCGGTTCGCCTGCAACGTCGTGTTGTCGGCGCCCGCGAGGAGTTCGCCGAAGCGGTCGGCCATTCCCAGCGGCGTCAGCAGCAGGCGCAAGGCGCCGAGCGCCAACGCGCCGCGAGGCAGGTAGCGGCGTCGCAGCTCCATGAGCGAGGCGGGCATGGTCATGGCCTCGCGCGCGGAGGCGAGCAATTCATTCCACGAGAGCGTGCGGACGTCCTTCGCTTCCAGCTCCCGGAGACGGGCGAGGTAGGCGACCAGGGACGGATCGTCCCGCCAGTTTGCCGGATCGTGCGTGCGCGCCAAGTAGATGATGCGCGCCGGAGCGAGCAGCAGACGTGGCGAGAAGCGAAACCTGGGCCAGTCCGCGTACCGCTCGACGACGCCGTCCTCCTCGACGAACATGGCGTCGAACGACGGGAGGAGACCGTCGAGGGGCAGCATGCGCGGCAGCGCCTTCGTGACCGCCGCCATCCAGGTGGTGACGTCGAGGGGGTAGGGCCGGATGTGCAGGTAATCGGCGGCGAAGCGGGGCGGCTCGAAGCGAGAACGCGGCGGGGGCGGATCGGGCAGGGCGGTGATCGGGCGTGCTTGGAGGACGAAGAGCTTTTCGTTCGCCCAGGCCCACTCGATGTCTTGCGGTCGCCCGAAGCGGCGCGCGATGGAGGCGCCCATGCGGGCCAGTTGCAGCAGCGCGTCGTCCGGAAGCGCGGGCGCCGTCGTTGGAGAGCCTGCGATCTGCTCCGTACCTTCACCCGCGCTGAGACGAATCTCCGTTTCGCGCCGCCCCAGGGTTCGCGCCGCGATCCGCCAGCGATGGCGCTGATAGCGCAGGGTGACGTGGTCTGGGGTGACGATGCCGCTCACCACCGCCTCGCCCAGCCCGGCGCTGGCCTCGATGATGGATTCTGCGCGGGCGCCGGTGATGGGGTTGGCGGTGAAGAGCACCCCGGCGGCGTCGGCCGGGACCAAGCGCTGCACGATGACGGCGAGCTTCACCGGCACGGCGGCCATGCCCTGATGACGGCGATAGGCAATGGCGCGGTCGCTCCACAACGAGGCCCAGCAGCGGCGCACCGCGTCGAGGAGCGCCGACTCGTCGTTGATGCCGAGAAAGGTCTCCTGCTGGCCGGCGAAGGCTGCCTCGGGCAGATCTTCGGCGGTGGCGCTGGAGCGGACGGCGACTGCTCCGCCCCCAAGCGCCCGGTAGGCGCTGAGGATGGCGCGCTCCAGGTCCGTGGCCATCGTGGCCCTTTCGAACGCGGCGTGGATGGCGGCGGGACCTTCCGGCTGCGCTACCCCGGCGATGGCTGAGTGGAGCTTGTTCCGAGTCACCACGGCGTCGTAGGCGGCGGTCGTCACGACGAAGCCGGGTGGGACCGGAAAGCCCCAACCCAGGAGCTTGCTCAGATTGGCGGCCTTGCCGCCGCCGAGCGTCAGAGCCCGCGCTCGGGCATCCGCCAGTGGGACGACGTACGGGAGAGGATCGCTCTTCATGGGCTGCGCTCCTGCGAGCCGTTCCGGACAATGGCTTGGGGCAGGCGCGAGGCACGGGCGCCGTCACGCCCCAGCGGACCCGCCGCGAACTTCCCGAACTTCCCGAACTTCCCGGGAGGCGGCGGGCCGCTTTGCCCGCGCGGAGCCGGATGGCCCGATCACTTCCCCGTTCATGCATTAGAGTCCGGCGCTCAGCGGCTTGGCCTGCGGCGATTCCGCCGGGACGCGCCGCGCGGCGGTGCGCAGCGGCAGCTCTTTCAGGAACAAGGCAACGACCAACGCGAGGGCGACGACCGGGACGCCGACGAGAAAGACGTCGGTCAGGGCGCTCGTGAACGCCGAAAGCACCCCGGCCTTGATCGGCTCCGGCAGCGCCGCGATCGCCTGCACGTTGGACGTGTCGATCCGGCCGTTGGCCTGTGCAGCGGCAGCGCCGTCCCCGAGCTGCTCGCTCAGATGAACGGCGAGCCGGCTGGAGAGGACGGCTCCGAAGACCGCCGCGCCGATGGTTCCCCCCATCTGGCGGAAGAAGGTGGTGGCGCCGGTGGCGGAGCCGAGGTCGCGCATTTCGACCGCGTTCTGGACGGCGGTGACGATGGTCTGCATGGTCATGCCCAGCCCGGCGCCGAAGGCCAGCTCGTACAGGGCGAGCTGCCAGAAGGGCGTGTCGACCTGGAGGCGGGACATGAGCAGCAGCGCCACGACGAGGATGGCCGCGCCCAGGATGGGAAAGATCTTGTAGCGGCCGGTGCGGGTGATGAGCCGGCCGGAGACGATCGAGGTGGTGAGAATGCCGAAAACCATGGGCAGCAGGGCCAATCCGGATTCGGTCGGCGACATCCCCATGACGACTTGCAGGTAGAGCGGGAGGAAGATGACGGCGCCGAACATGGCGATGCCGGCCAGGAACCCGTAGAGGTTGCCGACGGCGAAGACGGGGTTCTGGAAGAGGCGCAGGGGGATGATCGGCTCGGCGGCGCGGCGCTCCACGAGGACGAAGATGACGGCCATCAGCAGCGCCGCGATGAGCAGGGCCAGCGGCGCGGGGGCGAACCAACCGGCCTCGGGTCCGGCCCAGTGGAGGTAGAGGAGGAGGGAGGAGACGCCGAGCACGATGACGAGGGCGCCGGTGTAGTCGATGGCGTGCTCGCGGCGCACCGTGGGGAGCTTCAGCGCCAGCGAGGTGACGACCAGGGCGGCGATGCCGACTGGCAGGTTGATGTAGAAGATCCAGCGCCACCCCGGCCCGTCGGTGAACCAGCCGCCAAGCAGCGGCCCGGCCACGCTGGCCACGCCGAAGACCGCGCCGAAGTACCCCTGATAGCGGCCGCGCTCGCGGGGCGGAATGACGTCGCCGATGATGCTGAGGGCGATGGCCATCAGGCCGCCGCCGCCGATGCCCTGGATGGCGCGAAAGGCGATCAGCTGGGGGAGGTTCTGGCTCAGCCCGCACAACGCCGAGCCGGCCAGGAAGATCAGGATGGCGGCCTGGAAGACGGGTCGCCGGCCATACAGATCGGAGATCTTGCCCCAGAGCGGAGTGGCGGCGGTGGCGGTAAGCAGGTAGGCGGTGACCACCCAGGCCAGTTGGTCGAGGCCGCCAAGCTCGCTGACGATGCGCGGCAGGGCCGTGCCGACGATGCTCTGGTCGAGGGCGGCCAGCAGCACGCCGGCCATCAACCCGATCAGGACGATGACGATCTCACGGTGGGAAAGATATTGGGGCTCGTCGGCATTGACGATCGGCTCGGGGATGGGTGAACGGTCTGGCATGGGACGGGACGGGCTCGACTTTCCATCTGGGCGGGGATTGCATGGCATCCCACGCCGACGAGCTGCCCTGGCCAACCAACCGGTTGGTTGGCTGGAAGGATGCCGACTATACTGGCAGATCGTTGGACCGTCAACCGCCGCGCGGGTGGAAGCTTCCCGGGGTTCCCATGTCAATCGTCGATGCCGAGAAGACTGGGGCCGATGTTGACGGCCGTGGGCGCATCCTGCGCGAAGCGCGAACGCACTTCACCGCGCAAGGCTACGCCGCCGTGTCGATGCAGCAGATCGCCGATGCGGCCGCGGTCAACAAGGCCACCCTCTACCACCATTTTCGCGACAAGGAGGACCTCTTCGTCGCCGTGATGGCCGAGGAGCTCGCCCGGATGACCGCCGAGGTCGCGGCGGCGATCGGGCAAGGGGGGACGTTGCGCGAGCAGTTGCGGCGTGTCGCCACCCATGTCTTCGCTTCCCTTCAATCCGACTTCGGCAGACTGGTGTCGGACCTGCACGAGCACGTTTCGGAGCGGCGGCGGGCGGAACTCAGGAGCCGAGGTTCCCCGCCCTGGGAGCAGATTCGGGTCGCGGTTCAGCGGGCCAGAGAGGCGGGGGAGGTGCGCGACATCGACCCGGATCTGGTCGCCCGGCTCTTCTTCGGCATGGTGCGCAGCCAGATTTGGTGGGCCAAGTACGACGCCGGGCATCCGATTGCGGACGACCGGCTGGCTGAGACGATCGCGGATCTCCTGATGGATGGCATAGTGACCCGCTCCTCTGCTCAGCGATCGGACTTCGTGGCGGTTATAGATGATGGATAGAGTGTTTTTCTATCAAACAAAGTGGCGAGACAGCCCAGCGGCAACTGAGCGTGGGGTAAGGGTGGCCCTGGGACGCTTTCAGTCCTCAAACGCGTAGTTTCTGACTTTTGGCGTGCGCGACAGGGGCCCGTCGAACGTCGCCAACTCGTAGCCGCGTGACATCGAGGAGGCCGCCGAAAGCGCGTCAGGGAAACTGAGTTTCGGATGGTCGACCCAAACATCCAGCGCGAGCAACGATGCGTCTATTGCCGGCATGCGGCATCCTCGTTGGCGCAGCAGAGACTTGAGGCTGGCAGCAGCTAGCATCCGTTCGCCGTCGTAGTGCCGCGGGCTGGTCAGTATGAACACGACCTCCGCAAGCACGGCGTCGGAGGTTGTGACCTCGACCACTCCGGCATTGACCAGCTCGAACAACGCGCGCGCGCGCTGTTGATTGATGCGATCTTGAGGCGTAGCCGGCTCGGTCAGGTATCGCAGATAACAATTGGCGTCAACGAAGATCACTCACTGCCCTCGCGCATCCGCCGCATGAATTCGTCAGCGTGGTCGCTCATCGCCTCTTCGATCAGGTCATCGAAGTCGCCGGTCTCCATCCCCGGTGGCGTCCGAAAGACTCCCTGGAACGCCCTGAAGTCAAGCTCGATCCGGCGAAGCCTCGCGCCGCCTTCGTCGTCGATGACGAATGCCACCTGATCGCCTGCGTCGAGCCCCAGCTTCCGCCGTACGGCGACCGGTACCGTGAGTTGCCCCTTGCTCGTCATCGTGGCTACAAACTCGGCCATCCCAAAGTCTCCTTACGCACTACGGCTGAGTAAGGAATCGTACTAGAGGTCGTGCCTCATCGCCACTGAAATTCCGGCGCCGGTGATGCCGCGATTGACGCCCTCCTGGCGCCTGTCTACCATCGCCATCCCAGGCCAAGAGCGGCACAATCGGCGGAACCCGGTGCGCAACCGGCAGAACGGCGAGGGCGATGGACGGCGGCGATTCCCCGCGGACGGTGGTCTTCTTCCCCGAGGGCGCGTTCGGCCCGACGAACAATTGCGTCGGCATCGCGAACGTCCTGAAGCAGCGCGGTCATCGCGTCGTCTTCGTCGTCGAGGAGTCGTTCGCCGGGACGCTGGAGGCCAAGGGGTTCGAGGAGCGGCTGATGCGGCTGCAGGCTCCGCCGGAGGTCCCCGAGGAGCCGGGGCAGTTCTGGAAAGACTTCATCCGCGACACGGCGCCGCAGTTCCGCAAGTCGACCAGTGAGCAACTCGAGACGCTGATCCTTCCCATCTGGGAGCAGCTCATCGCGGGCGCCATGTACGTCGAAGACCGGCTGGGGGAGATCTTCGCCGAGGTGGAGCCGGACGTTATCGTGCAGGACAACGTCGTCGCCTTTCCCGCGGTGATGGCCGCCGGCGTGCCCTGGGTGCGCATCGTCTCGTGCAACCCGCTGGAGATACCGGACCCGGAGCTGCCGCCCGTTTTCTCGGGGTTGCCGGCCGGGGATCGGAGCGAGTGGCAGACGTTCCGCGATCGGTACACAGCGCTTCACGCCGAGCTGCACCGATCGTTCGACGAGTTCGTGCAGGCGCGAGGTTGCCCGGCGCTGCCCGCCGGCCAGTTCATGTTCGATTCGCCGTACCTCAATCTCTTCGTCTATCCGGAGGATGCGGACTACGAACGTTCGACCCCACTGCCGGCCACGTATCACCGCCTCGGGTCATCCGTACGGACCACGGAGCCGCCGTTCTCACTTCCGGCCCAGCTCGAAGGGGACGGCAAGCTCGTCTACGTCAGCCTCGGCAGCCTGGGGTCGGCGGAGCCGGAGTTGATGGGGCGGCTGGTCGATGTGCTCGGGAGGACGCCGCATCGGGTCATCATGAGCATGGGGCCGCAGGCTGGGCAGATCGAGCTGCCGGCGAATATCTACGGTGAGGAGTTCCTGCCCCAGCCTTCGATCTTGCCGCTGGTCGACGCGGTCATTACCCACGGCGGCAACAACACCACCACCGAGAGCTTCTTTTTCGGCAAGCCGATGATGGTCCTCCCGCTCTTCTGGGATCAGCACGACAATGCCCAACGCGTCGAGGAGACGGGCTTTGGCCACCGGCTGGAGCCCTACGGATTCTCCGACGAGGGGTTTAACGCCGCGCTCGACGACGTGCTGAACGACGAAGGACGCCGTGCTCGGATGGCCGACATCTCCGCCCGCTTGCAGGCCGATCCTGGTCCGGCCAGAGCCGCAAACCTCATCGAGCGATTAGCGAACGAGCGGGAGCCGATTCATCGGGACGCGTAGGGGTCGAGCATCGGTGGGCGCGGCATGCCGTGCCCCTACAACCGGAACCGGCCGCTCAATCAGGATCTGCGGCGCAATCGATCGGCGACAAGAGCCAGCGTCAGCGTCCCCGCCATCACCATCGTGGCCAGGGAGATGAGCATCGGCAGGCGGCTGGCGAAGCGCAACTGGCCGTAGATGAAGACCGGCAAGGTGGGGTCGGGGCCGGCCAGGAAGAGGGCCAGGGCGAACTCGTCGAAGGAAGCGGTGAAGGCGACCAGCCAGGCGGCGAGGATGGCCGGGGCGATGATGGGCAGGACCACCCGCCGCAATGTCGTGACATAATCTGCGCCGAGGTCGGCGGAGGCTTCGTCCAGGAAGGGGCTCACTCCCCCGATGCGGGCCACGATGATGAGGAGGGCGTAGGGGAGGGCGATGACCGTGTGGGCGAAGCCGACCGTCCACAGCGACCGGTTGACGTCGAGCGCGGCGAAGAGGAGCAACAGCGCCACCGCCAGGACGATGTAGGGCACGATCAACGGCAGCACCGCCAACGACAGCAACAGCCGCTTGCCGCGAAACGAGAAGCGCGCGACCAGGATGGCGACCATGGTCGCCAGGGCGGTGGCGACCACGCTGCTGCCGAGGGCGACGAGCACGCTGTTGCGCGCGGCGGCGACGGCGGTTGGGTTGGCAAGCGCCTGGGCGTACCACTGCCAGGTGAACCCTTGCAGGGGAAACGCGAGCACCTGATTCGCGTTCAGGGAGAAGATTACAAGGATGACGATCGGCAGATAGAGCAAGGCGATGAGGAGCGCGTAGTAGCCGCCGAGGACTGGGATGCGCTTCGGAGCGCGTGGCTGTGCCGTCGCCGGCTCGCTCATGGCGTCACCCGACGAGGCGCCGCGGGTTGATGAGCCGGATGGCGAGAGCAACGAACAGCAGCGTGCCGGCCAGCATGACGAGCGACATGGCCGCTCCCAGCGGCCAGTTGGCGGCCTTGGTGAAGAAGTCCTGGATGAGGTTGCCGTACATCGAGCCGCCGCTGCCGCCGACGAGGAGCGGCGTCACGTACTCCCCGACGGTGGGGATGAAGCACATGAAGAACCCGGCAATCACGCCGGGGGCGCTCAAGGGAAGCACGATGCGCCAGAAGCGGCGCGCCGGCGTGGAGCCGAGGTCGGCCGCGGCTTCGAAGAGCGTCGGGTCGATCCGCTGCAGCCCGGCCAGGATCGGCAGTGCGACGAAGGGGGTCCAGACGTAGACGAGGGTAATGACCACGGCGAAGCGATTGTAGAGGAGGAACGCGACTGGCTCGGCGGTCAGCCCCGTCGAGAGCAGGAAGCTGTTGATCACCCCGCCCGAGCCGAGCATGACCTTCCAGGCCATCACCCGCAGCAGAAAACTCGTCCAGAAGGGGATCAGCAATAGGGCCAGGAACAACCCGGCGCGCCGCCCGGCCCGGAACGCGAGGAAGTAAGCGATGGGGAAGGCGAGCGCCGTCGCGGCCGCGGCCACGCCCAGCGCCATGGCGATCGATGTGCCGAACAGTCGCATATACGCGGGCTTCTCCAGCAGCGTCTGGTACTGGTCGAGGGTTGGTGGGACCCCGGCCAGCACCCCGCCGCGGAGATCCGGGCGCAGGCTGATGACGACGATCAGGACCAGCGGGACCAGGAAGAAGAGGGCCAGCCAGACCGAGGGGGGTATGACCAGCCCCCAGAAGGTCACGTTCCGGTCGAGCCGGAGCCGGCGCCGCGTCGGCCGCCCGGCCCCAGCGCGATAGGCGCTGGGGCCGGCTCGTTCCGCAACCGGGGTTTGCGTCGTCACCGCCGCGGTTGGGGCGGCGCTAGGAGGCTTTGACGTCGACCCACATCTCGGCCCAGGCGTCCCGCTGCTCGGCGCTGATGGCCGGGGAGAAGAAGGTGCGGTCGAGCACGGTCGGGTCGTCGATGGCCAGCACGTCGATCAGCTCGGGGTCGTCGATGCTCGCCATCACGTCCTGGTTGGCCGAGCCGTAGTAGAAGGTCTCGACGACGTTGCGCGCGGTCTCTTCGGCCAGCTTGCCGTCGAGGAAAGCGTAGGCGTTGTCGAGATTCTCCGTACCGGCGCGGATGCCGTAATAGCCGACCCAGGAGTGGCGCCCCTCTTCCGGGTTGGCGTAGGCGACCGGCACGCCCTGGGCGCGCAGCAGCGCATACGCGCCCTGCCAGGCGTAGGCGACCCAGACATCCCCGGAGGCCATGGCTTCGACCAGCTCCGGCTCGCCCGACCAGTAGAAGAGGTTGAGCTCGCGCTGGTCGATCCAGAGTTGCTGGATCTTGTCCAGCTCCTCCTCGGTGAGGTTCAACTCGTCCAAGCCGAGGACCTGTGAGGCGACGTCGACGGCGGCCACGCCGTCGTCCCACATCGAGATGTGGCCGGAGTAGGCGGGATCGAACATGGCGTCCCACGAGTCGCCTGCCTCCGGGGCCAGGTCGGTGCGGTAGAGGACGGAACTGTAGCCCCAGTCGTAAGGGACGAAGTACTGCTTGCCGTCGAATTGGCCCAGCTCCTTGAACCGCTCCGGCACCTTGTCCCAGTTGGCGAGGCGGGAGGTGTCGAGCTCTTCGACGAGGCCTTCCTCGACGTAGAACTGGAGCCAGCCGGTGTAGGGGTGGAAGACGTCGGCCTGGCTGCCGGCCATCATCTTGGCCAGGATGTCGGCGTCGGAGGCGCCCATCTCGAAGGTGACGTCGACGTCGGGGTGGGCGTTCTTGAAGTCGATCCAGAACTGCTCGTCGTCGAAGCCGGCCCAGTCGAGGACGGTGAGACTGCCGCTCCCTTGCGCCGCGGTCGGCATCCCGGAGATGCCCGCGCCCCCGATCAGGAGGGCCAGCACCGCGACGACGGCCAGAACGGAACGCGCGTACCGTTTCATTCGCCAATCTCCTGGTTCACGCCGTTGTGACGCATCGAGGGGTTCTCCGCTCCTGACCGTCGATGCCGCGGCCAGCCGTCGATCCCTGCGCGACCCGCATCGGCTGCCAGCCGTTGGTGGCGAGTCCCCCCAGATCCAGGGGTCATTTGGACATGCGCCAACTCGATTCTGGCGACCCGTTGGGCCGTTCCGAGGACCGGCTGATGCTAACGGAGCCGGCAGGCAGCGTCAACACCTCCAAATGGAGTCATGCGACGCCGCTGTGCGCGAGCGATTGGCTTGACCGACAGGCTGGCGACCCCCTATTCTGCCCATGTCGAGGAGGAGAGACCGTGCGCCGCATGGCATGCCCGAGCTCACGTTGTGACGACACGTTTCGGGGGCAGGTCCAGCAGACCGGGAGGTCTGGCTAGGGTAGGGCCCGGCATCGCGTCGGCGCACGGCCAACCGCCAGACCTGATGAGGTTTGGCGGTTTTTTGTGCCCCGCAGCGGAGTGGCGATGGCGGGGTTCTTGAAGCAGGAGACCCTGGAGTGGACATTTCCTTCTTCGCCCGCGGCTTGGCGATCGGGTTCGCTATCGCGGCTCCGGTCGGCGCCATCGGGCTGCTCTGCATTCGGCGCACGCTGGCGTATGGGCGGCTGACCGGGTTCGTTTCCGGGTTGGGCGCGGCCACCGCCGATGCGGTCTACGGCGCGGTGGCCGCGCTTGGGCTGACGGCCGTCTCCGCGACGCTCGTCGCCCATCAGGACATCGTTCGGCTGCTGGGCGGCGTGTTTCTCCTTCACCTCGGAGCGCGGACGGCAGTGGCGCACCCGGCGATGGACGTCGGGGGTGGATCGGCTCGGGGCCTGGCGGCGGCGTTCGTCTCCACCCTGGCGCTCACGCTGACCAACCCGACCACGATCCTCTCCTTCGTCGCGGTCTTCGCCGGGCTCGGGCTCGGCACGACGGTGGGCGACCGCGGATCGGCGGCCCTGATGGTCTGCGGTGTCTTTCTTGGTTCGGCCCTCTGGTGGCTGTTGCTGAGCGGCGGGGTCGGCTATTTTCGGCGCGCCCTGACGCCGGAGCGGCTGCGCTGGGTGAACCGGGTCTCGGGCGCCATGATGATCGGGTTTGGCGTGCTCGCGCTGCTCAGCCTCCGCCCGTGATCGGCCTAACTCCCCGTCTCTCCCACGGCGATGATCAGCCCGTCGTGCGGCATGGCGGGGGCGCTGGTGATGAAGAGGATCACGCCGTCGTGCGGGGCCGCGATCTCGGCGAGGGTGTCGCCGTACAGATTGCCGATGCGGCCGATCGTGTCGCCTTCGCTGACGTGGGCGCCGACCTCGACGGACGGGCGCCACATGCCCTCGGCGGGCGAGCGCAGCCAGGTGAACTTGCCGATTTCCACGGTGTCGTGGCGCCTGAGTTCCCCGTCGAGCATGCCGAGCGAGCGCAGGGCGTTCTGCACGCCATCGACGAGCAGCTGGGTCTCGGGCTCCGTCAGCAGCCCGGAGCTGCCCGCCTCGGCGACGATGCTGGGCACGCCGGCCGCGGCGGCGGCGTGCGCCGTGGTCCCTCCGATGGCTCCTGGTTGTGGCGTCAACGGGACGAGATACGGGAGCCCGAAGGCTCGCGCCAGCGCTTCGGACCTGTCGTCGACCACGGCGTTGCCGGTCACGCTGTAGATCGAAAACGGGACCAGCGCCTCGACCATGTCGCCGCCGTGGAGGTCGACGAGCGCGTCGGCGGGGGCGATGACAGCGCGGAAGATGGCGTCGTCCATCACCTCTGTGAAGGTGCCGTTGGGATCGCCAGGGAAGAAGCGGTTCGGGTTCTTGCCGTCGATGGGGCAGACGAACGGCGTACGCGGCAGGAACGCCGGCACGTCGATCAATGGCAGGGAGACGACCGTGCCGCGCAGCTCGGCCGGGTCGAGATTGCGGGTGACGCGGATGTTCGCCTCGATGGCCGGATACTCGGCGGGATGGACGCCGGAGATGAGGGCGAGGTGCGGTCCATCCTCCGCGCCGCGGACGACGGTGTAGGGCCAGGACCAATCGGCCAGGGCGGGGTGGGAGAAGGTGAGGTTGCCGCGGCGGACGGTTCCCGGTTTGGGGAAGGCGATGGCGTCAGTGGCGTCCGCGTCGTCGCGGGGGAAGTTCGGTGCTTCGCTCATTTCGCTCCTCGTCTCATTGGGCTGTCCGCCTCAACCGGATCGATGCTATAAGCCGTGGGATACTTCGATGCAGAGTTCCGCACGCCACGGGGCAGGACTGCGATCATGGCAGCAGACGACGACTCGGTCAAACCCAAACCGCCTGCACCGGATCAATCACCCGATGGCAAGCCTCTGGGAGTGCCTCCGTCAGAACGTGTTCCGCCGGGCATCACGGTTGCGGAGCTCATTGCCGCAGTCGGCAATCTGGAGCTGCCTGGCGATGGGTTCGCCGACGCGCTCGAAGCCGTCCAGGCAGCACAACCACTTGCCGAGATGCCGGACTGAGCCAAGTTCGAGTCGCTTCACTGGATTCTGAAGTGCAGGACGGAGTCGAGCGATGAAGGTTGTAAACAAACTGACCGAAGCGGACCTCGTCGAACGTCTAGATGAAGTGCTGGCCCGCGCCAGCCGCGGTGAAGAGTTCGAGATCGAACGCGACGGCGAGGTGTTCGCTGTTATCCGACCACCGGCGCCAAACGCAAAGCCAGGCATCACCTGGGGAGAGTTCGTTGCCAAGTACCCGGGTTTGCCGCAACCAGACGATCGCTTTGCCGACGATCTGGAGGCGATTCTGGCCGAGCGGGAGCTGATTACCGACGGGCCCGAATGGCCAGACTGATCGACACGACGGTCCTCATTGATATGGAGCGCCGCCGGCGCCGGCTCAGCGTGCTCCGAAATCACACGACGGGCGAAACCATAGCCATCTCAAGTGTCTCCGCGGCTGAATTGCTTCTCGGGATTGAGCGTACCGATTCCATTGGGCGCCGACAGCGGCGTGAGCAGTTTGCCGCGGCAGTTTTCCTTGATATTCCGGTTCTGTCATT
>CALMZR010000181.1 GCA_937870845.1 uncultured Chloroflexota bacterium
GGCATGAAACCGCCGGTCGGCCTCATCGGCCAGGCCGGCAAGGCCGCCCGCGGCAGCGCCCGCCGCCGCCTCGTCGGACCCGGCCGCAGACGGCGAGTTCGGGTCGGCCGCCGCCCGCAAGCGCGCCAATCCCCGCTCCGCCGCCAGCAGCCCATCTTCGGTGTAGGTGAGCGGCGCCCGGTAGTGGCTCTGCAGCACCATCAGCCGGAACGCCGGTCCCAGCCCGCGGTCGACGATCTCCTTCAGCGGCACGAAATTGCGGAGCGACTTCGACATCTTTTCGGCGCCGGTCTGCAGGAGGCCGTTATGGACCCAGTAGCGAGCGAACGGCTCCACGCCCATGTACGCCTCGCTCTGGGCGATCTCGTTCTCGTGATGGGGGAAGATCAGGTCCGCCCCGCCGCCGTGGATGTCCACCTGCCCGCCGAGGTACGTGGAGCTCATCGCCGAGCACTCGATGTGCCAACCGGGCCGCCCCGGACCCCACGGCGACGCCCAGCTCGGCTCCCCCGGTTTGGCCGCCTTCCACAGCGCGAAGTCGAGCGGATCCTCCTTGCGCTCGTCCACCTCGATGCGCGCCCCGGACAACAGGTCGTCCAGGTCGCGGTGCGACAGCTTCCCGTAGTCTTTGAATGACCGCACCCGGAAGTACACATCCCCGTCGACCGCGTACGCGTGTCCTCGGTCGATCAGGCCCTGCACCATCTCGATGATCGGCCCGACTTCTTCCGTCGCGCGCGGGTAATGGCTCGCCGGCAGAGCGTTGAGCGCCCGCATCTGGGCGAACCACTCGGCGATGTACGACTCGGTCAGCTCGCCCGGATCGACCTTCTCGGCATTCGCGCGGTCGATGATCTTGTCGTCGATGTCCGTGAAGTTCTGGATGTGCCGCACCTCGTACCCGCGGTGCTCCAGATAGCGCCGGATGATGTCGAAATTGGTCAGCGACATCCCGTGCCCGACGTGGGCGCTGTCGTACGGCGTCACGCCGCAGACGTACATGCGAACCGTTCCCGGCTCGATCGTCCGTAGCGGCTCTTTCGTCCGGGTCATGGTGTTGTAGATACGGATTGGCGGATCCTCGGCGTCTCGCGTCGTGGCAGCCATGATGCGGCTCTCCTCGGAGGTCGGCGCAAGCGTTAACGAACGGGGGCTAGCGGCTCACAGTCGGCCCGCTCGCACTCCAGTTCCCGCACCCGGCCCTCCAGCTCCTCGATCCGCTGCAACATCGCGATCATCGTGTCCCGATCCGGATCGGGAAGCCGCTCCAACCGTCGCATCTCGCCCGATTCGGGATCGCGCCAGGAGACCGCCCGCGCCGGCAACCCGACCGCGGTCGTATGGGGCGGCACGTCCTTGAGCACCACCGACCCCGCGCCCACCCGCGCGCCCTCCCCGATCGTCACGGCCCCCAGCACCGAGGCCCCGACGCCGATCACCGCGTCGCGCTCGACTGTCGGATGCCGCTTGCCGCGCTGCTTGCCGGTCCCCCCCAGCGTCACCCCCTGGTACATCGTCACGTCGTCGCCGATCGAAGCCGTCTCGCCGATCACCACGCCCATCCCGTGATCGATGAAGACCCCGCGCCCAATGCGGGCGCCGGGGTGGATCTCGACCCCCGTCAAAGCCCGATTGACGTGCGAAAGCAGCCGCCCAGGGAGAAACAGCCCCTTTCGCCACAGCCAGTTCGCCGCGCGATGGAGCGCCAGGGCGTGCAGCCCCGGCGAGGTCAGGATCACTTCAATCGTCGACCGTGATGCCGGATCGCGCTCGCGAACCGCGCGGATCTCTCTGGCGAACCACATGGCGCCGCCTTTCGTGTCGAAGGAGGACTCCCCGCTCGCCGCCTCCGCGGCGCAGGGGGGTCGGGTCAGCGGTGTTCGGGGCGCGGCCAGCGCGCCCCTAAGGACAGGAGCAACGGCCTCCGCAGCCGGCCCCGTGGCGCTCAGGGAGCCAGTGACGCATCGCTGTCATCGAGAGAGTCCGCATCGTCTAATCCGCGACCTTGGCCGGCGTTTTCTCCGTTTTCTTTGCCCCGTCCGACTTCTCGGTCTTGCTCGCGCTCTCGGACGTGTCGGACGTATCGGACTTGGTCTTGGCGCGGCTCTCCTCCCCATCGCCCGAGCCCTTCGGCCGGCTGTCGGTGATGTACCAGCCCGACCCCTTGAACACGACCCCCACCGGCTGGATCACGCGCCGGATAGCGGCGCGGCATTGGGGACACTCCGCAAGCGGATCGTCCGCAAACCGCTGCACCGCCTCGAAGTCGTGTCCGCAACTGTCGCATCGATAGCTATAAGTCGGCATCGCTCGACGATCTCTCCAGCTTGACAATCACCACCGTAATCGCTCGGCGGATTGTACTCGTGGCCACGAGCTATCAGCTATCAGCTATCAGCCGACTGGAACGAGCAGGAAGCCGTGCTGCCAATTCGTCGCTTCCGCGATCGGGTGTGCGCGGCAGAAACCCGGTCATTGATAGCTGATAGCTGATAGCTGACAGCTGATAGCTCCGTCACGCCGTCGCCGCCAGCTCCGCCACCGGGGTCAGGTCGTCCCAATTTGGCCCGGCCTGCACTTCCGTTTCCAGCGGAACCGAAAGCTCCGCCGCGCCCTCCATCACGCGCTGCAACAGCTCGGCCACCGCCGGCACGTCGGAGCGATCCGCCTCGAGCACCAGCTCGTCGTGGACTTGCAACAGCAAGCGCGCCCGCAGCCCCGATTTCGCCAGTTCCTCGCTGACCCGGATCATGGCGATCTTCATGATGTCGGAAGAGGTGCCTTGCAGCGGCATGTTGACCGCCATCCGCTCCGCGGCGGCGCGACGCGCGTAGTTAGCCGAAGTGAGGTCGCCCAGGATGCGCCGTCGCCCGTAGAGCGATTCGACGTAGCCGTGCTTCAGCCCGAACCCAAGCGTGCCGTCGAAGTACTCCTTGACCTTGGGCAAGTTCGCCCAATACTGGTCGATGAAGCGTTGCGCCTCCTGCCGCGGCAAGCCAGTGTCGCGCGACAGCCCGTGCGCCTGCATCCCGTAGATGATGCCGAAGTTGACTGTCTTCGCCACCCGCCGCATGTCCGCCGTCACCTCGGCCGCGGCGACTCCGTGGATCAGCCCCGCCGTCACCGTGTGAATATCCTCGCCCCGCGCGAAAGCGTCGATCAGGAACGGCTCCCCGCTCATGTGCGCCAGCAGTCTTAACTCGATCTGCGAATAGTCGGCGGCGACCAGCACCGGATCGTCGAAGTATCGAAACTCCGGCCGCCGGTCGGCCACGAACGCGCGCCGCACCCGCCGCCCCAGCTCGCTGCGGATCGGGATGTTTTGCAGATTCGGATTCGTCGACGACAGCCGCCCCGTCGCCGCCACCGTCTGGTTGAACGACGTGTGGACGCGCCCCGTCCGTTGGTTGACCTGCGTCGGCAGCGCGTCGACGTAGGTCGACTTCAGCTTCGCCAAGGTCCGATGCTCCAGCACCAGATCGACGATGGGATGCCGATGGCGCAGATTCTCCAGCACCTCGGAATCGACCGAGAAGCCCGTCTTCGTCCGCCGCCCCGACGGCAGCCCCAGCTCCTCGAACAGCAGCGGCGCGAGCTGCCGCGCCGAGTTCACGTTCAGCTCCCGGCCGGCCAGCTCGTTGATCTCCGCCTGCACCTGATCCAGCCGCGCCGTGATCTCGGTCGACAGCTCGTTGAGGTACGGCGCGTCAACGGCGATCCCATTGCGCTCCATCTCCGCCAGCACCGGGACCAACGGCTGCTCGACCTCGAAGAGGAGGAAATCCATCCCGCACTCGTGGATTTCCGGGCGAAACAGATCGGCCAGCTCGAAGGTGACTTCGACGTCGGCGCACGCGTAGTCCCCGGCTTCGTCGGAGTCGACCATGTCCATCGTGAGCTGGTTGCGCCCGCTGCCGATGAGCGCCACGATCTCCGTCATCTCGCGCCCGAGGCGGGTGAACGCCAGGTCCTTCAGCCGCATCGACGTCTCGCCCAGGAGATACGCCGCCAGCATCGTCTCGAACCCGAGATTGGTCAGCTCGTACCCATGCCGGCGCAGCACCTCCAGGTCGTACTTGGCATGGTGCGCATACGCCTCCAGCGAATCGTCGTTGAGCAACGGCTGCAGCGCGACCCGAACATCTTCAGCAGAAAGCTGATTCGTGTTTCCTGCGGCGTGGCTCAGCGGGATGTAGTACCCCTCCGCCGGGTCCACGCCGACGGCGATCCCGACCAGGTTGGCCGCGTGCGGATCGAGCGAGTCGGTCTCGACGTCGATGGCGTAGCGGCCGACTTCCCACACGCGCCCAACGAGCCGCTCGAGGTCTGCATCCGCGCGGACGATCGTCCGCACCGACGCCGCGCGCTCCACCTTCGGCGTCTGCGCCGAGCGGTCGGCCCGTTGCTCCGGGAGTCGTGTCAAGAGGGTGCGGAACTCCAGCTCTCGAAATAGCTCGATGATCGCCTCGCGGTCGTAGTTGCCGACGTGGCTGCGGTCGAGATCGATATCGATCGTCAGATCGCGTACGATCGTCGTCAGGAACTTGCTCCGCCTGGCCTCATCGATCCCGGCGGCCAGGGCGTTCTTGGCCCGCGGCGGGGCGATCTCGTCCAGATGCGCGATGATCTCTTCGACGCCACCGTACTGACCAATCAGCGCCTTGGCCGTCTTCTCGCCGATCCCGGCCACGCCCGGGATGTTGTCGGAGGTATCCCCAACCAACGCCTTGTAATCGGCGACGAACTCTGGCCCGAACCCGTACCTGGCATGCACCGCCGCCGGATCGAAGTAGCGCAGATCGCCGAAGCGCATGGCCCCCGGCAGGACAACCGTCGTGTTGTCGTCCACGAGCTGAAGCAGATCGCTGTCGCCGGTGACGATGATGACGCGCACGTCGCCCTGCTCGGCGCAGATTCGGGATAGGCTGCCAATCACGTCGTCCGCCTCGAAACCGTCGCGCGACTCGACCGGGATGTTGAGGGCGTCGATGAGCTGGAGCACGCGCTCGACCTGGGGCTTCAGATCGTCCGGCGTGGCGCCGCGGTTCGCCTTGTACTCGGCATACTCGTCGTCGCGGAAGGTCCGTCCCCCCTCCATGGCGATGATCGCGTACTCCGGGCTCTCCCGCCGCAGCACGTCGAGCAGCATCGACGCGAACCCGAAGACCGCGTTGACGACCTCCCCCTTCGACGTCGTGATCTCGTTCTTGATCGCGTAGTAGGCCCGAAAGATCAGCCCGTAGCCGTCCACGAGCAGCAGAATCGGCCGGCTATCTGAGGGTGTTTCAACGGTGGTTTGCGCGGCATCGGTCACCTGGGAGAACCTCCTCGTTTCATTCCGAAGTATGGCCGATGTTCCCCTGTTCGTACGGGGGCCGATCCCGCCTTGGCGCCGGATGGCGCCCTGTCAATGACTCTCACGCGCATCGCCACAAGTATCGAAACGTCTACCATCAGCCGGCACGGCGCTATACTCTGCGAAATACGACCGGGCGCCCAGGTGTGCGGGCGTTCGCGGCCCGCCAAGTGGAATGCCCAGAGGAGCAGCGACAACCCATGGATCCCGCTGCCGTTCAGGGCGTCGCCCGCCTCGTCGGCGATAACGTCGAACGCGTGGTTGTCGGCAAGCGGCGCGAGGTGCTGCTGGTGCTGGTCGCCTTGCTGTGCCGCGGCCACGTCCTCATCGAAGACGTCCCCGGCGTCGGCAAGACCGTCCTCGCCAAGGCCGTGGCCCGCTCCATCGGCTCGACCTTCAAGCGCATCCAGTTCACCCCCGACCTGCTGCCGAGCGACGTCACCGGCGTCAACGTCTTCAACCAGCAGACCGGCCGCTTCGAATACCGGCCCGGCCCCGTGGTGGCCCAGCTCGTCCTCGCCGACGAGATCAACCGCGCCACCCCGAAGACCCAGGCCGCGCTCCTGGAAGCAATGGAGGAAGCCCAGGTCACCGTCGATGGCATCACCCACAAGCTCCCCGAGCCCTTCGTCGTTCTCGCCACCGAGAACCCGATCGAGTACGAGGGGACCTTCCCCCTCCCCGAGGCCCAGCTCGACCGCTTCCTCATCCGCATGCGCATGGGGTATCCGGGCCGCGAAGGCGAGCTGGAGATGCTGGAGCGCCAGCACCGCGCCCATCCGCTCGACTCACTGCAGCAAGCGGTTCGCCTCGAAGACCTCGTCACCGCCCAGGCCGCCGTCCGGGAAGTCCACGTCGCCGCGCCGATCGGCGAGTACATCGTCGCCCTCGTCGAAGCCACCCGCCACCACGACGACGTCTACCTCGGCGCCTCCCCCCGCGGCTCCCTGGCCCTTTACAACGCCTCCCGTGCCTGGGCCGCCCTGCACGGCCGCGACTACGTGACTCCTGACGATGTCAAGGCGCTCGCCGAGCCGACGCTCGCGCACCGCGTCATCGTCAACCCCGCCGCGCGGATCAAAAACGTCGACAGCCGCGTTGTAGTCGGAGACGTGCTAGCGATGATGCCGGTCCCCGGCGCGCAACCGGCCGGCGCCGCGCCCCGCGGCTGGGGACGCCGCGGGTCAGGGGCCTGAAAGCGATCCCCGGATGAACGCACTCAAGCTGATCCTGCTGCTGCTGGTGGTCCTCGTCGTCGGACAGGTCACCGACTGGACCGTGGCCGATCACCTCGCCGTCGCCCTGCTGGTCCTGCTGGTCGTTGCCTGGGTCTGGACGAAGCTCAGCCTGCAAGGCGTCTCGGTGGTCCGTCGCATCGAGGCGGATCGGGCGCAGGTCGGCGAAACGCTGCGCGAAACCCTGGCGGTGCGCAACGGAGCCCGCCTCAGAAAGATATGGGTGGAATTGTTTGACCGATCGACGCTTCCCGGCCACGATCCTGGCCGCGTCGTCAGTGTGCCCGGCCGCTCCGCCGTCGAGTGGGCGACGCGCACGGTATGCGGCCGCCGCGGCCGCTTCCACCTCGGCCCTATCGAGCTGCGCTCCGGCGACCCGCTCGGCGTTTTCACGAGCCGCGTCGATTTCAAGGAAGCGCCCGAGATCATCGTCTACCCCGCCGTCGTCGACCTGCGTGAAGCGGGCATCCCCGAAGGCGCCCTCTCCGGCGGCAGCGCGCTGGAGCGCCGCACCCCCCATGTCACCCCCAACGTCGCCGGAATCCGCGACTATTCGCCGGGCGACGCCTTCAACCGCATCTCCTGGTCGGCCACCGCTCGCCTCGGCCACCTGATGGTCAAGGAGTTCGACCAGGATCCCACCGCTGACGTCTGGATCGTCCTCGACTTGCACAAGGAACCGCACCGTCCCGCCGCCCGCCCTGTCAATTGGACGCCCGACGACCGCGGCCGCTGGCCCGCCGAAGCCTGGCTCGATTCGACGGAGGAGTACGCCGTGACCGTCGCCGCGTCCCTGGCCCGGCGCTTTGTGCAGGAGGGCCGCAATGTCGGGTTGGTCGCCTCCGGCGCCCACCTCGAGACGATCCCGGCCGACCGCGCCGATCGCCAGATGGTGAAGATCCTGGAAAGCCTGGCCGTCGTCCGCGCCGATGGCGCGATTTCGCTGGCGGAGCTGCTGGTGGCGGAAGGACGGCGCTTCGGCAAGCACGACTTCCTCATCGTCATCACCCCCTCGCTCGCCGAGCGCTGGGTGGCGGCGCTGGCCGAGATCGCCCAACGCGGCGTCCGCGTCTCGGCCGTTCTCATCGAGCCGGCGACCTTTGGCGCGAGCCCGTCGTCGCTCCTCACCGTCAGCGCCCTGGCCGCCGCCAGCATCCCGACGCATCTGGTCAAGTACGGCGAGCCGATCGCCCGCGCCTTCGCCACTCCGCTAGCCGCGGCGCAGAGGTACGTCCGTGGCTAGCGCCGCGCCACCGATCGCGGTCCCGCGGCGACGATGGTCGCCGTCCCGGGCGCTCACCCGCATCACGCCCGCCGAAGGCTGGGCCACCGTCTTCTTGCTCGCCATCATCGCCCTTGCCACCGCCTGGACTGTCGCCCGCACCGACGTCGCCCCCGACGGGGTGAGCATGGCCGTGCTGGCCATGGGCGGGCTCTTCATCGGTCTCATCCTGGCCAAACTCAGCATGCCGGACCTGCTGGCCCACCTCTTCGCCATCATCAGCGGCCTCTTCGCCTCGTTCCTCCTCGCCGTCGAACGCATGCCGCTCGTCGAAGGCGGGCGCCTGGCCCGGCTGGAGGCGCTCTTCGATCTTAGCGCCGAATGGATGATGCAGGCGCAGCTGGGCGAGCCGCTGAACGACCCCCGGCTCCTGGCGATCATGCTCGGCGCCGCCGTCTGGCTCGTCTCCTACACCTCCTCCTGGGTCCTCTTCCGCCGCGGCTGGCTCACCACCGCCTTGGCGCTGCCGGTCGTCATCACCCTCGCCAACCTCGGGTATGCCCCGGAAGAAGGCACGCTCCCCCTGCTGGTGATTGTCCTGGCCGGCACCATGCTGGCGGCCCGCCACGCCGCGTACCGCCGCGAAGCCGAGTGGACCCGCGCCCGCCTCCCCTTTCCCACCCGCACCACCCCCCGCTTCCTGATCGGCGGCATCGCCATCGCCGTCCTCGTCGCCGTCCTCGCCTGGACCCTGCCGCTCTCTGCCCGCGACACCCTCTTCGGCACCGCCTGGGAGCGCATCAGCGAGCCGCTGCAGGCCGCCCAGGAGCGGTGGAACGACCTGCTGGGGAGCCTCGGCGGCCCCGGCGAATCGAGTGGCGGCTCGTACTCCACCTTCGGCGAGAGCTTCCAACTCGGCGGCCCCCTGGAGCTCTCCGACGATCCGGTCATGCTCCTCCAACCCGCCTCCGGTCCCATGCGTCCCGCCTACCTCGCCGGCCAGCGGTACGACAACTACAGCGGCCGCGGCTGGTCGACGACCGTAGACGAGACGTTCCGGGCGGTCGCCGCCGACGGCCAGCGCTACTCCTCGCGCCTCAGCTTCCGCAGCGGGCAGGCGATCCACCTCACCCCAAACGTGATGGGAGACCGCTCTCAGGTCGAAGGAGAGCTGACCGTCATCCGCCCTAAGGGCGACCTCCTCTTTACCATCGACACCTACCTCACCGCCGATCGCCGCACCAACGTGCAGATGTCCTGGCGCCAACTCGACAACCAGGCCTTCCCTCTCGGAGACCCAGCCGCCCTGCCCCAGGACCTGCGCCGCATCGCCGCCCTCGTCGCCAACGGCGCGTACACCCCCGCCGCGGACGGCGTGACCAACAGCGTGTCGCCGCTTCCCATCGACCCCGGCCTCGCCGCCGACCTGCAAGCCGAGCGCGATGCGCTCCAATCGCGCTTCCTCGACGTGCAATGGGAGGTCGGCCCCGACGGCCGCGCGACCGCGCTGCGCGTCTCCGGCCAGCTCCCGGTCTACGACGACGTGGAGGCCGTCTTCAGCCAGGAGAGCGTCGCCCCCGGCGATACGTACGCGGTCAAAGGGCTGACCAGCACCGCCGGTCCCGATCAGTTGCGCGCGGCCGGGACCGACTACCCCGCCTGGGTCACCGACCGCTACTTGCAACTCCCAGACACCATCACCGGCCGCACGCGCGCCTTGGCGGCAGAATTGGCGGCCGGCCAGATGAACGCCTTCGACACGGCCAAGACCGTCGAGGAGTTCGCGCGCTCCACCATCGTCTACAACGAGGAGATCGACGCGCCCCCCGCGAATCGAGACGTGGTCGATTACGTGCTCTTCGACAGCCGGGAAGGCTACTGCGAGTACTACGCCTCGGCGATGGCGGTCCTCTTGCGAATCGACGGCATCCCGTCTCGCGTCGTCGGTGGGTACTATCCGGCGCCGTTCGATCCGGAATCGGGCGGGTATCTCTACCGCGAGAAGAACGCCCACCTCTGGGTAGAGGTCTTCTTCCCCGGCTACGGCTGGATCCCGTTCGAGCCGACCGCCAACCGCGACCAACTCGGCTACGGCGACCTCGAGCCGCAGCCCGAAGAACCGGCGCTGCCGACGCCCGCCCCGACGCCCCCGCCGCCGGCCGCCGAGGCCACGCCTCCCCCGCCGGTCGAGACACCGCCGCAAGAGCCGCCGCCGGGCGCCCCAAATCTCTTCGCCGATCCGGCTCGGCTCGCCAGCCTGGTCGGGCTCGTGCTGGCCGCCTTCCTGGCCGTCGCGGGTCTGGGCGCCATCATCGCCTGGTTCGCCCGTTTCCGCGGCCTCTCGCCCGTCTCGAGCCTCTACGCTCGCTCCCTTCGTGCCGGGAACTGGCTGGGAGTGCCCCCGACGGTCTCTCTCACCCCGCGCGAGTACGCCGACCGCGTCGGCCGCGTCGTCCCCTCCGCGCAAGGACCGGCGCGCGTCGTCGCCGACCTCTACACCCAGGAGCGGTACTCCGGCAGACGGCCCGACGGCGATGCCATGCTCGCCGCCCGCTCCGCCTGGCGCGACCTGCGCGGGATTGCGCTAGGATCGTTCCTGCGTCGCAATCGAGGAGGCAAGCGAGCGTGAGCGCGGGAGACGAGGCAGCGTCGCGGCCGGTTCTGGTCGCCGGCGCCATCAACACCGATCTCGTAGCGCGCGTCGAAAAAGCCCCCGAGGCGGGCGAGACCGTCACCGGCTCCTCCTTCGCCATCTTCGGCGGCGGCAAAGGCGCCAACCAGGCCATCGCCTCCGCCCGCTCCGGCGCCCCGACCGCCATGCTCGGCGGCCTGGGCGACGACGATTTCGGCCGCGAACGCCGCGCCGACCTCGACGCCGAAGGCATCGACACCGCCTCCGTCGCCCGGCGCGAATCAACCCCCTCCGGCGTCGCCCTCATCGTCGTCGAAGAGGCGACCGGCCAGAACCGCATCTCCTACGTGCCGGGCGCCACCCGCACCATCGCCGCCGACCAGGCCCGAGACGCGGTAGCGCGCGTCCAACCGGCCGTGATCTTGGCAACCCTGGAGCCCCCGCCGGAAGCGCTCGCGGCCCTGTTCGAGGCCGGCAAGCAACGCGGCTCCGTCGTCATCCTCAACGCCACCCCGGAGGCCGTAGGGGCGCGTCCGTTCCTCGGGCAGATCGACATGCTGATCGTCAACGAAACCGAAGCCGAAGATCTCATCGACTCCCCCGTCTCCGCCGCCAACGGCGAAGACGCCGCCCTTGCCCTCTCTCGGCTCGGACCGAAGACCGTTGCCGTCACGCTCGGCGCCGCCGGCGCCGCCATCATCCACGACGGGGAGACCGCGACATTCCCGGCCCCGCGGGTGGAGGTCGTCGACACCACCGGCGCCGGCGACGCCTTCTGCGGAGCCTTCGCCGCCGAGCTGGCGCGCGGCGCGGACCCGTTCACCGCGGCGAAAGTGGGCGTCGCCGCCGGCTCGTTGGCGACGACCGTTCCCGGCGCCTATCCCGGCATCCCGCGCCGGGGTGCGGTCCAACGATTACTGGCAGAAAGGTGATCGTCGCGGCCTCACGTTGGCAAAAGATGACACCCGCGAGTCGGCGTCTCATTTCCGTCGCCCGGTGACGGTCGACATCAAATCGATAGAGCGGCGTCCGCACCCCGTGTCATACGGATTGCAGATGATGCGGTGGGCGTGCCCGCGCGTCTCCCGTCGCCCCCCGCTCTCCTGCGCACAGGGAGAGGGGGGTGAGGGGGTGAGGGTCCGTCGCCGCGATGGCCCGGTGTTCATCCGCACTCCGTATCAGTCCGTGGATGTCTTCCTCACTCCGGCGCGATCAGCGGCAATCGTGGAAAGTACGTTCGGTATCGTGCAGCATCCCGAGTCAAGAGGCGGTAGCCAGCCACGGCAGCGTGGGCGCCGATGAAGAAGTCAGGAAGCGGTGAGCGCCGAGCTCCGCCACGCCTTCGGTAGTCGGCGTATGCCTTGGCCGCAAGGAACGCGGCCGTATATGGAATGGCTTCACGATTGAATACGGAACCCGGCAACGCAACGTCGAGTTCCTCGATCCGTAGAAACCCGACCGAGACCTCGGCGTAAACAATAGGATTGATGACGAGCCGAGAATAATCGCCCGCGGCCTCGATGGCGGCCCTCGACCAGGAGAGCCATCGCTCGTCCAGAGACAAGACATCGAGGAGGACGTTGCTATCGACCAGAACAGCCGTCATTTACTCCCCACGCGTGAGCGCCATGATCTCATCCGTCGTCATCCCCGCGTCGGCGCGTCCCTCGAGATGCGCGACGATGCGCGCGCCTCGACCCCTGCCGTCGTCGCTGGCGACACGAACAATCCGAACGACATTGCCATCAAACTCGAACTCGACTTCGGTATGTGGCAGAAGGCCGGCGCGTTCACGGATGTCGATCGGGATGGTCACCTGCCCCTTTGAAGTGATTCGCATCGCCGTCTCCTTACACTTACCCGTAAGGGTAAGAACCATGGCGGCCAGCGTCAAGCCGGCCATGCCATGTCATTAACAATAACTCGAAGTCCAGGCGGTTCCTGTACCCGTGTCGACAAGCGGGCGACGTCACAAGAGCCGCCACCTTCTGCCGCTCGCATCGACGCCGCGAGCCTTCTGGAATGGGCACACTCCGAACACTGTCGCGCCGCAACGGGACGATGCAAGGCAAATCCTGGCTTGAACAGGTGGCGGAAGGGGAGGGATTCGAACCCTCGAGACGGTATTACCGCCTACGCGATTTCCAGTCGCGCGCACTAGGCCAGGCTATGCGACCCTTCCGTGGCGGAGAGGGTGGGATTCGAACCCACGGTGGCTCATCACCACACCGCTTTTCGAGAGCGGCACCTTCAACCACTCGGACACCTCTCCAACCCGAGAGTATACCAAAGCTTCGCCCCACGTCCCCGCGCTAACGAGACGCAAAAAACCGCCCGGCAAACACCGGGCGGTTGCTCGCGGTACGCCTGGCAGGATTCGAACCTGCGGCCTTTGGGTCCGCAACCCAACGCTCTATCCCCTGAGCTACAGGCGCGTCTGCGTCAATGGTACACCAAAAGCACGGCCCGCCGCGGCGAGCCGATCGTGGGGCGGGAAGGGAGGGATTCGAACCCTCGGAACGCCTTTACAACGCTCAACCGCTTAGCAGGCGGCCCCATTCGACCACTCTGGCACCTCCCCAAGTGGATCGCTCTCCCGCCCGCCGCAGGCAAGGCATGGACAGAAATCCCGGGAGGAAAGTCTACCACGATCGCCTCCCACTTCGGTCGTCGATCACCCTTAAGAATCGGTGAGCCCCCACGTCCAGGCCGGCCTTCCGGCACGCGCTCGAACTCCCGAAAACCCGGGCGCATCGACACTCCGCCCCAAGGCCGGTGGAATCCGCGACCGGGAGTGCTGCTCGTAGGCATAGGCCATGGCCAGCAGCTCGCCGTCGCTCCGCGCCCGCCCGATGAACGTGACGGCGTACGGCGCCTCGCCCCACGCCGGAATCCCCGCGGGCACGGCGATCGCCGGAAAACCGGCGAACGGATAGATCATCGATTGCAGCGAATCGACGCCGGCCAGCGCGTCCAGATCCTCACCATCGAACAGCGCCTCCAGGTACGCCCGCGCCTGTTGTCGGTTTGATCTCGCGATCTGGCGCGCCTCCGTTTCCCCCAGCGGGCTCCACAGGCAATCCCGCAGGCGATCCTGTCCCCACGGCGCATACCTCCCGGGATCCTCGTCGTTGAAGGCGATGACGTCGTCCAGGGCGCGCATCGGAGCCTCGGTCGCGGCCAGATAGGCGTTCACCCCCTCGCGCAGCCCCCAGTTGAACACCGGCACGAATCCCGGCCCTTCCAGCGCGAAAGGCGGGGGCCGTAGCGCCACGACGCGCGCGCCCGCCGCCTTCATGGCCGCCGCCGCGTCACTCAGCCCCGCGTTGCCGATAATCCAATCGTCCGACGCCGCTTGCCCGCCGTCGACGCCGAGCACGCCAACCCGTTTGCCGCGCAGCGCGTTCCGGTCCAACGCGGTCACGAAGTCCGTCCCGTGCAGCCCTTCCGCGCGGGTGGAATGCCGATCGCGCGGATCGCGCGCCGCCGCCATCGCCGTCAATGTCGCCGCCACGTCGGTCACCGTCCGCCCGATCGGCCCCGCGGAGTCGCACTCGTCGCTGATCGGCGCCACCCGGTCCCGGCTCACCAACCCCAGCGTCGGTTTCATCCCCACCACCGACGCCCGCGCCGCCGGAGAGACGATCGACCCCATCGTCTCCGTGCCAACCGTCGTCGCCGCCAGGTTCATCGACGCCGCCACCGCCGACCCCGTCGACGACCCGAACGGATCGATCCCCTCTCCGTACGGGCAGAGCACCTGCCCGCCCACCGCGCTGAATCCGCTCGGCGCGACGTACGACATCCAGTACGCCCATTCGGACAGATTCGTCTTGCCCAGGATGACCGCGCCCGCCTCGCGCAGCCCGGCCACGAGATGGGCATCGCGGTCGCTTCGTGCGCCGCTCAGCGCCGCCGCCCCTGCGGTGGTATGCAGACGGTCGCCCGTGCCGATGTTGTCTTTGAGCAGGATAGGGATCCCGTGCAGCGGTCCCCGCGCGCGGCTTTGCGCCCGCTCGGCATCGCGCTCCGCGGCGATCAGCAACGCCTCCGGATTCAGCTCGATGACCGCATGCAGCCGAATGGCGTCGAGCCGGTGGATGCGATCGACGTAATAAGCTGCCAAATCGACGGCGCTGTACCGTCCGGCGTCGAGGTCCGATTGCAGCTCGAGGACGGTCGCCTCGGGAACGAGCCCATCGAGGCGGCCACGCGCCTCAGGGGTGAGACGCGCCAGCTCGACGGCGAACGGCCGAAAATCGAGCGGCCGTCTCGGCAGCGGCGACGAACCCAACCGGCCCTGTGCCCCAGTGTGCCGCGACGTGGCGGCCAGTGCTCCGGCCGCGCCCGCAATCAATGCCCGCCGATGCAATCTGCGCAATGGATGCTCCCCGGCCCAAATCGACCCGACCCGGGGCTCTTCGGCCGAAACACGCTCGATCATACGGGGATGGCGCGGGGAAATCGGGGGCGGAGAGGGTGGGATTCGAACCCACGGAACTTGCGTTCGGCTGTTTTCAAGACAGCTGCCTTCAACCGCTCGGCCACCTCTCCCGGTCGCGTCGAGCCGATCACGCGTCGCGAATCACTCGAGGCCATCCCTAATTTTACCATTGCCAGGGTTTGGTTCTTGCAAAGCCAGGCCCCATGCAAGGCCGAGCGCGACGCCGGCCGCCGACGATTCGCGAGTTCGCGCCTGGACAAACCATGCCGCAATTCAAGCATCCTACGCTGATCAACCTGCCAGAGGAGCTCAGCGGCCCGCGCATCACGCTCCGTCCCTACCGCGAGGACGACGCGCCGCAGATCCACGAAGCCGTCGCCGAATCGCGCCAGCAACTCCGCCCCTGGGTCAACTGGGTCGACGACATGGCCACACTCGACGATTGCCGCGACTATTGCCTCCGCTGCGCGGCCAGGTGGACGCTGCGCGCCGATCTCTCCCTCGGCATCTTCGAGACCGCCTCGGGCCGCTACCTCGGAGGAACCGGGCTGCACGACCCGAACTGGGAGCTACGCGCCTTCGAGATCGGCTACTGGGTGCGCCAATCCGCCGCCAACCATGGCTACGCGACCGAAGCCGTCCGCGTCCTCGCCCAATTCGCGCTCAGCGACCTCGACGCCCGGCGGATCGAGATCACCTGCGATGCCGACAACCACGCCAGCCGCCGCGTCGCCGAGCGCGCGGGCTTCACCCTGGAAGGCACGCTGCGCAACACCGTCCTCGGGCAAGAAGGGAACCTCAAGGACTCGCTGGTGTACTCGATCATCCCCGAGGACCAGGAGAAGCGAGACCAGGGAGCCGTCAACGCGCCTAACGCCCTTCCAGCCAGACCGTGAATCCAGGCTACGATCGTGCTTGACGCTCCCATATCGGGGCCGTACCATCTGCCGAATCCTCCAACCCACTGCCGAGTCCCACAATCGGGCAACCGGCGCGGGTTCTGGGATCGACCGGGAAGGTGAGGCAATCCGCGGCGGCGGGCCTGCCGCCAGTTCGCAACGTGGCCGACAAGGAGGTCGCCGCTTGGGACGTTTCCTCATTCGCCGGGCAATCGTCTCCGTCATCACCCTGATCGCCATCAGCATGGTCGTCTACGGCATCCTGGCCATCGCGCCCGGAGACCCCCTGTCCGGCTTCGCCACCAACCCCAACGTGCCTCCCGAGCTGCGCCAGCGCATCCGGGCATCCATGGGGCTCGATGATCCCATCCCGGTCCAATACCTGAAGTGGGCCGGCGCGTATCTCCAGGGCGATTGGCAGCAGTCCTTCACCGCCAAAATCCCCGTCCGCGATTACGTCATGTCCCGGCTGCCAACCACGCTCAAGATTTCCGGCTCCGCATTCGTGCTCAGCGTCCTGATCGCCGTGCCGGTCGGCGTCATCTCCGCCATCAAGCAGTACTCCCTCTTTGACCAGGTCTCCACCACCTTCGCCTTTATCGGCTTCAGCCTGCCCACGTTTTTCACCGGAATCCTCTTCATCCTCCTCTTCACCGTCCAACTCGGCTGGCTCGACTTCGTCTACGACTCCCAGGTCACCGGTTTCTGGCCCCAGGTCAAGCAGTCGATCATGCCCGTCGCGGTGTTGGGCTTGGCCGGCGCGGCGCAGCTGACACGGTTCGTCCGCGCCTCCATGCTGGAAACTATCAACCAGGACTATGTCCGCACCGCCCGCGCCAAGGGGCTTCGCGAAAAGTCCGTCGTCGTCCTGCACGCCATGCGCAACGCCCTCATCCCCGTGGTGACGGTTCTTGCCCTCCAGGTGCCGGAGCTCTTCGGCGGCGCCATCATCACCGAGCAGATCTTCCGTGTGCCGGGCATCGGCCGCGCTCTCATCGACGGCATCTACAGCAAGGATGTCCCCGTCGTCATGGCCATCACCTTCGGCATCGCCATCCTGGTCGTCGTCTTCAACGTCATCGCCGACATCCTCTACGCGGTCCTCGATCCGCGCATTCGCTACGCGTAAGCGGCAGCCAGCGGAGGCTCGCTATGACCCAGGGCGCTAACCTGAAGCTCAAGACCGCGCCGGGCGTCCTCTCCGCCGCTGCCCCCCCAGCTGACGCCCCCTCCATTTCAGACCAATCGCTTCAGGAGGCGACAACCGTCGGGTTGACGGTCAAGAAGCAGCGCTCCCTCTGGGGCAATGCCTGGCGGCAATTCCGCCGGCACAAGCTGGCCATGGCGGGGCTGGCCCTGTTCATCTTCATGCTGCTGGCCACCTTCGTCGGTTCCCCCCTCTACCCGCAGGAGATCGACGCCATCGACTTCTCCGTCAGCGGCTCCGGCATCAGCGCCGCGCACCCCATGGGCGCCGATTCGCTGGGGCGCGACATCCTGGCTCGCATCCTGTGGGGCGGCCGCATCTCCCTCGGCGTCGGCATCGTCGCCGCGCTCGTCGCCATCCTCCTCGGCACCGCCATCGGCGCCGTGGCCGGCTTCTTCGGCGGGGTGGCCGATTCGATCCTCATGCGCCTGACCGACCTCTTCATCTCGCTGCCCCAGGTTCCGCTCCTGCTGGTCATCAGCTTCCTCTATCGGGATGCCTTCTTCCGGTTCTTTCAGGACCGCACCGGCAGCGGCGTCGTCGGCATCTTCGTCCTCATCGTCATGGTCATCGGCGTTCTGAGCTGGATGCCCACCTCGCGCCTCGTCCGCGCCAGCTTCCTCTCCACGAAAGAAAAGGAGTTCGTCGAGGCCGCCGAGGCGATCGGCGCCACTCGCTCCTCGCGCATCTTCCGCCACATCTTGCCGAACGTGATGAGCCCAATCATCGTCGCCGCCACCCTCGGCGTCGGCGCCGCCATCATCACCGAATCGGCCCTCTCCTTCCTCGGGCTCGGCTTCCCCTCCGATGTCCCCACCTGGGGCAGCATGCTCCTGGAGGCCAAGGACCGCGTCGAGTTCGCCCCCCACGAGGCCCTCTTCCCCGGTATGATGATCTTCCTCACCGTCCTTTCCATCAACTACATCGGCGACGGCCTGCGCGACGCCCTCGACCCTCGCAAGACGCAGTAGGGCTCCGCGGCGCCCGTGTCATTCCGACGCAGGAGGAATCTAGGCGCCATGCAACAACGGTGGTCGGCTACGTCGAGATTCCTCGCCGCGCTCGGAAAAACACGGCCTCCACAGCGAACGGTCACCGCCGAAGTCGCCACATCATCCCGTCTGGCCGACGTGACCGCCGCGGCCCCGTTCGTCTGGAAAGACTTCAGCCGCTTCGTCGAGGTCGCCCCGGTCGAGCACGGCTGGCTCGTTCTCTGGGGCACGTTTCGCGAGGCCGGGCGCACGCGAGAGCTGGCCGGCAGCCGCACGTACGCCGACCTCCGAGGCGCCCGCCGCCGCGTCGCCGACGCGGCCTTCGAACTGACCCGCGACCCGGCGCTCGTCGCGGAAGCCGTGCGGCGATTCGACCACACGCCCTTCGCGCCTCATAATGCGGCGCCGCCCCTCGATCCCCTGTAGCTCACCACATGCTTCCCAGGCACATCAGGCATCCCCCCGGACCTCACCGCATCGTGCAAAATACCCGTCATCATGCGCTTCGTGATCGTTGGGCCCGGCGCCCTCGGCAGCGTCCTGGGAGCTTCGCTGGCGGACGCGGGCCATGACGTCGCCTTTCTCGGCAGGCGGTCGCCGCATCTGGAAGCGCTCCGCAAGGACGGGGTGCTCCTCACCACGCGCCAGGGCGAGCGGAAGCGAGTGCATATCGAGGCGACGGACGATCCCGCCGCGGCGGCGCGCGCGGACGCCATCGTGGTCCTGGTCAAGTCGGGCGATACCATCGCCGCCATGGCGGCCATCGCGCCTCACATCCAACCGGGTCACATCGTTCTGACCTTGCAAAACGGATTGGGCAACGCCGAGCGCATCCGCGCGGCGCTCGGGGACGGTTCGCGCGTCCTGCCCGGCACGACGTCCCAGGCGGCCACCCGCGTCGGGCCAGGCGAGGTCGTCCACACGGGCGAAGGCCCGACGCTCATCGGCTATGTCGACCCCGTCGATGCCCCCGTCGCCGCGAAGCTCGCCCGCGTCCTGTCCGCCGCCGGCTGGTCCACCGCGGCGACGGCCGATATCGCGACCTGGCTGTGGCGCAAAGCCGCCATCAACGCCGCGATCAACGGCCTTACCGCGTTAGCCGGCGTCGCAAACGGCGCCATCGCGGCCAACCCGGATCTGCTCGACAGCGCCGAGCTGATCGCCGAAGAAGCGGCCAGCGTCGCCCGCGCCCAGGGCATCGAGCTTGGCGGCATGCGACGTGCAATGCTGGAGACCGCCGCCGCGACGGCAGACAACCGTTCGTCCATGTTGCAAGATATGGATGCCGGTCGGCGCACGGAGGTCGAGGCGATCCACGGAGCGATTTTGGCCGCCGGGTTGGATGCCGGAATCGACACGCCGGCCATTCGCGTGCTCGCCGCGTTGATCCGGGCCAAGGAACGCCAGTTCGAGAGGACAGCGAACGACGATGAGTAACGAACGCGACGACGCCCCCGACCGGACCAAGCTGACCGCGCTCGACATCCGCGTGCGCAAGGGCGGCCCCAAACTGACGATGGTGTCGCTTTACGACTACCCCTTCGCCCGCCTGGCCGAGGACGCGGGCCTCGACATCGTCCTCGTCGGGGACTCGCTCGGCATGGTCGTGCAGGGCCACGACTCCACCGTGCCGGTCACCCTCGACGACGTCATCTACCACGCACGCGCCGTGCGCCGCGGCGCCCCACGGACGCACGTCGTCGCGGACCTGCCGTTCCTCACCTACCACCTCGACGACGCCAGCACCGTCGCCAACGCTGGGCGCCTCTTACAGGAGGGCGGGGCCGATT
>CALMZR010000182.1 GCA_937870845.1 uncultured Chloroflexota bacterium
GGCGGCGGTGAGCGCCGCTCCGCCGGGGACGGATCTGCGCCGCTTCTACGTCTTCCAGGTCGTCAACGACTTCAGCTTCACCGCCGGCATCTGGATCATCTTCCTGCAAGCCAGGGGCTTCTCCCTGGCCGAGATCGGGCTGGCCGAATCGGCGTTCCATCTGGCCCCGGTGACGCTGGAGATCCCCTCCGGCTCGATCGCCGACGTCTTCGGCCGCAAGTGGTCGATGACGATCGGCGCGCTGCTGATCGCCGCGTCGACGGCGCTCATGTTCGTGGCCGATTCACTCTGGCTGCTGCTGCCGGCGATGTACCTCAACGGCGCGGCGTACGCCTTCCGCTCCGGGGCGCAGCAGGCGTTTCTCTTCGACAGCATGGGCGGCGAGCCGACGGGGAACCGCTTCACCGCCCTGCTGGGCAAGCTCAACGCGGTCGCCTACGTCGCCATCGCGGCCACCACCGCGCTGGGCGCGACGCTGGCCGAGCGCGACTACGCCGTGCCGTTCGGGCTGGCGGTCGGGGCGGGGCTGGCCGCGGCCTGGCTGGCGGCCGGGCTGAAGGAGCCGGTGCGCCCGGACGAAGAGCGGCGCGGCATGGGCGGCACGATCGTCGAGGCGTTGCGCATCGTGCGCAGGGACGGGCAGCTCTCGGCGCTGATCGTCTTCGCCGCCGCGTTGTGGACCGTCTCGGCGCTGGTCCACCTGTACGCCCAGGCGGTGCTGACGGAGCGCGGGCTGGCCCCGTCGCAGATCGGCATCATCCTCAGCGTCACCCTCTTCTCCACCGCCATCGGCTCCTGGTTGGCGGGGCGGCTGAGTCGTCTTTACCCGTTCCGCTTCTGGACCGTCGCCGCGACCGGGGCCATCGCCGGCTCCGGGCTGCTGCTGGGCGGGGCCGCGCTCCCCCTGGCGGTGGCCGGCCTGATCGTGGCCGAGCTGTTCGCCGGGGCCTTCGAGCCGATGATCGCGCAGCGGGTCAACACCGCCATTACCTCGGCGCAGCGGGCCACGGTCCTCTCCGTGGAAGGGTTTCTCTACTCGGTGACGATGATCTGGGCCTTCCCCCTCTTCGGCTGGACGGCGGAGCGGTACGGCTGGCTGCCGGCCTACGGCGTGGCGGGCGGAATCGTGGCGGCGCTGCTGGGGGTCTTCCTCCTCCTCGGCGGAGGCCGATCCGCGGCCCCGCTCATCGAGCCGACGCCGACGGGCTGACCCTCCCCGTCAATCGTCGCCCCAGACCGGTTGGCGCAACCCGAAGAAGCCGTGGTAGTCAGACGGTTGCGGGGACGACCACCCCGCGAGCAACTCGTCCGGAACGTCGTAGACCTCGATCCCGATCGGCTTGCAGGTCGGCAGGGGGTCGCCGGCGTCCGGGCCCCAGAGCGGCACGGAGAGGTCGCCGCCGGGGCAGGTGGAGATGGCGCACAGCAGATCGATCTCGGCCAGAAACTCGAAGTAATCGCCCTTCCTGGCCGGGCTCGCCTTCATGAAGTAGCGGCCGTCCGCATCCAGCCCGGTGACCTGGAAGATGTTGAGGACGTCGTGGACGTCCGACTCGTTGAGATGCCATGGCAGGACGGCGCGAGTGAGATTGCTGTGGCAGTTGAAATCGAACGTCTCCCCGGAGAGGAGCTTGGTCACGTAGGGGTCGCAGCGCGAGCCGAGGAGGTCGTGGCAGCGCCCGCCGTCCGCGTCTTCGCCGTACGTGACCGTCTCGCGGGTGACGGTCAGCATCGGGCGCAAGTAGGGGAGAACCGACCAGAGACGGTGGCCGTCGGTCAGGTGCGAGCTTTCGAGCTGCCGGGTGCGCGCCGCCCAGAAGCGCTCCCGCGGGTTGTGCAGATTCCAGCAGTTGAAATCGACGACCTGCGGCCCCTCGACGGCGACGACGCGGCATACCTGCCCCGCCGCAACCGGCCAGGCATAGCCGGAGCGGATGGGAACGGTGTGGGCGTGGGTCAAGACGCGGCCATCGGTCTCATCCGCGATGCGCTCGTAGAAGGGGCGGTCGACGGCGATGGTCGAAGGTTCGGCGGGGAGGTAGGTCCAGGGTCTAGCGGACAAGATGCACCGTTTCCTTTCCGAATGAGCTGACATCAGCCAGCGGCGCTCTGCGCCTGCCCCAGATCGGCGCCGCCGATGTCGAGCGGGGATCGCAGGAAGCATGATGTAATGAGACCTGTCCACGAGCGAATCGTGGCCGTGTTTCTCGTCCAAGCGGGGCAGACTGGCTGGCATGCGCGAATACTTCCGCATGGTTCATGGCGAGACGGCAACGCTGAGGGATTTCATGAGCCACCGCGCTCTTGGTTTCCCGTTGACGAACCCGGTTCTCGCGCGCGAGTGGGCCGAAGGGATCTCTGTTTACGATGATTACGACCGGGCCTGCAGAATCGCCGCAAGGTTCAGGTTTCGCTTTGGATCGTACTTGGCCCGGGTCGTGCTCGGTGACGAAAGCCCCGTGGAGTGCAGACAGACATCCCGAGACAAGCACCCCTACACTATTTACGCCGAACCCTGAGACAATCGTGGCGCTGGTGCATGGGGCGCCGATGAAAATCCCCGGGGCGCCAGAGGTTTAGGAGCCATGGACACGTACTTTCAACTGTTCGATCTCGAATCCGGCAACCTCATCGCCGATTTTGCCGAGGAGAACGAAGCTTGGGAGGCGCTGCGTTCGCTTGAACCGGATGAGCTGCTTCGTCTCGGATTGCTGCGGATGGACGACGACCTGGTCCGCCGCGCCCACGGCAATGTCGTTCCCTTTGCGGCGCCCGAACCGATCAGGCGAAACGCCCAATAGCCGCGACGCTCACGCCGAACCAGTCCCGGCCGGGGCACCGCTCCACGCGACCGCTTCCTCAGTCCTGCCTGGCCGTACCTTCATCCACCCCCGCACCCCAAGCCAGACCAGAAAGACCATCGGCAACGCGGCGATGCCCCACATCGGCGCCGGCGGCGGGCCGGGACGCGTCCCAACGGGGATGGCGGCAAGGGTTCCCGTGCCTGTCCCTTCCGGGCCGTCGATGGTCAGCTTGATCGTCCACTCGCCGGGGGTGGGGAAGGCGATCAGGTCGAGACCCCACAGGTCGCGCTGGCGCGGGTGGCGGCCGAGGGGACCGACGCCGCCGCGCTCCCACTCCCCGTTGGGGTCCGTGATGCGGATGATCGCGGTCTTGCCCTCGATGCCGCCCTCCGGGGCGAAGGTGACGTCGAGCGAGCGCTCGGCGCGGATCGGCCACTCGCTGAAACCGACCTCCACCTCGTACGGCCCGGCCTGGATGGTCTCGTGATGCGGCTCGGGCGCGTGGGCCAGGGTCGTCGCGGGGGTCAGGAGCAGAAGCAAGGCCGCGGCCGTCGCCGCGGCGGCGCTCGCCGGAACGGGCGGAGCCGCGCCCGACGCGCTCCCCGTCAGCACGATGCCGAGCAACCAGCCAAACCACCCGGCGAGCGCGCCCAGGATCGGGGCCAGGATCAGACTCGAGGTGGAGATAGACGCAGTGATGTCATCGCGCAGCGCCATGATCTCGGCGGGCTCCAGCGGGCTCGGCCCATAGAGCGGCAGGTTCGGCTCCAGCAGGCGCAGCGCCAGGGCAGCGGCGGCCCCGGCGACGGGGACGGCGACCGTCATGCGCCAGCCCCAGCGCCGCCCGGCCAGCAGCACCAGATCGGCGGCGACCCCGGCGAGCAGCACGTACGTCGGGACCAACCCGGAAACGACGACCTCGCCGGAGATGTTGTCGCGCATGAACAGCCCGATGCTGGCCGCGTAGTCGCGGGTGATGCCGGGGATGATGGCGGTCGTGAGCAGATCGAGCCCGGTGAACATCACGCCGAAGAGCGCGCCGGCCCAGGGGCGGCGGATGACGGAGACGGTCATCAGGATCGCCGCCGGGTAGAGGAGCGAGATAACCGTGTTCGGCCAGGAAATCATCCCGAAGATGCGCCACTCCTGGAGATCGGTCAGCGTGGGGGTGATAAAGGCGGTGAGCACGGCGGCGGCGAACGCGGCTCCTGCTGACGCCAGGAACCGCGGCGCGCCGGAGTCATGCGCCGTGCGCACGTGCCAGGCCAGCGCGGTCAGGCAGCCCGCCATGGTGACCATGATGGAGAGGATCAGCCCGACGTGGGGCGGCGAGACGAGGGTGACGTCGAAGCCATACAGCGTGTGCCACCACTGGTCCATCAACCCGAAAAGGAGGAAGAAGAGCGCGCCGAAGCCGCCGATGATGGAGCCCGCCGGCCCGCGAAACCGCCCGCCCAGGATCGCCGTCGTTCCCTCCAGCGCCGCGGGCGCGCCGCGCCGGGCGAAGAGGGTGGTGAGCAACACCACGGCCAGCGAAGTCAGCCCGGCGATCGCCACGCCGCCGTAGAGCACCAGATGCGGGGCGGTGAAGAAGGTGTCGGGGCCGACGTCGGTGTGCCACTGCACGTCCCAGGCGAACCCCAGAAACGAGAGGAACACGCCCAGCAGGAACCCGGCCGCCGCGGCGGCGCGGGCGCGTTCGAGGGTCCGGTCCTCAGCGCGGGCCTGGGGCAGCGCGGGGATCTCGGCGATGAGCGTCGAGGACGACATGGGGTGCTACCTACTTCCTGGCCGGCGCCAGCGCGTGCGCGATCCTTCCAGAGAACGCCGCCCGGTCGCGGCGGTTCCAGTGAGCCAGAGCGGGGCGGCGTTCGCCTCCCCCGGATGGGTGATCCCCGCCCGGCGCCGCCCGATCACCCGGCCGGGCGAGCTTGGTCCCGAGGGCGCCACACCAGCAATGTGTCATTCCGACGAAGGAGGAATCTCGGCCCCTCGCCGCGACGTTGCCTTGGGAACGCGAGATACCTCGCGGCGCTCGGAATGACACGAGGCGGCCACGGCTCTCTAGCCGAAAACGAAAAAGCGCGGCTCAAGCGGCGTCGAGGTGTGGGCGAAGGGGAGGAAGCGCACCGTCGCCATTGTGTAGCCCGGCGGCACGTCGAACATCACCCAGCCCTCGCGCGACGCGCCAGGGTAGTAGCCCCCGGCCGCGTCCGGCCGGGGCGGGGTCAGCGTGACGACGTCCAGCAGCGGATCCCCGGCTTCGTCCACCAGCGCAAAGGCGTTGCTCGGGAACCAGGCCAGATCCCCTCCAGCCCGCGCGTTCTGGATGCGGAAGCGCAGGGCGGCCCACACCGAGCCGTCGTCCCCGGTCGCGTCCCCGACGCCGAGCGCCCCGGTGCGGTAATCGACCAGGTCAAAGGCGGGCGCGCCCGAGACGGCATCGAGCAGCTCCACGCCCCACTGCTCCGTGACCGCGACGCCCCCGAATCCGAGCGCGCTCCCGACCGAGGTTCCGTCCCCATTGACCGCGGCGGCGCGCTCCGGCAGATCCGGGATGCGCGCGCCCTCCTGCAACGCCAGCACGCGATCCGCCCATGTTCCGCCCAGCGCGAGGCTGTCGAACAGGAGCAGCAGCGACGATTCCCCGTCTGGGACGCTGAAGGCGACCCAGCCCTCGGCGCTCTCGCCAGGGGCGAGCGTCTGGTCGAGCGCCGGCCCGGGGAGTTGGGCCCCCAGAAACCGGAAGACCAGCCCTGCGCTCCCGGTCAGAGCGAAGTCGTCATTGCTGATCCAGAGCGGCTTTTCTCCGCCGTTGCGCGCCGAGACATTCACAGCCACGAACGTCGTCCCCTCACGGGGCTCTACATTCGTCGGGGAGGCAGCCAGCACCGCCGCCACTGCCTCCGGCCCCACGAGCACCTCCTGCACCTGAAGCTCGACGGGACCAGCCACGACAGCCTGACCCAACGGCGCCGGATCCGCCCGCGACCACCCCATCTCCACCTCGGCAGTCGGAGTCCCCTGCTGACGCATCACCTCACCACCCCATCACCCTGACAGCCTGACACCTACCGCCCGTCACCCTGGCCCAGGAATTGCACATCCCATCTCCGTCGCCTCATGCGGCGACGACCGTCCAGGTCGTCGCCGTCGCCTGCTGCACGGCGCGGTCGGCGCGGCGGTAGGCGGTGGTGGCGTCGTTCGCGGCGCCGTAGAGGTCGTCGCCCCATTCACCCCAGCCGTCGAGGATACGCCAGCCGTACTCGATCAGCAGGTTTTCCAGCTCCCAGGGCAGCAGGTAGTTGTGGCCGGGGTCGCCGCCGGGGAGATGGCGCATCCAGGAGGCGCGGTAGATGGGCGACAGCGCCCCCGGCACGCTCGCCAACAGGCGGCCGCCCGGTTTGAGGACACGCCGAAACTCGCGCAGCGCGCCGGGGACGTCGGGCAGGAACTGGAACAGGACCCGCGCGTGGATCGCATCGTAGACGGCCAGCGGTTCGGAGAGGTGCTTGACGTCGCCAACGCGCCATTCGATGTCGTTCCCTACGCCCTGCTCGGCCGCGTGGTCGAGGGCGCGGCGAATCATCTCCGGGGAGAGATCGATGCCGGTCACCCGCGCCCCGCGCTCGGCCAAGGCGATGGCGAACTGGCCGCTGCCGCAGCCGGCGTCGAGGACGCGGGCGCCGGAGGTGAGGCGCAGGGCGTCCCAGACGCGGTCGAGGTCGCGCTTGCGATCCGGCGCCAGCGCGTTCGCTTCGGAGCGGGCGTCCCAGCGCTCGGCGCGGGCGTCCCAGGCGGCGCGGGACCGCTCCAGCCACGCCGCCTCGTCGGCCTCGATGCGGGCCGGATCGATCTGCACCGGGGGTGGCAGGCGCTGGCGATCGGCGGGGCTGACAGGGGGTTGCTGCTCGGTCGTGGATGCGTTGACGCTGGCCATGTCTTCTCCAGGGCGGTCCAGGTGATGCGTCGTTCTCGGCGCCTGGGCGCTGACTCGGCAGCCGGTCGCATGCGACGATACGCGGTAGCATCGGTCGACACGTGGCAGCGCCCGCCGCCGTCACGTTGCCTCTGGAGACGCTGCTCCGGGAGAAGCCTGTGACTCTACCGCGAAGAACCCCGCTGGCGGCGATGCTGGCGACCACGCTCCTCGTGTCCGCCTGCGCCCCCATGCAGGATACGTCCACGTCGCAGGCGCCGCCACCGCCGCCGCCGACGCCAACCCCGGTCCCGGTGACGGTCGGTCTGGACGAGGCCGGGGTGAGTGTGGCCGGCAGCCCCCCGGCGGCCGCGAGTCAGCCGGGCGAGTTGTTCGTCGTCACCTTCGACGCTTCACAGGTGGTGGACCGGGTGATGCCGGCCGTGGTGACGGTGATCAACGAGCAGCAGTTCAGCGACGGCTTCTTCGGCCAGACCGAGATCGAGGCCGGGCGCGGCACCGGGTTCATCATCGACGCAGCCGGGTACATCGTGACGAACCAGCACGTGGTGGAGGGGGGCACGGGGTTCGAGGTGATCCTGGCCAACGGCGAGAGCCGCCCCGCCGAGTTGGTCGGGGCCGATCCGTTGAGCGACCTGGCCGTGGTGCGCATCGCGGGAGACGTGCCGGCCAGCGTCGCGTTCGGCGACTCGAACACGCTGCGGCAGGGGCAGCCGGTGCTGGCCATCGGGTCGCCGCTGGGGGAGTTCACCGGCACCGTCACCAGCGGCATCATCAGCGCGCTGAACCGCGATTTCCCGACCCAGGCCGGGAGCGGGGAGGGGGTCTACACCGACCTCATCCAGCACGATGCGGCCATCAACCCCGGCAACTCCGGCGGCCCGCTCTTCGATCTGGCCGGCCGCGTGATCGGGGTGAACACGCTCGGCATCCCCCAGTCCGGGACGACCCCGGTGCAAGGCCTTTTCTTCGCCATACCCTCCAACCACGTGGCCCGCGTCGTCGACGAGCTGATCGAAACCGGCGAGGTCGTCTACCCGCGCATCGGCATCGTCTACCAACCGATCTCGCCCGACCTGGCCGCCCAGAACGACCTGCCGATCGACTACGGCGCCTTCGTCCAGCAGAGCGAGCCGGGCGGCCCCGCCGCCGAGGCGGGCATCCGCGCCGGCGACATCATCATCGCCATCGGCGACCAGCGCATCAGCGGCAGCACCACCTTCCCCGAGGCGCTTTTCGCTCGCGCCGCCGGCGAAACCGTCCCCGTCACGGTCCTGCGCAACAACGAGGAGCTGGTGTTCGAGGTGACGCTCGGCCGTAGGTGACGGGTGTCGGGGGAACCGCGTCCTGTCGCCCTGTCACCCCGACACCCCGACACCCTGTCACCTCCGTCTCACCCCGTCGGCGAGCCGAGCAGGCCGACGATCTTCTCCATGTGGACGCGGTCGTTGGCCAGGAGGGCGTCGGTGGCGGCGCGGATGGTGAGCGGGCCGCCCCCGCCGTCGTCCCAGGCTTCCGGGGCCAGGCCTTGCAGCATGGCCAGGGTCGATTCGCGGGCGGTGCCGAACTGGGAGATGACCTCGACGGTGGTGTCGTCGGCCGACGGGATCTCCGCCATGGCGGCGCCTTCTTCGTCCCGGAACACGTCGATCATGGACTGGCCCGTCAGGCGGTCCTTGAGCGCCTGCGAGAAGCGCAGCTCGTCGTCGCGCAGGTCGACGATGACATCGCGGATCGTTTCTCCGGAGCGGCCGATAGTGAGGCGGTCCTCGGGCAGCGGACGCACCTTGAGGTTGAGCTCGCGGTAGGTCGCGATCAGCCCGTCGAACAGGTGCTGCTGGCCATTGCGTTGCTCGCTCATCGCTCTCCCCCTTCTGGCTTCGGCGGCGCGGATTCTGGCGCCGGATCGTACCACGGGCGCAATAGGCGGAAGGCGGGAGGCGGGAGGCGGAAGGACAACGGGCGGGGCGCGCCTCGCCTTGGGCACGGCATGTCGTGCCCTACACACGGCCACGTTCTCTCCTCTTCCGCCTCCCGCCTTCGTCCTCCCACCTCCCGCCTCCCGCCGATAGCCCTATACTCCCGCCGATACGTCGCTCGCGAAGCGGTCGGGGGTCAGACAGACGCGTATGGACGCCACATTTCCGTCGCGCGACCTGGTGCAGGCGCGCACGCCGCTGCGCTGCCCGGTCTGCGGGGGCGCGCTCGAAGAGACGCTGGTCCGGGACGTGGGGGGCGTGACGGCCGGGCTCGTCTGGCAGCTCCACGCGGGGCGTTGCCCGGAGCACGGCTGGTTCCAGACCGAGGTCATCTCGCGACCGCCGCGCGAGATCTTTCCGGTCAACAAGCCGTTCGGGGCGGCGCGGCGCATGGTCGTCGATGGCCGCGAGGTCTTCTCGTTCCCCACGGTCTGGAACACCCTGCCCCTGGCCCAGCAGCGCCAGCGGGTCGATCCCCTGGATGAGCGCTACTGGCGGATCGCGCCGATGACGGGCGAGCACGAGGTCTATTGACGGGCCGCGAACCCTCCGCCCTGACGGGGCCGGGCCGGTTCCTCTTCCTGTCTGGTGAGGTCGCGCCGTGAGCAGCGAGGTTCCCGTCCCCGTGCAACCCCAGCGCCTCGCTCCCCCACGCCCGCCGACGCCAGCAGCCGAGGCGGCGCCCGCCACACCCCCCACGAGCGAACGACGGCCAGGACTCACCCCCGTGTCGCTGCTTCTCGTGCTGGCGGTCGGCTATCTGCTCATCCAGATCCAGTTCGTGCTGGTGCTGGTGCTGCTGTCGCTGGTCTTTGCGACGGCCATCCAGCGCCCGGTCGATGCCCTGGAGCGGCGACACATCCCGCGCCCGCTGGCGATCCTGCTCGTCTACGCCATGCTCATCGCGGCGATCACGGTGCTGTTCATGGTCCTCTCGCCCGCGGTGCGGGAGCAAGCGGTCATGTTCCGGGAGCAGGCGCCGGAGTCCCTGGAGGAGCTGCGCCAGGCATGGCGCGCCAGCGGCAACGCGCTGCTGAGCGGGGTCGGCCAGCAGATGCTGGGGCGAGGGATCGCCTTCATCGAGAATCCGTCGGTCGGGGCCAGCATCCCCGTGCCAGGCGGGGCCGCGGTCGGGCTGCTGACGGGGCTCGGTGGCGGGATCATCGGCTTGGTGACGCTGCTGATTATCTCTTTCTACTACCTGATGGAGAAGGCGTGGCTGCGCCGCGTCGTGCTGAGCAACGCCTCGGCCGAGACGCGCATCCGCGTCAGCAAGACCTGGGACGAGGTCGAGCAAAAGGTGGGCGACTGGCTGCGCGGCCAGCTCACGCTGGTGCTCATCATCGGGGTCACCGCCACGATCGGGTACGCGGCGATGGGCATCCGCTTCTGGCCGCTGCTGGGACTGTGGGCGGGGGTCACCGAGATCATCCCCATCCTTGGCCCCTGGCTGGGCGGCATCCCGGCGGTCATCATCGCCCTCACCCAGGGATGGGAGAAGGCGCTGCTGGTGGTCGGGTTCATCCTCATCCTGCAGATGACGGAGAACGCCATCCTGGTGCCGCGGGTGATGCGCGGGGCGGTGGGCCTCTCGCCGCTGGCGGTCTTCCTGGCCATCCTGGCCGGGACGGAGTTCGCCGGAGTGGCCGGAGCCCTGCTGGCCATCCCCGTGGCGGCGGCGATCCAGGTGCTGCTGTCGCAATACACCGAGGCGCGGCGGGAGGCGAAGCTGGCCGGGCTCTCCTCGCTGCCCGGCTGGCGCTGGATGCGCGGCTCGGTGGCCCCGCCGGGGTTTACCCCCGGTGTCACGGCCGCGGCTGGGAACGGAGGCAGATCGACCGCGCCCGAAGCGGAGGTTAGCTCGCCGGGCGTGAGTCAGGAGTCGCTGGGGCGGGAGAAGGCGCCATGATCGTGGAGCCACGCATCGTGTCATGCCTCGCTTCGCTCAGTGCCGCGTCTACGCACCCGTGTCATTCCGAGGAAACGTACAGAGGAATCTCGCCCGCAGGGCGCGTCCGTCCGCGGGTCGTAAACTCCGCCGCCGCCGCCGCGGCATGGCAAGAGTGCGTGGACTCAATACTCAGCACGACACCGTTGTTCGGCGGCATTGGTCCAAGTAGGCGGAGGACGTAACCGTGGAAACAAGCTACGTGGAACGCAACCAGGCCTCGCGGGAGCGCCTGCGGGCGCTGGTGGAGCGCCTCGGCGACGACGAGCTGACGCGCGAGCTGCCCGACGGCTGGACCGTCGCCGACGCTTTAGGCCACCTCGCCTTCTACGACCGGCGGGCGGCCATCCTGCTGCGCCGCTTCGCCCAGGAAGGCGTCTTCGCCTCGCCCTACGACTACGACACCCTCAATGAGCTCCTGCTCCACTTCACCCGCGCCATGCCTCCCCGCGCCGTCGCCACGGAGGCGCTCGCCGCCGCCGCTGCCGCCGACGAGGCCGCCGCGCAGACGCCTGAGGCGCTTCTCCCCGAGATCCGCGGCAAGGCGCAGGTCAAGCTGGACCGCGCCGAGCACCGCGAGAACCACCTGGCCGACATCGAGGCGTTGTTGGGGACGTAGCGCCACGAAGCATCTTCCGCGGGCCGATACGCGCGGATGAGCGGCGCGGGAGTCTCAGCCAGCGAAGAGACGGCCGACCTCGATCGACACACCCAGAAGGGCGACCGGCGCGATCGTCCCGTCGTGATGGACCGTCTCCTCGTACGACCCATCCGGCTGCCTCACCCAACGCGTCAACGTCTGCTCGTACGGATGGATGCGCCAGATCTCCAGGTCGCCGCGCTGCATGTAGACCGGAATCTTGGTATCGACATCGTAGTCGCCGGTGGAGACCGACCAGACCTCGACCACCAACGGCAATGGCTCCGAGAAAACCGCAAGCGCGCCCGGGCGGCCACGGAACGCATCACCGTAGCGAGTCGGCACAACCGCAACGTCGGGCAAGAAAATCGTCGCGGCTGAACGCCGGACACGGCTCTCCGTGAACACGCGATAGTCCGCGCGGTCAAGCTGCTGATGGAGATGCGCGATGAGCTCCGTAATGGCATCGAGATGGTCCCAGCTCATCCCCGGCTTCTCCACCAGGCGCCCATCGTGCAACTCCCACGACCCTTCCACACCGGATTGGACGAACCCGAGATAGGCTGCTTCGCTCATGAGTTGCGCGACGGCCATCACGACCTCCTGGCCTGACGTGGCGGGGTTCGCCATCCTCGCCCAAGTCTACGCCGGGCGCGGCTTGGGGGAACGCGCCAGCAGCGCGATTCCCTCATCGACAATCTCGAAGACGCATCCGCCCACGGTAACCATCGCCGGCGAGCTGATCTCCCCCAAGGCGCCTCGACGGCGTGACCATCGATGTCGAACGCCTCCCGGACCCTCTCGGAGAGGTGGCGCTTCGGCAGTCTCGGGATCGTGAGCGCAGCATGAGAGGTTAGAGCGCGAAAAGCCGATCGAGATCGATCTCCGCCGCAGGGAGCGCGACGGGGGAAACCGCGCCATGGCGATGCGTCGACTCCTTGTACGACCCATCCGGCTGCCTCACCCAGCGCGTCAGCGTCCGCTCGTACGGGTGGATGCGCCAGATCTCCAGATCGCCGCGCTGCACGTACACCGGGATCTTGGTTTCGACGTCGTACTCCCCCGTCGAAAGGGACCAGACCTCGACCACCAGAGGCAAGGGCTCGGTGAAAATGGCCAACGTCCCAGGGCGCCCCTGGAACGCCTCGCCGTACGACGTGGGAACCACCATGATGTCCGGCAGAAATACGGTGTCCGCTGGCCGGCGCACCCGGAGTTCGGTGAAAACGACAAACTCCGCCGGGTCGAGCAGTTGGTCAAGCCACGAGAGGAGCCGCGTCACGATGCGTCCATGGTCCCAGCTCATCCCCGGCTTCTCCACCAACACCCCATCGTGCAGTTCCCAGTCGCCCTCCACCCCGGACTCGACGAACTCGATGTAGGCTGCTTCGCTCATCCGCTGCGCGACGGCCATCACGACCTCCTGGCCTGATCTGGCTGAGCCCACCTTCCTTGAACCGAGTCTACCGTGGCCGCGGTCTGGAAGGTCGCGCCAGGAGTGAGATTGCCTCATCCAATATCTCGGAGCCTGGCCACCGACTGCGGCGCTGGCCGGCGTGCTGATCTCGCCTCAGCGCACCTCGCGGGAAGGCGGCTGCGCCGCGCCCTACGACCAGGTCGAGCTGGACCGCTCAGAGCATCGGGAGAACCACTTGGCGGACATCGAGGCGTTGCTGGGCACGGCTTGACCCTGCTAGCCGTCAGGGCACACGAAGAACGGCTCCGATGCATACCCGTCTATGCAGTTCGGGCCGTACTGGCATACCAGGAGGCCAATATTGTTTGGATGGGGCGGGTAACAGCACTTGCCGGTGTCGTCGGGACAGACGTTCTTGATATGGTGCCCCGGCGTGTGTGAGCAGTTCAGCTTGCCCGGCGTATAGCAGACGCCGGCCGATTGGCAGCAAATCTCGCCGCCGATGCAGCAGCGCCGAGTGCCTGCTGTGCCGTCTGGGCCGGGAGTGCCGCACACGATGCCGTTGGGACCGCAGGGGCCGACGCACTGGCCATCATCGCACCGATCGGGCGGAGTGCAGCAGGAAAACGTGAACCCGGCGTCATTCTTGCACTCGATTTCGTTGGCCTTGCAACGAGGTTCGCACGTCTTGGTGTCGTCATTGCATCGGTGATTGAAGCAGCAATCATGCTGAATGACGCTCACGATCTGGCCGCCGATGATGACCCGCTCCTCCCCGCAGAAGGCGCCCTTGTTGCCGCAGCAGGCGTAGGCGTTGTTGTTGGCCTGGTTGCGAATGCAGACCTGGTCATTGGCGCACGTCTTGCACGCCTCGCCATCCGACCCACAAGCATCGATCGAGTTGCCGGGCTCGCAGCTCAGGCTATCGAGGCAGCAACCCGCGCAATCGACGCTGCACCCGCACGACTGCTCCCGGCAGACCAATCCCTGCGCGGCACAGTTATCGCAAGGGAATCCGCCTGACTCGCACGCGTCGTCCGAGGTCCCTGGTACACACTGGCCGGCGTCATTGCAGCACCCGCCGCAGCATCCGACGCAACACTCGGTGCAGTTCCCCGGCCCGCACGGCTTCTTCTTTTTCTTCTTCTTGCCCCTGCCTTTGCCTTTCTTCGCCCCGATCCCGACGAGATCGAAGCGGGCGTCGAGGGAGGCGCCGACAACGAGGCCGGCCAGGATGCGGCCAACGCCGCGGCGCGACGGGCTGGCGGCGAGGGCGCGAAGAAGACCGTCGAAGCGATCCGCGTCCATGGAAGCCTCAAACGTTGATTGCGGCGGCCGAACCGATTGTGGACCTTGTCGATGATTCTACATGGTGCGAGGCTGCGAAATGCTCACGTGATGCGAATCACTCCCGCGGTCTCGGCTTTGGCGGACGCGCCAGCAGCGCGATCCCCTCATCCAGAATCTCGAAGACGTACCTACCGACGCTGACGATCGCCGGCGAGCTGATCTCCCCCCAACGCACCTCGACCGTATGTCCGTCGATGTCGAACGCCTCGCGCCCCTTCGCGCTGAACGCCTGCCGCGGGCTGCGGTAGACCAGCCGCGTCCCGCCCGCCAGCTCGACGGCCTGCCAGGCGAGGCGCGTGGCCTCGGCCTCGCTCAACGCTGGTCGTTGCTCAGGCGAGTCCGTCACGAGTTGGCCCTCCCGAATCTGGGTGTCATGCTGAACGAAGTCAAGCATCTCGGCTCCATCGAACAAGCGTTTGGCGACGCCGAGATGCTTCGCTGGCGCTCGGTACCGCGTCTCCGCAATCGTGTCATTCCGAGGAACGAGGAATCTCGCCCGCAGGGCGCGTCCGTTCGCGGGTCATGAACCGCGCCGACGCCGCCGCGGCATGGCAAGAGTGCGTGAACGCGGTGCTCAGCATGACACGCCTGGGGCTGGATGCGTTGCGTGTCAATCGTCATCCTGAATGAGGATTGGAGCCGTCGTCCAAGCCTTCGAACCCCCGCGGGGCGCGGGTCTGCCACCCGTAGCGCAGCGCCGCGACGCGGATGACGAAGACGGCGGCCACGGAAATGGTCCCGGCCACGATGTCCGCCACGTCCGGCCCCTGCCGCAGCCCAAGATAGATGACGCACCCCGCCAGCGCCGCCAGCGCGGCTGGCGGGCCGGGCCGGAAGATCGCCGGGTCGCGGCGCACGAGCAGGTCGCGCAGCACCCCCCCGCCGACGGCGTTGACCACCCCCACGAAGGCCGCGGCCGGCGGCGTCAGCCCGGCGGCCAGGGAGAGCTGCAACCCGGTGATGGCGAACCCGCCCAGCCCGAACGCGTCGATGAGGGCGATCGTGCGGTTGAACAGCGGGATGTGCTGGATGCGGCTCCCGGCCAACTGCACGGCGCCGGCGGCGGCGGCGACCAGCGCCATGTAGACCCAGGTCCGCAGGAAGAGCGGCGGCTCGTTCTGCAGAAAGATGCCGTCGCGCAGCAACCCTCCCCCAGTCGCCGACACCAGCGCCAGCACGGCGATGCCGGCGATGTCGTAGCCGCGGCGCGCGGCGATCAACGCCCCGGTGATCGCCCAGGCGAAGGTCGCGATGTAGTCGAACCAGAGCGGAATCTGAAACGGTCCTTCCAGGTCCATCTGATGCCCCCGGATTCGTGTCATGCTGAGCGGAGCGAAGCATCTCGGCCGCGGGCCGCGCCCGTTCGTGGACGCCGAGATGCTTCGCACTTCAGCCTCAGAATGACACATCCTTCGCACGCCACTGTAGGCTCCGCCGCTCTGGTATCGTGATCGGTCGGGTAACGGACAGGCCGCGAAGGAGATAGTGGTGGCTCAGGCGAAGACACGAACGCTGCGAGACGACATCGACGAGATCCTGCCGGGGGTGGTGGCCGATCGCCGCGATCTCCACCAGCACCCGGAGCTGGCGTTCCAGGAGGTGCGCACCGCCGGCATCGTGGCCGATCGGTTGCGCGCCCTCGGCGTGGAGGACGTGCGCACCGGCATCGCCCAGACCGGCGTCACCGGTCTCATCCGCGGCGCGCAGGGCGACGGCAAGACGGTCCTGCTCCGCGCCGACATGGACGCCCTGCCGATCCTGGAGGAGAACGAGGTCGACTACGTCTCGCAGAACCCCGGCGTCATGCACGCCTGCGGCCACGACGCCCACACCGCCATGCTGCTGGGAGTCACGCGCCTGCTGCTCGACCGCCGCGACGACTTCGCCGGCACGGTGAAAGTCCTCTTCCAGCCGGCCGAGGAATCGCCGCCGGGCGGGGCCAAGCCGATGATCGAGGCCGGCGTGCTGGAAGACCCGCCCGTCGACGCGGTCTTCGGCATCCACGTCGCCCAGGAGCACCCCGTCGGCGAGATCCGCCTTCGTCCCGGCCCGGCCATGGCCGCCGCCGACCGCTTCACCATCCGTATCCGCGGCAAGGGCGGCCACGGCGCCCGCCCCCAGTCGACGATCGACCCGATCGTGATCGGAGCGCACATCGTCACCGCCTTGCAGACCCTCGTCTCGCGCTCGGTCGACCCGACCGAAGAAGCGGTCGTCACCGTCGGTGTGTTCAAAGCCGGCGAGGCGTTCAACGTCATCCCCGACACCGCCGAGCTGGGCGGCACGGTGCGCACCTTCACCCCCGAAAACCGCGATCTGCTCGAGGAGCGGATCGGGACGCTGGCGCGCGGCATCGCCCAGGCGATGGGCGCCGAGATCGACTACGCCTACACCCGCGGCTATCCCGCCACCGTCAACGACTCGGAGATGACCGAGTTGGTGCGCGAGGAAGCGGCCAAGGTCGTTGGCGCCGACCATGTCGTGGAGTCGCCATTGATCATGGGCGCCGAGGATTTTTCCTACTTCCTGGAGGCCAGGCCGGGGGCGTTCTGGTTCGTCGGCAGCAAGAACCCGGAGCGCGGCCTGGTCTGGGGCCACCACCACCCGAAGTTCGACCTCGACGAGGCCGCCATGGCCATCGGCATGGAGTCGATGGCCAGCGTGGCGCTGCGCTACCTGAGCGACGAGGCGGGAGACGGGAGGCGGGAGGCGGCAGATCGGGTGTAGGGGCGCGCCCGAGAGGGATGCGGGCCACGACGCTCGTTCGAGCAACGCGCAACGCGTGTCATTCCGAGCGTCAGCGAGGATTCCCAGGAACCATCTCGGCGTCAGGGGATGATGTTTCCCATAAGCCGAGATTCCTCCTTCGTCGGAATGACACGACTCGTGCGTCGGAATGACGCGCATTGTGCCGCTTCGCCTTTGCAGCACGCGGCGAATGGGCTTGCCCTGCTCGCTTGATCGCGATATTCTTGACTTCTGGATCAATTTATCCAGTTAGTCGCCGCCGCATGCGGAAAAGGAGAAGACCATGGCGCTCGTCGATGAAGTCCGCGCCGCCAACGAGGCGTACGCCGGCCAGTTCACCAAGGGCGATCTGCCGCTGCCGCCGGGGCGCAAGTTCGCCGTCGTCGCCTGCATGGACGCCCGGCTCGACCCGGCCAAGGCGCTCGGTTTGCAGGAAGGGGATGCCCACGTCATCCGCAACGCCGGCGGCCGCGCCGCCGAGGCGCTGCGCTCCCTCGCCATCTCGCAGCAACTGCTCGGCACTAACGCCGTCATCATCGTCCACCACACCGACTGCGGCATGCTCACCTTCGACAACGCGACCATGCACGGCATCTGCCAGGAACGGCTCGGCGTCGACGCCTCCGACATCGACTTCCTCCCCTTCGCCGACCTGGAGCAGAGCGTGCGCGACGACATCGAAGTCATCCGCTCCTCGCCGTTGATCCCGGACAGCGTCGATGTCTACGGCTTCGTCTACGATGTCCAGACCGGCAGGTTGCAGGAAGTGGCGTAGCGAGCGCAGCCCCCCGCCTCCCCGGAAGTTCAGGAAGTTCAGGAAGTTCGCGGGGCGGGCGGCTCGCCTGGCGCCCCGGATCAGCACGCGGCGCCGATGGACCCCGCGCCCTACTGCCCCTGACCCATCGAGAACCCCGGCTCTCCGTCAAACGTGTACAGGTTCTCGGTCTTGATGATCTCCAGACCGGCGTCGTGGACCCGCTGCAGCAGGGCGATCACCTGCTGGTTCGTCGCCGCGGCGCCCCTCGTCGTGAACCGGCAGCGCCAGTGATCGGTGCAGAACGTCTCGGGCAGCCCCTCCGGCCAGACCTTCGTGCCCCGGTTGCTGATCATCTCTAACCTCAGGCCATCGTCGCCTGTCCCGTGCAGGGCTGCCCCCAGCTCATCGGGCGAGCGATCCGCCTCGTGCAGGAACACGTCAACCCCGACGAGCTCCTTGCGCGCCCGAGGCCGGGCTGACAGCCCCAGCCTTCCCCCGACCGGCTGAGGCTCGGCAGCGCCGTACGTCACCGCCCTCAGGGAGTCCGGCTGCTGCCCCAGCCGGTCGATCACCGCCTGCGCGAACGCCTGCGTCCCCACCTGCTGGCGGCTGACCGCCGGGTCGAAGACGTCGTAGGTGTGGATCCCCTCCTCGATGGTCCGCAGCCACGCGTTGTGCACCCGCGCCGCGACCTCGGGCTGGCCGACGTGCGCCAGCATCATGACGCCGGCGAGCAGCAGCCCCGAAGGGTTCGCGATGTCCTGCCCGGCCCGCCGCGGCGCCGAGCCATGGATCGCCTCGAACATCGCCCCGTGCTCGCCGATGTTGGCCGATCCCGCCAGCCCCACCGAGCCGGCGATCTGCGCCGCCACGTCCGACAGGATGTCGCCGTACAGGTTGGGCATGACGATGACGTCGAACGCCTCCGGCGTGTCGGCCAGCTTCGCCGCGCCGATGTCGACGATCCAGTGCTCCTGCTCCAGATCCGGGTACTCGGCCCCGACCTCCTCGAACACGCGGCGGAAGAGCCCGTCCGACATCTTCATGATGTTGTCTTTGGTGAAGCACGCAACCTTCTTCCGGCCGTGGCGACGGGCGTAGTCGTAGGCGTAGCGAACGATCTTCTCGCAGCCCGGCCGGCTGATCAGCTTGAGGCACTGCACGACCTCGTCCGTCTGGCGGTGCTCGATCCCCGCGTAGAGGTCCTCCTCGTTCTCGCGCACGATGACGACGTCCATCCCCGGGTGCCTGGTGGCCACGAACGGCGCGTAGGCGACGCACGGCCGCACGTTGGCGTACAGGCCGAGCGACTTGCGCACCGTCACATTGAGGCTCTTGAACCCTCCCCCCTGCGGCGTGGTGATCGGCGCCTTGAGAAAGACCCTGGTCCGCCGCAGCGAGTCCCAGGCCTCGGGGGCGATGCCCGCCGAGATCCCCTGCCGGTAGACCTTTTCGCCGATCTCGATCGTCTCGGTCTCCAGCCGCGACCCCGCGGCATCGAGCACCATCAGCGTCGCCGCCATGATCTCCGGCCCGATCCCGTCGCCGTACGCCACCGTGATCGGGATCGGCCCTTGTGTCGCCTGGTCAGCACGTGCCGCGGAATCGATGGGTGGCATGGCTCGCTCTCCCTCCTTACGCTGCCGGCGAAGCCTAAGCAAGCCGCCGCGAATCGTCCAGACGGGCAATAGACCGTGGTTGGGGATTTGTCACACAGCCGTGTGCTATGATCGCTGCGAACCAAGGGGGTTGCGATGGTCGTATCGACGGAGCGGCGCCGGGCGCATGTGGTGTTGCCAAGCGATCTTATCTGCGAGATTGACGAGCGCGTTGGGCAGCGCCGGCGCAGCGAGTTTATCCAGGAAGCGATCGAGGAGAAGCTGCATCGCCTGCGCCGCGTGGAGGCGTTCAAACGCGTGGTCGGCTCGGTGGCCGATGGCGAAATCCCGGAGTGGGATACGCCTGAAGCGACCGCCCAATGGGTGCACGATCTCCGTTACTACCCGGAAAAGCTGGCGGAGCGGTATGCCGATCGCGGCAGGTAACGTGGGGAAGCGGCGATCTGCTCGACACACGAAGGAGTGAGAACCGTGGCAGTCGATACTAAGCAGCGACGAGCCCACATCGTAATGCCTGCGGCGTTGCTGAACGCCGTCGATGCCGAGGTCGGG
>CALMZR010000183.1 GCA_937870845.1 uncultured Chloroflexota bacterium
CGTCCCCCTTTCCTTGCCGATGCCGCCATTTCACCAGCGCGCCGCCGCTCAGTCAAGAGGGGTGCGCGAATCGTGGGGCCATTTGATCCAACCCCGCCATGAGCCAGCCGCGACTCGATCCGGCGCAAGAACGGCAGCCAGCCGGAGTACCGAGCCGCATCTGAGCGCGGTGAGTCGCGTTGCTCTCGACCGGTTGCGCGGCGCGCCGTGGTTAAGGGGCCATCGGACTCGTCGAGCTTCTCCTCGAGTGCATCGAGCGCGTCTTTGGCCGTCGGCCCGCTTTCTGGGAATAGCGGCGGTCTGCTCCACTTGCCGTCCATGCGTCGGGTTTCGATGGGCGGATCCCGCCGGCGAGATTCGGTGGCGATTCGCGCGGGTCCGGTCACGCGGGCGGTCCACCACCCTGGGCGGTCTGACGCGGGATGAGCGGTCAGCCGCACCTGCTCGCCCTGAAACTCGACATCGCGAAACAGGAGCATCGAACCGTCCGGTATCTCGTCGAGGATGGATGGAGCATCGATGACATCACGGGCAAATGCGAACGCTTGGCCCATGCGCTTGGTGATGAGCGCGGCGCGCTCTGGGTCGATGTTGTGATCGCTCACACCAGGTCTCCGAAGAATCTCGCTCGGTATCGCTGCCAGTTTTCCCGGATATCTCGCTCGCCGATTCGCAATGCCTCCTTGGGCGTTGGGGCTCCGACGAGCGGACTCTTGGCAAGAAGGAGAGAACATCCCCACTCCATTTCACTCTGGCGACAGCTCCCGCGCCATGCGAAACAACCCCGCCGTCAGCCCGCCATCGACCGGCAGCACGACCCCGGTGATCCAGGAGGCCGCATCCGACATGAGAAAGAGCGCGGCGTTGGCGATGTCTTCCGGCTGGCCGACGCGGCCCAGGGGGTACCAGGCGGCCAGCTCCTGAAAGACATTCGGATTGGCCGCGACGCGCTCGGCCCAGATCGGCGTCTCCACCGTGCCGGGGGCGATGCAATTGGCGCGCACGCCGTGTTGCCCGTAGCGGATGGCGGTGTTTTGCGTGAGGTTGACCATCCCCGCCTTGGCCGCCGAATACGCCTCTTCGCCCAGGCCCATGAGACCGTTGACGGAGGCGATGTTGAGGACGCTCCCCTTGCCCTGGGCGATCATCCCCGGCAGCGCCGCCCTGGTGCAGAGGTAGGCGCTTTTCAGGACGATCTCGAAGTTGCGGTCCCAGATATCGGGCTCGATGGCGCGCAAATCATTCCCCATCGAGGCCCCGGCGTTGTTGACCACGATGTCGACCGGGCCAAAGACCTCCTCGGCGCGCGCGAAAACGTGCGCCACGCCGTCCGGGGTCGACACGTCGGCCGCGACCGCCATCGCCGTCCCCCCAGCCTGGTCGATGCCGCTGGCTACGGCCTCGGCGCGGTCGCCGTGCAGATCGGCGACAACCACCGTCGAGCCCTCGCGGGCGAACACCTCCGCAATGGCGCGCCCGATGCCGGAACCGCCGCCGGTGACGACCGCGACGGTGTGCGAGAGGAGCACGGCAGACCTCCTACGGGTGTCAGGTGTCGGGTGTCGGGTGTCGGGGTCGTAGGGCGTTGCGTCGTAGGGGGTGGGATCTTCCTTGAGGCGGGGGTAAGGGAGTTGCGGAGGACGACGAGTTGCCGGCCGACTGAGGCAGAACGATCGAGCAGCGGCTGCACTCGTTCGCGCGCTGCGTAGGGGAGCAACGGCACAAGCTCCGGATAGGTTTCGAGCTCGGCGAGGGACCCCTCGGCTACCGAAAGGAAGTTCAGATACTCACGCGGATGGTGTCGTGCGTGGCCTTCGGCAATGTTGGCCGGAACCGAAACTGCGGCCCGCTGCATCTGGTTCGAGAGCCCATAGAGCTCCGACCTCGGAAATCCCCGCGTCAACGCATACACCTCGACGACCAGCTCCATCGCCGCCTGCCACACCCGCAGATCCCGAAAACCCCGCACCGCCCCCATCACTCCCTCCCGTCACCCGTCACCCGACACCCGACACCCGTCACCCAACCGTTCCACGTTACGGATGGCGCGCAGCGCGTCGGCCAGCGGATCGGCGGGATTGGGATTGTCCTGCTCCACGATCCACCAGCGGGCGCCGGCGGCGGTAGCGGCGGGGAGGATCTCGTCCCAGCGGAGAGCGCCTTCGCCGGCGGGGAGGTCGGCGTGGTCCGGGGCGGGGCCGAGGTCCTTGAGGTGGACGAGGGGCACGCGGCCTTCCAGCTCGCGCAGCAGATGCGCGGGGTCAAGTCCGGCGCGGGCCGCCCAGTAGACGTCGACCTCGATGCCGACCAGGGCGGGGTCGGTCTCGTCCCGGATGATGCTGAAGATCGAGGCGCCGTCGCCGTCGGGCAACGGGTTGAACTCGAAGTCGTGGTGGTGGTAGGCGAACCCGAGACCGGCGGCCTTGGCCAGCGCCGCCCACTGGTTGAGACTGGCGGCCAGCTCGCGGGCGTAGGCGGCGCTGCCGCGCCGCTCCGGCGGCAGCCAGGGCACGACGGCGTACTCCCCTTCGGCCACGATCAGATCGGCGAGCGCGGCATCGGCGTTCTCCTCCCAGGCCGCGATCGGGATGTGGGCCCCCGCCACGCGCAGCTCCAGCTCGTCCAGCAGCGCCTGCAGCTCGCCTATCGCCATGCCGCCGTACCCGGCGAACTCGACGGCCTTCGCCCCGCCCGCGGCGAGCCGGCGCAACGTGCCGGGGAAATCCTGACCCGCTTCCGCGCGCACGGTGTAGAGCTGCACGGCGATCGGGTTGTCCGGGAGTTCGATCATGAAACGTCTCCTGTGCCTTGGGGATCCGGGCAGCCGCCGCGCGATTGCTGTCCGCCGCGCGGCGGACAGCCCGCGGCAGCGCGGATCACCGGATTGCCGTGCGCCCGTTCCCTCGGGAGCGTGTGCGCATCCGCCGACGTTCACGCATCATACCCGCCGCGGGCGGTGGACCGAAACGCGGGAGGTAGCCGGCAATGCGATCGATGACCCCGGAAGAGACCCGGGCGTTCCTCCTGGAAGGGACGCGCACGGCCGCGCTGGCCACGACCCGCGCCGACGGCCGGCCCCACGTGGCCCCGATCTGGTTTACCCTCGACGGCGACGATCTCCTCTTCAACACCGGCGAGTTGACGGTCAAAGGCGCCAACCTCCGCCGCGACGGCCGCGTGGCCCTCATGGTCGACGACGAAGATCCGCCGTACGCTTTCGTCTCCATCGAAGGAACGGCGACCCTGTCCGGCGAGCTGGAGACGATGCTCCCCTGGGCGACCCGCATCGCCGCGCGCTACATGGGCAAGGAGCTGGCCGAGGCGTACGGCAGACGCAACGCCGTACCCGGCGAACTGCTCGTGCGGGTGAGGCCCACGAAGACCGTGGCGCAATGGGGGATCGCGGAGTAGCCGAACCGCCGGTCACCCGACCACGTTCGTCTCGACCGCGCAGCCGCTCTCGATCGACTGCCCGGCCGCGACGATGATCTCCAGCACGTGCGCGGCGTGCGCGGCGCCGAGGATGGGCGCCTCCTCGCCGGCGAGCACGGCCACGAAGTGCTCCGGGCCGGCCTGGATGAGCTGGCCGATACGGGGGGAGGGCGGTTGCACGGCGGGCGTCCACTGCTCCTGCCCCGCGGGGCTCTCGTCGCGCCGCCACAGGTCGACCGGGGCGTCGGTGTCGTACCAGGTCTCCTGGGAGATGCTGACCGTGCCCAGCTCGCCGTGCAGCTCCAGCATCGGCGCCTTGGAGCGCGGGGTGGCGAACGAGGAGAGGATCTGGGCGAAGCGGTTCTCCCCGAAGTCGAGGTGGATCAGCAGGCTGTCCGGGGCCAGCACGTCGACGACCTGCCCCTCGCGGCCCGGGATGAGCACGTTCCGTTTGGGGATGGTGATGCCGCCGAACGCCGACACCCGCCGCGCCGGGCCGAAGAGCCCGGTGATGGCGTGCAGGATGTAGACCCCCAGGTCGAGCGCCGGCCCGACCGACGTTCCATAGAAAACGGCCGGGTCGCCCTTGTAGTCGCGCCAGGCGGCGGGACCCATGTTGCCGTACTGTCCGACCGCCAGCGTCGGCCGCCCCAGCCACCCGGCGTCGAGCTGCGCTTTCAGCCAGCGGAAGCGGTTGGTGGCCATCACCGCCGGGGCGCAGAGGAAGGTCAGCCCCCGCTCCCGCGCCAGATCGATGGCGGTCCAGGCGTCGGCCACGGTCCCGGCCACCGGCTTCTCGGAGAAAACGTGCTTGCCGGCCTCCAGCCCCGCCACGTTGACCTCGTGGTGGAACGGGGCCGGGGTCAGGTTCAATACCCCCACGACCTGCGGATCGGCCAGGAGCGCCTCGAGCGAGGGGGCAATGCGGGGTCTCGGCAGACCCAGCTCCGCCAGGCGATCGGCCAGGCGATCGGCGCGCGCCGGGTCGGCGTCGTAGACGGCGACGGTCGTCGCTCGCCCAGCCAGGGGGGCCATCCCAGGGGCATAGGTGCGCAGCGCCACGTCGCCGCAGCCGATGAACCCGATGCCGATGCCGCCGTCAGTCACCGTGTCCCTCCCCCAGGCGCGCGGAATTCGCCCCGGCACGATAGCATGGCGGGGGTGATGGGGTGATAAGGTGTCGGGTGTCGGGTGTCGGGGATGACGGAGCGTGGCGCATGACCTGGGTGGGGGCGCGTCGAGACCTGATCCGCGGGGCGCTCGCGGGTATGGGGTTGGGCGGAGGGCTCGCCGCCGCTCTGCCTCGCCAAAGCGAAGCGCGCGGGCATCACAAGCGGCGGCGCAAGCGCTGCCGCCACCGCTGCAAGAGCAGCCGCAAGACGTGCGACCGCGCCTGCGACATCCTCGATGGCGACAGTCGGGATTTCTGCAAGCAGGGCTGCCGGGTGGCGATGTCGCAATGCCGGGGAGAGTGCTGACGAGGTCGGAAGTCGGAGGTCGCGAGTCGGACGTCGTCGGGTGGAGGGCGATTGCCGTGGCAACGAGTGAGAGCGAACCGACCAGAACATCGAAGGCGGTGATGCCGTCTCGCCGCGGGGCGTTGCGGACGGCGGCAGCGGTGGCGGCCGGGGCGCTGGGCGGGTGGCTGGGGCGGGCTCCGGACATCGCGGCGAACCGGCGCAACGCGTGCCAGGTGCGCTGCGGCGGGGACCGCCGGATGTGCCGCATCGACTGCCGGGACTGGGGATCGGCGGAGAAAGCGTGCAAGCGCGCCTGCAACAAGCTGCGCGACGCCTGCTTCGAACTGTGCGACTACAAGCCGCTCAGATTCCGCCTCGCCCGATTCTGACGAGGGCGGGAGGCGGAAGGCGGAAGGCGGGAGGACGTTAGCGGAGGCTGCGGATCAGTCCGCGAATCAGGCGCTGGGTTTCTTCGATCCGGCCCAAGAGATTTTCCAACGACGCCTCGTCGAGGAATGTGATCGCGTGGGCGAGGAGCAGGTGCGATTCGAGCTCCGACAGCGAGCCATCCGCAATGGAGAGGCGGTGCAGGAACTCGCCGGAGCCGGATCGCCCTTTGCCCTCGGCGATGTTCGCCATCACTGAGACCGCCGCCCGGCGCGCTTGGGATGTCAGCCCATAGATTTCCTCTCGGGGCCAGGTTTTCGTCACGTCGTACACGCCTACGGCCAGGGCCATCGCCCGTTGCCACGCGATCAAGTCCCTGAAACTGCGCACTGCCACGCTCGTCCTCCCTGTCTCACTCACGTCGGCTTCGTCCTCCCGCCTTCCGCCTCCCGCCTATCCGCCTTCCGCCTCCCGCCGTTTCCGCATGCGCACCCCAGGCCGCCCCGGCCCGTAGTAGTCGGGCAGGTCGGTGTCGTCTTCGTAGCCGACGCGGCGGTAGAGGGAGCGGGCGGCGAGGTTGCCCGCGTGCACCATCAGGATCATGTCTCCGGCGGGGAGGGAGCGCTCGATGGCCAGCAGCAGCGCGCCGCCGATGCCTTGCCGTTGCGCGGCCGGGTCGACGGCCAGGTTGATCACCCGGCCGCTCTCCAGCACCCGGTCGCCGATGACGCAGCCGACGATTGCCCCCTCCCGCCGCGCCACGAGCAGCCGCACCCAGGGGAGCGCCCAGAGCACGAGGAGCGTGCCCAGGGTGTAGGCCAGCCGCGGCGGAAACGCGCGGCGCTGCACGCGGGCGATGCCCGGCAGATCGCGCAGCCGCGCATGCGCGATGGCGACGCCCGCGGGCCGCTCCGCGGGGGCCGCCGGCGCCGGGGCAGCCTCGCTGGCTCGTGGCCGGGGCACGGTCATTTCGGCATGGTACACCCGGCCGCGGCGGCGGCGGCCGCCGCCGGTCTCGGCGCCAAATACGCGCCCCGCGTTGCCTTTCAGGCACGAAGCGAACACCGCTCCGTAACGCGAGCAACAGCGCCGCGCATCGCTCCGCGCGAAAAAGAGAACCGTCTCGCGCGTACGAACGTAGACTGTGACTGAGGGGAAGCGCGGGCAGGGAAGGCCCCGCTACGGAAGCACATCCAGGTCCAACCGTTTTTCCCTCCGGCGCAATCGAAAGGGGTTGCCCATGACCGGCTGGCTGCCGTGTCTCGGCCGCGCGTTCCGGCGCGCCGCTCTCGCCGCTGGCGTCGTGGCGGGGACGCTGCTCGTCTCCGCGGGAGCGGAGGCGGGGCAGACGGGGGACGACTTCGATTGCACCGATTTCGACTCCCGCGCGGACGCCCAGGTCTTCTATGAGGATGCCGGCGGCCCGCTCTATGACCCCTTCAACCTGGACGACGACGGGGATGGGGTCGCCTGCGAAGACTGGATGCGCGGCTACGAGCAGATCCGCGCCGGAGAGGGGGGCATCAACGGGGAGGACGGGATCGACCGCGACTGCGCCGACTTCCCCGGCCAAGGCGAGGCGCAGCAGTATTTCGTCCTCGACGGCGGCTCGGCGCAGATGAACGTCGACCACCTGGACCCGAACCACAACGGCATCGCCTGCGAGCCGGGCGAACCGGGGTAAACTGGGAATGAACAGGACTCCGGGGCAAGCGGGGTCTTTGGCTCCGCTCAGGATGGCACTTCTCCACCCGTGTCATCCTGGGCGGAGCCAAGGATCGCGGCCCCGGCGAGGGAGAGGAGAAGAGCGTTCTCCTCCCGAGCAATCGAGAAACCGACAGGTCTTGGCAGCCCCGTTCGCGGGGCTTTTCGTTTGGGGCAGGACGACTTGGGTCTCCGGCGGAACGGCAGCCATGGTCATAGGTGGGAAACGAGGTGGGCAGCCTCGACCGCCGTTGACCCGCCGCCCGACCCTAAAGAGATCGGGCTGAGCGGACGGAAGCACCCTGAAGGGCCCTGAAGAGGCGTTCACGCCGCGACTGGCCGGGGCTGTCTCGCCCCGGCCAATCTTCGGTCGATGTGCGTCGACAAGCTCCTTGGTCGGCTAACTCAGCGGATACCTGACCACGCGCTCGTTGAGCGAATCCAGCACATAGAGCGACTTTCCGTTCGGGCTCAACGCGACCCCACTAGGTTCATTGAAGCCGTCACTGAACCGGCTCTCGAAGTTGAGATCCTTGTCCAGCTGTTGAACGCGGTCGTTGTCCCGGTCCGCAACCCAGAGATTGCCGCAGTTGTCGATCGCGATGCCGACGGGCTCATCGAAGCGTTCGTTTGTCGAACCGAACGACCCTGCCTCGTCGACAAACTCAAGGCCATCAGCAGAATTGTCGACGTACTCGAACTTGACGATGCGATTGTTGCCAGTGTCGGCAACGTAGACGAACGTGCGGTTGTTCTCCTCGAACGTCGCGATACCTTCCGGAAGCGAGAGTTCGCCTTCATCGCCTGGGGTCCAGCTGGTGATAAGCTGCCGATCGTTCCCGAACAGGAAGACTTCTCCGTCGTTGCGGTCAACGACCCAGATGTTCTCGCCGGAATCAACCGCGACCCCCGAAGGACTATCGAGATCACCAGCGCCGACGTTGCCTTCGTGGGCGCCCGTTACGCGGAACCGCCGTAGGCGCTGAGCCAGGCTTTGATCCGGGTCTGCGATGTAGAGCCGCTCTCGGTCTTCCTCGTCCAATCCCAGCGCGATGCCCTGTGGCTCCAAGAACTCATCGACTTCGTTGCCGAATTGGCCAAACTGATCAATGAGGGCGCCACTGGCGCTGAAGACAAGAACGCGCGAGTTGCCTGTGTCCGTCACGTAAACGTTGCCATCCGGATCAGTGGTGATCCCGAACGGATCGCTGAGGGTATCCGGATTGGGGTTGGCGTCGAAGGCCGGAAACGCCGTGCCGTTGCCGACGTCAGTGCGGCAGCTCCCGCCCTTCGGCTCGCAGCGCCCGTTCTTGCACTTCAGGTCGTCGCAGCAGCACTTCTTGTCTTTCTTCTTGCACTTCTTCTTGTCGCACTTCTGGCCTTCGTCTTTGCACCTGGCGGCTGCGGCAGGCGGAGCGCCCACGGCCCCGGCCAGCGTCGCCCCGCCCAGCAGGCCCAGCAGCCCGCGGCGGGGCAGGCGCGGTGGAGCCAGCGCCCCGACCCGGCGCGACAGTTCGTCGAAGCGGCGATCGTCCACGTCTGTCTCCCCTCGCGCGATCATCGCGCGTCCACACGGCCGACGATTCCCTGTACCGATCCATGGGATGTTGTGCCGACGTGCGCGGGGACACACGGCGTTCAGCCTTCTCAACGTCTGGGAGGGCGTCGCGGTTACCCTTGGGGAGGATCGGCCGGCACTGGGCAAGCCGGCGGAATCGGGCCACAATGCGCCGTCGTCGGCGCCGCGCGCGGCGCATCAGCAAGGCAGGAGGGAACCTCGTGGAACCAACCTCGTGGGAGTACGCGATCATGGTCTGGGACGGCGAGGCCGCCGATGCGCACCGCATCGTCCGCTTCAGCCACCGCTCCGCCTGGTCCCCCATCTCCGGCAACGAGTACATGCAGACCTTGCGCGAGCTGGGCGACGAAGGCTTCGAACTGGTCACCCACCAGTTCCTGGTGCGCGGCAAGTTCGACCGCGGCGGTCTGCACGGCGAAACGATCCGCGAGCTGATGAGCTTCAAGCGGCCGTTGGACGAGGAGTAGCGAGCTCTCAGCTCTCAGCTCTCAGCTATCAGTCGTTTGACGCCGTTTCGCGAACGTCAGGGATTTGCTGATCGCTAGTCGTCAGAGCTGATAGCT
>CALMZR010000184.1 GCA_937870845.1 uncultured Chloroflexota bacterium
ATGCCTTGCGCTGCCGCGTCCGGATACCAGAGATCCCAGATCTGCATCGATGCCATGGCCGTTAGTCCGTCATCTTCCCGACAAGGTGGCTTCGGTTCGCTGGAGGATCGTAAGCTTCCGGCCAGCACTCGATCGAGGTCGTGGGTTGGGCTCGCCTCGGCCTCGAGCTGCCGGATCCGACCCAGCCCATCCACCTCTGACCATTCTTCGGCGATCCGGCCGCACTCGAAGCGGAAGATGTTCGTGCCACTCCAGCCTACGCGCTTACCCGTCGCGGCGAGTCCCTGGAGTTCGCCCTCGTGCGTGCCTTCCGCCTGAAACCGGATGACCACGAACTCGCCGCTCGGAATCACCTGCTCGAGGGCGTGCTCGACGTCCGGGAACCCGATCAGCAGCGTCCCCAGGACGTGCGTGAACTCCTCCGGACCCTCGCCGTCCGGTAATGTTCCGGCGTGACGAATCACGTCCTCGGTCAGATCTCAGCGATGACGTGGAGGTCTCCAGCGGAGAACTCTCGTTCATTCCGTCGGAAGTCAGGGTCGACCTTGGCGCCATTTCGGCGGCGCCATTCGAGTCGCAGTCAGCGCACACCGTGCATCGCCACAATGGTGGCGAGTCGCACCCGCGAATCGGCATTCAGCAATGAAGTCGCCAAGGCCTCGCGCCTTTGCGAGGGGGTGAGCTGTTCGCGTCAGCTACAACTCGGATCAACGTAGACTGCGTGCGGGCGCCACGCTCACAATACTTGCTGCCGCCAATTGCTCTTGAAAGGACCGCCCTTGGACTGCCCGGGGACATCGGACACACGCTCCATCGACGCCGAGCGGCAACGTCTGGCCGCCGGTCGGTCGCACGGAACCCGTTGGGACTTGTGGGGCCCGTACCTCGCGGAGCGGCAATGGGGCACGGTGCGCGAGGATTATTCGCCCGACGGGGATGCCTGGAACGCATTCACCCACGATCAGGCCCGCTCGCGCGCCTACCGCTGGGGCGAAGACGGCCTGCTCGGCATCAGCGACGCACACGGACGCCTCTGCTTCGCTCTCGCCCTCTGGAATGGCGTCGATCCCATCCTCAAAGAGCGCCTCTTCGGCCTGACCGGACCAGAAGGCAATCACGGCGAAGACGTGAAAGAGGTTTACTACTACCTTGACGCGATCCCGACCCACGCGTATCTCCAGGCGCTTTACAAATACCCGCAGCGGCCGTTTCCCTATGCCGAGCTGGTCGCGGAGAATCGACGCCGGAGCCGACACGCGCCCGAGTACGAGCTGCTTGATACCGGCGCATTCGCCGAAAACCGCTATTTCGACGTCTTCATCGAGTATGCCAAGGCGGCGCCGAACGATATCGTGATCCGCATCACGGCGGTCAATCGCGGTCCCGACCCCGCTACGATTCACCTCCTGCCCACCCTCTGGTTTCGCAACGAGTGGTCCTGGGGTAATTTCGACGATCGGCGCCGCCCGATGCTGCGCGCGTCTCCGGCCACGTCCCATCGTCTCGTGCTCGCCACGCACGACCGCCTTGGCGACTATTGGCTGGCATGCCAGGGCCAGCCGTCGCTCGTGTTTACTGAGAACGAGAGCAACACACAGCAGGTGTGGGGCTCCCCGAACCGTGCGCCCTATGCAAAGGACGGCATCCATCAGGCCGTCGTCGACGGTCGACGCTCTGCAACGAACGCATCGGGCGTTGGCACGAAAGTCGCCGCTCACTACGTCGTCGATCTGGCGCCAGGAGCGGAAGCCGTTCGCTGCCTTCGGTTGGCGGCTGGCGCCGCGCCATCGAGTGAGGAGCCTTTCGCAGCCGCCGAATCCGTCTTGATGCACAGGGCCGCCGAAGCCGACGCCTTTTACGAGCCGCTCGCCGCCGGTCTCGACGCCGAGGCCCGATCCATCCAGCGGCAGGCCTACGCCGGGCTGATCTGGAGCAAGCAGTTCTATTTCTTCGACGTCGGCCAATGGCTCGACGGCGATCCGGCCGGCCCGCCGCCGCCCCCGTCGCGCAAACATGGCCGCAACGCCGGTTGGCGCCATCTCAATAACGCCGACGTCCTGGCCATGCCCGACACGTGGGAATACCCCTGGTACGCCGCCTGGGACCTGGCATTCCACTGCATCCCGATCGCCCGAATCGACCCCGGCTTCGCCAAGCGCCAACTCGTGCTCCTGCTACGTGAGTGGTACATGCACCCCAATGGCCAAATCCCGGCCTACGAGTGGACCTTCGACGACGTCAACCCGCCCGTCATCGCCTGGGCCGCCTGGCGCGTTTACCAAATCGACGCCGAGGTGTCAGGCACGAAAGACCGGGCATTCTTGGAGCGCGTCTTCCACAAGCTCATGATGAATTTCACCTGGTGGGTCAACCGTAAGGACCACGCGGGGCGCAACGTCTTCCAGGGCGGTTTCCTCGGACTCGACAACATCGGCGTCTTCGACCGCAGCAAGCCCCTCCCCACGGGGGGCTACCTGGAGCAGGCGGACGGCACCGCATGGATGGGGATGTTCAGCCTTCACCTGATGACCATCGCCCTGGAGCTGGCCCGTGACAACCGCGTCTACGAAGACGTGGCCACCAAGTATTTCGAGCACTTCCTCTACATCGCGGGGGCGATGAACGATATTGGAGGCGAAGGCGTCGCACTCTGGGACGACGAGGATGGCTTCTTCTACGATGTCCTACAGTTCCCCGACGGCGGGATGGCCCGCCTGAAGGTCCGCTCGTTGGTCGGTCTGATGCCGCTCCTGGCCGTGGAGACGCTCGAAGCGGAGCTGCTCGATGCCCTTCCCGCCTTCAAGCGCCGCCTGAGTTGGTTTCTGACCTATCGGCCACACTTGGCACGCTTGGTTTCGCACTGGCAGGAACCCGGCCAATCGGAGCGGCGTCTCCTCTCGCTCGTGCGAGAGGACCGCATGCGGCGCCTGTTGCGCCGCATGCTTGATGAGCGGGAGTTTCTCAGCCCCTACGGCATTCGCTCACTCAGCCGCCGCCACGCCGACGAGCCATTCGTGTTTCGGGTCGGCGACGAAAGCCATGCCGTCGCGTACGAGCCCGCCGAGTCCCGCACCCCCCTGTTTGGCGGCAACTCCAACTGGCGCGGCCCGATCTGGTTTCCGCTCAACTACTTGCTCATCGAGGCACTGCGCCAGTTCCACCGCTATTACGGGGACGGCTTGCTTGTCGAGCACCCGACCGGTTCGGGCGCGCATCTCCCTCTTGACCGCATCGCCGACGACCTCGCCGGACGCCTCATCTCGATCTTCCGCCACGGCGCCGACAGCCGTCGCCCCTGCAACGGGAGCATCACCCTCCTTGACGCGGACCCGCACTGGCGCGAGCACCTGCTCTTCCACGAGTACTTCAACGGCGACACCGGCGCCGGCCTCGGGGCCAGCCATCAGACCGGATGGACAGCCCTGGTTGCGCCTCTGCTGGAGGACCTGGCCGGCCGCGACCCCTTGGCCTCCCTCTCCCGTACCACGCGCGAGAGAGACTCCGGGCGCTGAGGGCACGTTGTCATGCAGACCCTGCTTGGGACGCGAACCGCCGCCGACGTCAACCTCGTCGCGCAGCTCCTCTTGCTGGCCGGGCTCATCCTCGGCTTCGCCTACGCGCGCCAGAAGCGCTTCGACCGGCACGCCAATGTGCAGACGGCCATGGTCCTGCTCAATCTGGTGTTCATCGCCCTGTTCATGGCGCCCAGCTTCTACGGATACGTCGTCGCCGGCGGCAGTACTACGGGGACCGTCGCCCAGTTCATGATCGCGCACGGCATCCTCGGCCTCGTCGTGGAAGCGTTCGCCATCTACCTCATCGTGCGCATGCGGACCAATCTCATCCCGCGCAACCTACGCATCGGCAATGTCAAGCCGGCCATGCGCGTCACGCTCGCGCTCTGGACGGGGCTGGTCCTGCTCGGCCTCCTCATCTACGGAGAGCGGTACCTGAACCAGACAACCGCTGCCAGCGCCCCCTTGCTCGAGCTGCGACAGCTCGGCGCCGATCTCTACGTCCACGCCGTAGAGCTCCAGGACGCCGTCGACCGGCGGAGCCTCCGCGCGGTCACGCGCCACGCCGAGCACTTGATCAACCTCATCGAAGGCGAGGAAGGGCTGCGCTATGGCGACAACGACGCCGACGGCCACCTCGAAGACCCCGGCGACGGAACCGGACTTCTCGCGCGGCTCGACAGCGTCGCCGCGATCGCCGCCGACCCGGCCGTCACCGCCGAGACGGAGGCCGTCCGCACCGACATCGGTCGCATCGTCGAGCTGTCGGTCTCCCTCTTGGGCGTTTCAGCCGTCGAAGAAGCGACCACACTCGCGTCTGAAATCCTCATCCTGGCCCAACGCGCCAGCAACGAAAAGGTGTTCGCCATCGACCGTGCCGCACGCGCCGCTGGCGTCGTAGAAGCCCCCCGCCCGCCGACTGCCGCGACAATGGGCGAACCTGGCGAAGTCACCGTGCGTGAAGACCGCTTTCTCTTTCTCCCCTCGGCGTTGACGATCCCTGCCGGTACGACCGTCACCTGGATCAATGACGAGCGCGCCAAGCACACGGCCACCGCCGACAATGGCGCCTTCGATTCGGGGGATCAGGGTCTCGGCCAGAGCTACAGTGTCACGTTTGGCGAGCCGGGGGTCTATCCCTACTTTTGCAGATACCACGGCGACGTCGGCGGCGTCGGCATGGCCGGGACGATCACCGTCGAGTAGTTCCTGCCCGGTGAGAGTTCCGGTTCATCGTGGCCCGGCGGCAAAGACCACGTGGCGCAGCGGCTCGGGGCCGGGCACATGATCTTCGCCCACCTCGGTCTCCGCGGCGGGCAGCCAGACGGTGAATTCGCTGCCGACCCCGACCGCGCTCTCGACCGCGATCGCGCCTCCCTGCATTTCGACAAGGCGCTTGGCAATGGCCAGCCCGAGACCGCTTCCGCCGAACTTGCGCGTGGTGCCGGCGTCGGCCTGGCGAAACTCATCGAAAATGCGCGGGAGAGCTTCCGGGGCAATGCCGACGCCCGTATCGACGACTCGAAACTCGACGCCGCCCCTGGCGGCGCAGACGCTCAGCCGCACGCTGCCCCGCTCCGTAAACTTGATCGCGTTGCCCAGCAAGTTGAACATCACCTGCACCAGCCGGTCGAGATCGGCCGCCACCAGGGGCAACCCAGGAGCCGCCGCGACGGTGAGTGAGATCCTCTTGCTCGCGGCCTGCGCCGCCACCAGCCGATGCACCCGATCGATCGCTTCCGAGACGTCGACCGGCCGGATATTCAGGTCGAGACGGCCCGCCTCCATCCGCGCCAGGTCGAGCAGATCGTCGACCAGGGCGGCCAGGGTGCGGGTCCCCGTCTGCGCGACGTCGAGGAACTCCTGCTCCTCGGGCGTTAGGCGCCCCGTCACGCTCTCTGCCAGCATCTCGACATAGCCGGAGATGATGGTCAGCGGCGTCCGCAGTTCGTGGGTGGCCATGGAAAGGAAGGCGCTCTTGAGGCGGCTGGCTTCCTCCGCGGCCTCTTTCGCCAACAGCAACTCTTCCTCTGCGCGCTTGCGGTCAGTAATGTCGATTATGAACCCTTGCCAGTACTGTGGGGCGCCGTTCTCGTCGCGAACCAGACCCACCTGATCGTGGACCCAGACGTGCCGCCCGTCCTGGGCGAGAAATCGGTACTCCAGGTGCATCGGCTCGTCGGCCCCGTCTGCTGCGGCGATGGCCGCAAGAATGCGTCCCCGGTCTTCGGGATGAATGGCGCGAATCCACAGCTCGGGGTCCTCCACCCACTCCCGCGGGCTGTATCCGAGCATCGCCTCGAGGCGCGGACTGATATACCGGGGGGTGCCGAGCGATTCGCCCGCGTCAACGTAAACGGCGGCCGGGATCTGTTCGACCAGCGTCCGGTATCGCGCCTCGGCTTCTCGCAGCGCCGCGCCGGCTGCCTTGTATGGCGTGATGTCCTGCACTTGCGCAATGACATAGCGAGGATGCTGCGCCTCGTCCCGCACCAGCGAGACCGTCAGTCGTCCCCAGATCGTCTCCCCATCTTTCCGGAGATACCGCTTCTCGATCTGGTACGTCTCGATGTCGCCCGCCAGCAATTGATCCGCTAACGCTCGATCTTTGTCGAGGTCTTCGGGATGCGTAACCTCCGGAAACGTCTTGGTCAACAACTCGTTGCCGTTGTACCGGAGAATGCGGCGCAGCGCCGGGTTCACCAGCAGGAATCGACCCTCAGGCGACACCAGGGCCATCCCGATAGAGGCGCCGTCGAAAGCGCCCCGGAATCGCTCCTCACTCTCGCGCAGCGCACGGTTGGCGTCTCTGGCCGAAGAGCGCGCCCGGCGCAACTCTTGTTCGCTCCGTGGCCGCCCAGTCACCTCGCGCACGACGAGCATCGCGCTCCCTACGTCGCCCTTGTCGTCGCGCACGGGTACGACGTCCAGACAGACATCGATGCGGCATCCTTCGTTGGTCACCTGAGTCGTGTGGAACGACGCGGCGCGGTCGCCATGCCGAATTTGCTGCAGCAGTGACGCGACATCGTCGATAGACTCGGTTGGGGCCAGCTCGGCGATCGATCGCCCGACGATTTCCGCCGCGCCGAACCCAAAGAGCTGCGCCGCCGCCTCGTTCCAGTCGGTCACCGCGCCATCCAAAGACACGCCGACCACGGGCTTGTCCGCCGCAGCCTCGGCGTCGACCAGGTTTTCGCCGCCCGCGCCGGCGTCGGCCTCGCCAGCGACCCTGCGCACGTAGAGCAACGACGCGGCATCGCCGAGCCCCGTCAGCCGGGTTGACCACAGCTCAGCGGGAACGGCGGCGCCGTCCTTGCGACGCACCCATGCCCTTCCCGAGTCCGGCCGACCTGCGGCCGGACCTGTGGCGCCGCCGACAATGATGTCGGCAAGCGCGACCGAGCCCCAGTCTTCCTCGGCGTATCCGAACAGCGCCCCCGCCGCCGCATTTGCCACGGTGCAGCGCCCCTCGGCGTCGACGACAATGGCCGCGTCGGACGACCGGTCGAGCAGCAACCGCAGCGGGGCGATGGGTGCGGCCGGCGCCTGAAGCTCCTGCTCCGTCGTCGCATGCTCGGGTGGCTTGCGAGCGTGCTTCCTGGCCAAAGCCATATCGTGACCTCGCTGCCGATCGCGCCCCAATCAGGAGATGCGCATCGCTTCATGTTCGGCGCGATTGCGACAACTCGATCGCCCTTCGCGCTGTCGCTACCATGCTGCGTGACTCTACCATGGGCACGGGCAGACGTGGCCGGCACATGTTCACGCTCGAGCGGCATTGGCCCCGGCCGGGAGGGAACCGCGGACGTGGCGACAGAGCGGCTCAGCGAAGCTGGCGCGGCGCTTCGGCGGGCGCGCGATCGCTATCGCGCCATCCTGGCCGAGCGCAACGTGGCGATGCTGCTGGGCGCCGGCGTCGTTTCCGAGCTCGGCGATTGGTTCAACACGGTCGCACTCATCTCACTCTCGTTCCTCATTTCTGACAGCGCCCTCGGCGTCGGCGGCATGTTCGCCGCCCGCATGCTGACGCGGCTGCTGGCGCAAGGGCCCGCCGGGACGCTCGTCGATCGGCACGCCGGGCGCGGCCTCCTCTTCGCCAGCCAGATGGCAATGGCGATCGTCGCCGCGTCGTTTGCCCTCCTGGTGCTCGTTCCGGCGCTGTGGATCCTCTACCTCCTGGTTATCCTGCTCGAAGCCGTCAACTGCATCGCCCGTCCCGCGTTCATGGCGGAGTTGAGAGCCGAGGCTCCCGAGGATCAGCGAGCCGCCGCCAACGGCGCGCTCTTCGCCAGCGCAACAACGGCCCAACTCGTAGGGCCGCCGCTCGGCGCGTTGGCGCTCGGCTGGTCAGGGCCCGTCGTCGTCTTCGCAATCAACGGGGTGACCTTTCTCACGGTCGCGTTCGTCGTGGCCCGGCTCAGCGGAGGGCTCCGCGGCAGCCCGCGCGGCCGCCCCGCCGCCGGCCCAGCCGGCCAGGATGCGCTCCCCGGCGGCGAAGAGCGTCTCGGCTACCGCTGGCTGCTTCGACGGCAGGACCTGACCTTGTACATTCTGGTCTGCCTCAGCTTGGCCCTGCTCGTGCAGGCCACGATCACCTTGTTCGTGGTCCGTTCGTACGCGCTCGGGTTCGGGGACGGTGGCGTCGGTCTCTTTTACGCGGCGGTGGCCGCCGGTTCGGTCACCGGCAGCGTGATCGCCGGGGCGCGAGCCCAGCACGCGGCGCCGCTCTATCCGGCGGCCGTCGCCATGGGCGTCTGCGCCGCGGCGCTGGCCGTCTTCGGCGCCGCGGCCGCCGCCGCCATCGCCATTGTGGCCCTCATCGTCGCCGGCTTCGCCACCGACTTCTACGAGGTCGTCGGGCTGACCTACTTTCAGGGGACGGTGCCCGACGCGGTCTACGGGCGCTTCTTCTCCGTGTTTCTCCTGGCCCTGAGCGCTGGCGCCCTGGTCGGGGCGATCGTGGGCCCAATTCTCGAATCGGCGCTCGGTGTGGCCACGTCGCTGGCCGTGCTCGCGGCGCCGGCCGCGGCGCTGGCGTTGCTCTTGCTCATCATGTCGAAACGGTGGACCGGTCTAGACCGTGGCCTCAGCGGCTGACCCTGGCAAAAAGCGCCAACAGCAGCGCCGCTGCCACCTTCGCGCGCCGCGTCGCGCTCCCTCCAGCCTCGGCCGCGGGTCCAGGTTCGATGGGCGCCGGCTTGGCTGTGATTCCACGGGGAGACGCTTCCCCGATTTCGCCCTCGAGGTTCAGCGACCCGGCCGCTTCCGCTTGGTGAAACACCTCCACGATCTGCGGATCGAACTGAGTTCCCTGACCGCGCCGCAGTTCGGCCAGCGCCGACTCGATCGACATGGCGGGCCGGTAGACTCGCTCCGACGTCATGGCGTCGAACGCGTCGGCGACGGCGATGATGCGCGATCCCAAGGGAATTGCCTCGCCCGCGAGGCCGTCTGGATACCCGGAGCCATCCCAGCGTTCATGATGGTGCCGAATGATATCGACGCTCTGCTTGTAGACTTCGAGCCGGCTGACGATCTCGGCCCCGACCACGGGGTGCTCCTCGATCGCCCGCCGTTCCTCTGGCGAGAGCGCGCTCGGTTTCTTGAGCGAGCCGTCCTGGGCTCCGACCTTGCCCAGGTCGTGGACGTGTGCGGCGGCGATGATCGCCTCGGCCGTGGGCCGGGGAATGTACGGCATCATGCCCAGAATGGCTCGCGCGTAGGCGGTGACTCTGATCGAATGGCGAAAGGTGTACGGATCACGGCGCTCCAGCGCGTTGGCAAGACCTTCCATGGCCACCCGGCTCTCGTGATGCGCCTGCCGGATTCCCTTGAATGCCAGATGCGGTCCCAGCAACAGCGGTACGATGAGCAACACGATGGAAAGTGCGTTCTCTTGAACGAGGACGGGAATCAAGCTCCCAAGGGTCGCGATCGTAATGAGCTCGACATAGAGCCCGCCGAAGTTGGCGCGCCACATCTGGAACGGCCCGATGCCCATCACCGGGGAGACGATGAGCGCGAGCGAGCCGGTGTTGATCAAGGTGTAGACGATAGCCGCGAATACCACGACCAAGACATTCCGCACGCTGCCGAGCGTCGATCGTTCCGGATCGGCCAGCGCGAAGTAGGCCACGCCTCCGACCGTCGTCGACAGCCCGTGGCTTGTGGCGTTCACGACCGTCTTGATCGGCTCGCGGCGGGTGTAGAGACCGTCGATGATGTGGGCGAGCAAGACGACGATGCCCCCCAACAGCGGCCCCGCGGTCAAGCCGGCCGCAAAGCAGAACGCGGCGGAAACCGAGACGTGGAACGTGATGACTGAATGGGGAAAGGAAACGTCCAGCAGCTCGGCGATCACGACCATCACGAGCAGGATGGCCGCCGTGGCCAACTGGCCGCTGTCGAGCGTTTGCTGGGATCGGCGCCAGGCGGCGACGAAGGCGATCGCCGCCACGAGCACCAGCAGTACCGTGTAGACACGGGTTCGCAGTGGCAGTTCGCTCACAAACGGGGACCCCTACCGCGCAAAGGCGCCGCCAACGCCTGGCGGAACGCGACGGTTCGCCTTAGTCTATCGCGTCCGGATCACCGAGTGTTGATGCTGCGCACGCCGGACGGCGCCGGGAAAGCCGCATCGCCGTCTGGTGTGCGCTGCATGGTGCGAAAGATTCAATTCACCCACGATGTTCACGGCGGCGCGGCGCCGGTACTGGCACGATGCAGCGGTGGTTAGTGCTTCCACGTTGCGCCGTCGACCGGGGTCTCGCTGCGTGCGTCCCACGTCATGGCAACCCTCCTTGAGTTGGTGACAAGCCCTAGCTCTTCCAGGTGGCGCCTTCGGTCGGGTTCTCGGCTCGTGTGTCCCAGGTCATGACCATCCTCCTTGCCACGCGAGGTGGCCTAGCTCTTCCACGTTGCGCCGTCGAACGGGTTGTCGCTGCGTCCGTCCCAAGTCATGTCTCGTCTCCTTTGCAATCCGATCCGGTTAGCTCTTCCAGGTCGCGCCGTCGAACCGGTTCTCGGAACGGGCATCCCAGGTCATCGTGGTCCTCCTTGCTGAATAACTCGCGCTCTAGCCGTTCCAGATGGCCTCGTCAAGGGGGGGTTCGCTGCGGGCGTCCCACGTCATGATCTTCCTCCTCGTCTCGTTGCTGCTCGCGCCTGCCACGCAAAGCCTGTCTCGTCCTTGAGCCCGCCGCGCCGTTCGGACATCAGGATACAGAAGTTAGGTGTTGCAGAGAAAATGGAATTCTCGCAACTCGCTAACCAATCTTGTTCCTGCGTTACGAAGAACGCCTCGTAACTTCACCTACGATAGCGTGATCTTCCCCGTTTGTCAAGCGACGCAAGCCTCCTTTCGTTTGCCCCTTCTTCGGCGATCGCTGCGACGTCGAAGCGCGCGATCCAAGCACCGCTGTGTGGTAGCGCTGACCCAGTGGCCGAGTTCTGTGTCGAGGTGGAGGAGCCGCCACGATTGGCTGCCGAACGACCGAAGGGATGCGCGCCCGAGCGTGCGACGGTGCCGCCGCCGATGGCGTCGGTTGGGGGCGACGGAGAGTCAGATCGCGACGCCACCGTGCATCTGCAACTTTCACGAAGAACACGTATGCGATGTCAAGACTCTGTGAGTCCCCAATGCGGAGGATAGAATCGACCACCGTCCCAATGCAGCGCGTCCCACCCCGCGGATACATTATACTCCCCTGTAGAATGGGGGATGTCACATGTGAAACAAGCGACTAAAACAAGCGAAACGTTGACTCGTAACCTGAGGGGCTCCATGACGAGCGTAGTCAGTCGCACGATGTCCTCGCCTGCCGGTCGTTTGGCCGACTCACCACGCCGCGGGAGACGGCCGCCATGGCGCCGTGTCGCCAGGCTCCAGGTGTAGGCTCGCGCATGGCGGCGCAGGCGATCGGGCGGCAGGGGCGCATGGGCGGCGGCGCCGAGGGCGCGGCATCCCCCTTTCAGGCCATCGTCGAATCCATCCCGGTGGTGTCGTATGTGCGCCGCGCGGAATCCCCGCCCAGAATGCTCTACGTGAGCCCGCAGGTCGAATCGCTCTTGGGGTGGCGGCCGATCGACTTCACCGCCCGGCCCGCGCATTGGCTCCGATGCACGCATCGCTTCGATCGCGACCGGCTCGTATCGGCGTGGGACTCAGCCGCCGCCGAGCCGTCGGTCACCGCTGAATACCGGATGGTCGCCCGCGACGGCCGGGACATCTGGGTCAGGGACATGGCCGTTGCCGATGTGTATCCTGGTGACGGATCCCGAGTGTTCAACGGCGTCGTCGTCGACATCACCGCGGAAAAGGAAGCCGAGCTCGAACTCCACCGCCTCGCTTTCTACGACCCGCTGACGGGATTGCCCAACCGCCGCCTCTGCATGGACCGGCTGCAAGCCGTATTGGCGCAGCGCGAGCAGGAGCATGTGGCGCTCCTGTTCCTCGACCTCGACCGATTCAAGGTCATCAACGACGGCATCGGCCATGCCGCCGGGGACGATCTGCTCGTCGCCGTCGCAAGCCGGCTCGCGCCGCACGTGACGCCGCATGGATCACTGGCCAGGTTCGGCGGCGACGAGTTCGTCGCCCTGCTCGACCGCGTCGGCGACATCGCCAGTGTCGAGTCGATAGCCGAAACGCTGCTCATCGCGCTACGCCAGCCCTTCTCGGTCAACGGCTACGATCTCATCGTGGAGGGAACCATCGGCGTTGCGCTCGCTTCCCAGGAGACAACGACGCCGCACGAGCTCCTGCGCACTGCCGACGTAGCGCTCTACCGAGCGAAAGCCCACGGCGGCAATACCTTCGCCATCTTTGATCCACAACGCGATCATGGCGGTTTCGAGCGGTTGGAGCAGGAGGCGGAGCTGCGGCGGGCACTGGAGCGCGGCGAGTTCGAGATCGCCTATCAGCCGGTTGTCGACATCACGTCCCGGCGGATCTTGGCGCTCGAGGCGCTGGTGCGTTGGCGGCGCCCGGGGCGCGACCTGCTGCCGCCTGCGGCCTTCATTCCGCTGGCCGAAGAGACGGGCCTCATCATCCCACTCGGTCAGTGGGTGATCGAAGAAGCGTGCCGGCAGATGCGCCATTGGCAAGAGCAGTTCCCGGTGGCGCGCTCCCTCCAGGTCAGCGTGAACCTCTCCGGAAGGCAGCTCCGGCAGTCCGCGCTGTACGCTGACGTGGCCCGCGCCCTCGCACGAACTGGACTCTCGCCGCAAAGCCTGGCGTTGGAGTTCAAAGAGGGCGACGCTCTGGCCAACGCCGCGGAGGTTGCCCCGGCCCTCAAGGCGTTCAAAGACCTCGGAGTCAAAGTCACCATCGATGATTTCGGCAGAGGCTGGACGGCGCTGAGCTCGCTAACGCAATTCACCATCGACGACCTGAAGATCGATGGGTCCTGCGTTTCCCGTCTTGGCGGCCATAACGGCGATGCAGCGATCGTGCGCGCCCTGGTGAGCATGGCCAAGGCCGTTGGGTTGGATGTGACCGCCGGGGCCGTCGAGACCGATGAGCAGCTCGCCGTCCTGCGCGAGCTGGGCTGCGACCGCGCCCAGGGCCATCACTTCGCTCCGCCGCTGAGCGTCGATGAGATGGAGCGACTGTTTCAGCGGGAAAGCGAACCACTCGCTTCGGCAAGCACCGCGCCTTACCACGGCAGCGGCATCTGACCTACATCCACATCGCCCGCCGTCGCGGCTGCTGATTTGCAAGCGGATTCGGCATCGTCGTTCCGCGATCCGAATCCAAATTCGCCCAAAATCCGCTGGATGCGCGCCTCGAGCGCCGTCCGATATGCCTTTGGCGCGTCTGCTCCAATGTAGGCTCGTTCATAGCGGGGAACGAGCGTGCCAAAGGCTTCGCCGAGAAACTCCAGGTAGTGCTCCTTGACCAGCGGCGCCAGTCGCAAAGGCGCCGCCCAGACGGCAGTGGCGCCGTGACTCCGAGCGGCGGCTGCGATCGCGGCAATCGATGCCTCAGAGTCGGTCAGCTTGGGGATGACCGGTGCAATGAAGACGGCGCAGGGCACGCCGTCCTGGACCAACCGGCGCATGATCTCCAGGCGCTTGGCGGGCGCCGGGGTTCCGGGTTCGAGTTTGCGCCAGAGATCGTTGTCAAGCGTTGTGATGGTGAACTGGACGCGCGTCCCCCGCAGCTCGGCCAGCTTGGCGAGCAGCTCGCGGTCGCGCCATACGAGGGTCGATTTCGTGACGATGGAGACTGGCGTGCGGAACTCGGCCAAAACCTGAAGCAAGGCTCGCGTAACACCGTATCGTCCTTCGCACGGTTGGTAAGCGTCGGTCGCCGTGCCCAGCGCCACCTGCTCCCGCGCCCACGACGGCCGGGCCAGTTCACGCCGCAGCACGTCCGCCATGTTTCGCTTCACGATGATGCGGGTGGAGAACTCCTCCCCGCTATTGAATCCCAGGTATGGATGCGTGGCGCGGGCGTAGCAGTACTGGCAGCCGTGAACGCAGCCCCGGTACGGATTGAGCGACCACCGAAACGGCATACCGGAAACCCGGTTCAACGCCGACTTGCATTCGATCTCGTCGTACTTCACGCCGGCCATCCCCGAAGGATAGAACATTTGTTCCAATCCACCAATGCGCGCACTCGTCAGCAGGTCGGCGGAGCCGGCTTCTATCGCATCGTCTATTTCTTCCCCCAGATCATTCCCGCCGTCATCGTCGGCATCCTCTGGAGCTACGTCTACACCCCGAACATCGGGCTGCTCAACGGGGTGCTGCGCGCCGCGGGGCTGGAGGGGCTGACGCGGTCCTGGCTGACCGACCCCGGCGTCGTGCTCTGGGCAATCGCGGCGGTGGCGATCTGGTCGAGCGTCGGGTTCTACATGGTCATTTTCCTGGCCTCGATGCAGACGATTCCCACGTCGTTCTACGAGGCGGCGATCCTGGACGGGGCCACCCGCTGGACCTCGTTCAAGGACATCACCTTTCCCCTCATCTGGGATACGATTCGCACCTCGATCATCTACCTGGCGATCGCCGCGCTCGACTTCTTCATCCTCGTCGTGGTCGTCTCCGGCGGCAGCACGACGACCGGCGCCCGCCGCGCCGAGGTGGCCGCCCTCTACCTCTACAATCAGGCGTTCGACAGCAGCCGCTGGGGGTACGCCTCGGCGATCGGGGTGGTGCTGCTGATCCTGACGCTCTTGCTGTCGGTCGTCATCATGCGCGCCACGCGGCGCGAGACCTACGAGTTCTGACGATGCGGATCGCGGCGCTGGCCGAACTTCCCGAACTTCCCGAACTTCCCGGGAGGCGGAGGATGGCGATCCTCCGCCTTTCCTCCCAATCGCCGCCAACGAACGGGCATCGCGCGGCGCACCGAGAGGCGAGGTGACCGATGGGCGTAGACGCGGCGCGTCCAATCGGCGATACACGGTTCGTGTCGGGACCGGACGTGGCCGGTACGCGGCCGGGCTTCGGCTCGCTCACGTTCAGCGCGCTGTCGCAACTCTTGCTGATCTTCTGGGCGATCCTGGTGATCTTCCCCTTCGCCTGGATGATCGTCACCTCGCTCAAGACCGACCCGGAGATTCTGTCGAGCCCCTGGACCTTCCCCGCCGCACTGCAATGGGACAATTTCACCCGCGCCTGGACTGAGGCGCGCATCGGTCGCTTCTTCGTCAACACCCTGGTCGTTCTCGTCGGCTCGCTGACGGGGACGCTGCTCGTCTCGGCAATGGCCGCCTACGTGCTGGCCCGCTTCGTCTTTCCAGGGCGGAACGTCATTTTCTATGGGTTCATCGCCGGCCTCATGTTTCCGGTCTTCCTCGCTCTGGTTCCGCTCTACTTTCTCGTCGCCAACCTGAACCTGCTGGCCACGTATCAAGGGCTGATCCTCGTCTACATCGCCTATTCGCTCCCGTTCACCATCTTTTTCCTCACCACGTTCTTCAAAACGCTGCCGGGCGAGGTGGCCGAAGCCGCCATCCTCGATGGGGCGAATCAGTACCAGGTCTTCTTTCAGATCATGATGCCTCTGGCCAAGCCGGGGCTCATCGCCATGGGCATCTTCAATTTTCTTGGCCAGTGGAACCAGTTCTTGCTGCCGCTGGTGTTGATGCCGGACGAGAACAAGTACCTTCTCTCCCAAGGGCTCTATTTCCTGGCGGTGCAGCAGGGCTACCAGAACGACTACGGCGCCCTCTTCGCGGCGATGGTCATCACCATGGTCCCAACCCTCATTATTTATGTCCTTTTCCAGCGTCGGCTGGAGTCGGGGCTGACCGCAGGCGCGTTGAAGGGTTAGCCGGCGAGGCGCCACGAGCCTCCTGACTGCGAGGATGAGACGAACTTGAACCAATCATCGCACCCCGAAGTTCCGCACGACGGGCCGTTTTCCTCGAAACGATTGGCCGGAAACACGGCGCTCGTCACCGGAAGCACGCGAGGCCTTGGCCGCACGATCGCCGAATGGCTGGCGCGCGAGGGGGCGAACATCGTCGTCTCCGGCCGCGACCGGGAGCCGGTCGCGGCTTCCGTGGCCGCAATGCGCCGCCTCGGCGTCGAGGCCTGGGGGATCACGGCCGATCTCGCGCAGTCGTCAGAGGCGCGCCGATTGGCGAAAGAGACGCTGCGCCTGGTCCCTCGGCTCGACATCCTCGTCAACAACGCCGGCATGAGCATCCGCGGCCACTTCTGGGACGTCAGCGACGAGGAGTGGGACGAGCAGGTCAACGTCAATTTCCGGTCGCCCTTCGTCCTGGCCCAGCATGCGGCGCGGCACATGATCGCGCGCGGGCGCGGCGGGCGCATCATCAACATCAGCACCATCGGAGCCCACTCCGTCCACACCGACCGCGCGGTCTACGACAGCGCGAAGGGCGCCGTCGAGGTGATGACCAAGACCATGGCCTACGAGCTGGCGCCGTACGGCATCCAGGTCAATTGCGTGGTCCCCGGCGCCATCGCCGATCGCCCCGGAGCCCCACACCAGCCCGATCTGTGGGCCGGCGCGCTGCGCAACATCCCCTCCGGCCGCCTTGGCCGCGCCGAGGACATCGCCAACGCCGTGCGCTTCTTCTGCCTCCCGGAAAGCGACTTCGTCACGGGCCAGACGTTGCTGGTCGATGGAGGCCACGGCCTGTACCTTCACGAATGACGCATACAGAAGCCGGGTGGATGCTTCCGGGGCCGGCGTCCCCACGGCGGCGGAAGAACGGCAGCCACTCGGTTCCCCCGGAGTTCGCATTCTTCGCACTCTTCGCATTCTTCGCCGCCGCGGTGAAAAACCACCCATCATCCGGATTCCACGCCAGACGGACATCAGGGAGGTCAGCGTTTCGTGCCAGAGCATGGTGAAGAGTTTCCGGGTTTCTTGATAAGCGGCGGGCACGTCATTGACCCCGCAAACGCCATCGACAGCCCCGCCGACGTCGGAATCAAGGGCGGACGCATCGCCGAAGTGGGACGAAATCTGGCCGCGCGCGACGAAGAAACCGTCATCGACGCGACGGGCGCGTACGTCGTGCCGGGCATCATCGACATGCACGCTCACGTCTTCGCCACCCATCGCCGCTCCGATCTCTCGCTCGATCCCCACGTCAGCACCTTCTCCTCCGGAGTGACGACCGTCGTCGACGCCGGGACCTCCGGGTGGCGCGACTTCGCCGAGTTCCGATCCGAGATCATCGACCGCGCCAGAATCCGCGTGCTCGCGTTCATGAACATCGTCGGCTCCGGCATGGGCGGCCCGTGGGAAGACGACGTGCGCGAGATGCGGCCGGCGCTGGCGGCGGCGATGGCCGACGAGCATCGGGACGTGGCCGTCGGAATCAAGACGGCGCACTACTGGGTGCGCCAGCCTTTCGACGCCGCGCACCCGCCTTGGGCCGCGGTCGACGCCGCGATCGAGGCGGGGCAACTGTGCGGGCTGCCGGTGATGGTCGATGTCGTTCCCTGGCTGCCAGAGCGATCTTATCCAGAGCTGATTCTCGCCAAACTACGACCGGGCGACATCCACACCCACGTCTTCGCCCAGCAGTTTCCCGTGATCGATGACGCCGGCAACGTCTCAGACCTCCTCCATCGCGCACGGGATCGGGGTGTGATCTTCGACCTCGGTCACGGAGCGGCCAGCTTCTGGTTCCGCAACGCCGCGCCGGCCATCCGGCAAGGATTCCCGCCCGATTCCATCAGCACCGACCTGCACACCCGCAACCTCAACGGCCCGGTCTTCGACATGGCGACGACGATGAGCAAAATGCTGGCCATGGGGATGCCGCTGCCGGAGGTCATCGCCCGCTCCACGGTCGCCCCGGCGCAGGAAATTGGCCGGCCCGATTTCGGCACGCTCACCCCTGGTTCCGACGCCGACGTGGCGGTGTTTGCACTCGATGAAGGCGAGTTCGGCTTCTTCGACTGCGGGAAGTTCCGCCTGGACGCCCGGCAGCGTCTGCGATGTCGGCTGACGATCCGCGCCGGCGAGATCGTCTACAACCCCGATGGTCTCGCCCTGCCGGCCTGGGAACGGGACCCGGCCATCGGCGAACGCGGACGACATGACGGTCGATCTTGACAGCGGCGGCGCTCTCCCGCACGCTATCTCCGTGCTAGAGGCAATCGGGGCCGAGAAGCGAGCCAGCGCAGGCTGTGCGTCGCTGGGGATGAGTCCGCGCATGGTCGTCAGCGACATGGCTGCACCAGAAGAACCGCCACGCGCGCCGCTGCTCCGCGTGGAGCAGGTGAGCAAGCAGTTTCCTGGCGTGCTGGCGCTCAACGAGGTGAGCCTGGAGGTTTACCCCGGCGAAGTGCTCGGCCTCGTCGGCGAGAACGGCGCCGGCAAGAGCACCCTGATGAAAATCCTCTCCGGGGTGTACCAGCCGGACGGCGGGCACATCGTCCTTGACGGTAAGCCGGTCGTCATCCACAACCCTCGCCAGGCGCAGGACCTCGGCATCTCCATCATCTATCAGGAGTTCAACCTGATGCCGAACCTCTCGGTCGAGGAGAATGTCTTCGTCGGCCGGGAGCCGAACTCGGGCAAGGTCGTCCGTTGGGGCCAGCTCCGCAAGCAGACAGAGGAGTTGCTCGATCAGCTCGGCGTCCGCCTCGATCCGGGCGCGGCCGTGCGCTCGCTCTCCGTCGCCGAGCAGCAGATGGTCGAAATCGCCAAGGCCCTCTCGCTCAACGCGCGCATCGTCATCATGGACGAGCCGACCTCGGCGCTGACCGACAGAGAGGTCGCCGCCCTCTTCGACATCATCCGCGGCCTCAAGGAGCGCGGTCTGGCGGTGATCTACATCTCGCACCGCCTGGAAGAGATCTTCACCATCTGCGACCGGGTCACGGTGCTGCGCGACGGCGAACTGGCTGGCGAGCTGTCGATCGAGGAGGCGACGCCCGACCGCATCGTGCGGCTGATGGTCGGCCGGCCCCTGGGCGATCTTTTCCGCGGGGAGGAGGCCGAGCGCCGGCTGGAATCGCTCGCCGCGCGGCCGCCGGAGCCGGTGCTGGAAGTGCGCGGCCTCGGCCGCACCGGGACGGGACAGGATCCCGCCGCCATCGTCCTGGAGGATGTCTCTTTCGCCTTGCGGCCCGGGGAGATCGTCGGGTTAGCGGGCCTGGTCGGCTCCGGGCGAACGGAGATCGCCCGCGCCATCTTCGGGGCCGACGATTACGACCGAGGCGAGATCATCGTCTCCGGCAAGCAAACCCGCATCCGCTCGCCACGCGAGGCGATCCGCCTTGGCATCGGGCTCGTGCCGGAGGACCGCAAGCTGCAAGCCCTGGTGCTGAACCTGGCCATCCGGGAGAACATGGCGCTCTCGGTGCTGGACCGGCTGAGCCGGTTCGGCATCGTCCTCCTCGGCGCCGAGCGCAAGCTGGCGCGAGACATGGTGCAGGCGCTGCGCGTGCGCACCCCATCGATCGAGCAAAAGGTGCTCAACCTCTCCGGCGGCAACCAGCAGAAGGTGGTCATCGCCAAGTGGCTGGCGCTGCGCCCCAAGATTCTGATCATGGACGAACCGACCCGCGGCATTGATATCGGGGCCAAGGCAGAGGTCCATGGCCTGATGCACCAGCTCGCCGCCGACGGAGTGGCGATCCTGATGATCTCATCCGAGCTGCCCGAGATCGTCCACATGAGCGACCGCGTGCTGGTCATGCGCCAGGGGCGGATCGCTGGGGAGTTAGCCCGCCACGAGGCGACGCAGGAAGCGATCATGGCCCTGGCCACGGGCGTGGTTGGAACGATAGCGCCGGCGGCGTAAGGAGCACGCATGGTGTCAGAGACGAGCGCGGTCGGCGGGACCGCCGCGCTGGAGCCGCCGAAGCGGCGCATCGACCCGATCGAGCTGCTGGGCCGCTTCGCCCCGGTCATCTTCCTCGTCGTGCTGGCGGCGATCTTCACCAGCCAGCAGCCGGCCTTCGCCAGCGAAACGAACTTCTGGTTCCTGCTGCGCCAGAACTTCGTCTACGGCATCCTGGCCGTCGGCATGACGTTTGTCATCCTCACCGGCGGCATCGACCTCTCGGTCGGCTCGGTCGTCGCCTTCGCGGGGATGGTGGCGGCGGCGGTCGCCAAGGGAAGCAACTGGCGCGACGTTGGCAACCCCGACCCCGGCGGCAGCGCGGTCCTCCTGGCTGTGCTGGCGGCGATCGCCGTCGGCGCTGGGGCCGGGTTGATCCACGGATTCTGCGTCGCCAAGCTGAAGGTGCCCGCCTTCGTCGTCACCCTGGGCGGGTTGGCCGCCTGGCGCGGGGCGACGCAGGTCATGTCCCAGGGCACGCCGATCAACCGCTTTTCCGATGACTACCGCTTCTGGGGCTCGGGATGGATCCTGGGCGACCGAGTGCCCGTGCCGGTGGCCATCTTTGCCGCGTTTGTCATCGTCGGCTATCTGGTTCTGCGCTTCACCACCTATGGCCGATCCATTTACGCCGTCGGGGGCAACCCGGAGGCGGCGCGGCTCTCCGGCCTGAACACCACCGGGCTGATCATGAGCGTCTACGTCATCAGCGGGTTCTGCGCCGGGCTGAGCGGCTTCCTGCTCACGTCCCGCCTTGGCGCCGCGGAGGTCGTCGCCGGGCAGGGATACGAGCTGATTGTCATCGCCGCCGTCGTCATCGGCGGCACCAGCCTGTTCGGCGGCGAGGGGAGCGTCCTGGGCACGCTCGTCGGCACGCTGCTCATCGGCGTGCTCTACAGCGGTCTGGCCATCAACAACGTCAACCCCTACTATCAGCCGATCATCATCGGCGTCATCGTCGTCCTCAGCGTCTACCTCGACCAACTCGCCAAGCGCCGGCGGCGTGCCTGACCGCCGCGCCGACCTTGTGTCGCTCCGACCCCGTGTCATTCCGACGAAGGAGGGATCTCGACGCTAAAGACATGAGCGATCGCTGAGCCACGAGATTCCTCGCCGTGCTCGGAGCGGCACATCTGGCGCCCGGCGATTCAAGCGGAAAGGAGGACCACTGACGACAGGCAGCATGTCGCCTCACCGTTCAGTCAAGCCCACGAACGGCAGCGGAAAAGCGCGGTCTGCATGGCGTGCAGCACGCGAGCATCCCATCGCAAAGGAGCAATCGATGCGCGGACAACCATCGACGTCCCGCCAGCTGGCGGTCGCCCTTCTCTTCGGGCTGTTGGTCACCGTGCCTCTGGCCGGCACGGCGGCCCCGGCCCGGCAAGACGACCGGTTGCAGATCGCCTTCTCGGTCCCTGGGTTGAACTTTCCGTTCTTCGTCCACATGATGAACATCGCCCGCGAGCAAGCCGCCGAGCTCGACGTCGAGCTGATCGAGCTCGACGGCCAGGACAACTCGGCCACCCAGTCGGCCGGGATCGAGACGATGATCGCCCAGGGCGTGGACGGCATCGTCATCTCCCCGCGCGACGTCGAGGCGCTGGCCCCGGCGATCCAGGCCGCCACCGACGCCGGCATCCCGGTGGTTACGGTCGACCGCAACGTGACCGGCGCCGAGACGCTGGCCCACGTCGGCGCGGACAACGTGCGCGGCGGGGAGATCCAGGGCGAGTACCTGATGGAGATTCTGCCCGACGGCGGGCAGATCATCGAGCTGCAAGGGACCGTCGGCGCCTCCCCGGCGATCGACCGCTCCGCGGGCTTCAACTCGGTGCTCGAAGGCAACGACGCCTACGAGATCGTCTTCCAGCAGACCGCCGCTTTCGCTCGCGACCAGGGCCTGACTGTCACCGAGCAAGCGCTGCAGGCCAACCCGGACGCGGACGCGATTGTCGCCGCCAACGACGACATGGCCTTCGGGGCCGCCGAGGCCGTCTCGGGCGCGGGGCTCGACATCCCGATCATCGGTTTCGACGCGCTGCCCGAGGCCCTGCAGGCGGTGCAGGACGGCACGCTGGCCGCCACCATCGAGCAGTTCCCCGGCGGCCAGACCAGCGGCGCGATGGAAATCTTGGTCGACTACCTGCGCGACGGCACGGAGCCGGAGGAGCACGACAATTTCATCGAGCCGATGCTGATCACCGTCGATAACGTTGCCGAGGCTGAGCGCGCCGCCGAGGCAGGCATCGAAGGCGCCGCGGCCGAGGCCACGCCGGGGGCGTAGTCCCAGACCACTGGCGCTCCCAGACCGGGCCAGTCGTATTGTTCCGAGCAAAGGAGGAACCTCGCGCGTTGCGGGCAGTCGTCTCCTCAACCCCGAGGCTCCTCCTTTGCCGGAATGACACGGTGCGGTGTGCGCACCTCGTGCGTGGCAAGCGGTCTCCCTCAGTTCACCAGGAGCGGGGCCGCGCTCATGGCAGGTGGGCTCGCGTCGCATTTGCCCGACTACAATCCTCCCATGCAACCCGACACGCCGGCGCGCCGGGTTCGCCAGTCGGCGTCCCCTGCCCCAGACACGCCCTCCACGGTGAGCGATCGCCTTCGCGACGCGGACCAGGATGGTTCGGGCGCGGCAGCCGCTGCCGAAGATGCCAGTCAGCGCGTCGCCGCGCTGGAAGAGTCGCTGCGGCAGACCGAAGCGCGCCTTCATCGCGTCCTTGCCACGACCCGCGCCTTTGTTCACGATTTCGACCTGGCGACCGGGGCCATGGGTGACGATGACCGGCGTCAGGGGGCGGCTCAGCCTCCTCGGTCGTCCGCGACCAACGCGCTGAGCTGGATTGGGATCGTCCACCCCCACGACGTTGCTCGGATTCGCGCCGAGCTCGCCGCGGCCGTCGAACGGGGTGACGTCGAATTCCCGATCGAATACCGGATTCGCGGCGCCACGGGCCAGTTTCGTGTCGTACGCGACCACGTGCGCATCGAGCGAGACGATTCGGGCGGCTTTCTGCGGGCGACTGGCGTCGCCATCGACATTACTGGCCGTGAGCGCCGAGACGACCGATCCAGCCAGCTCCAGGCGCTCACCGCTGCGCTCTCGGCCGCGCTCGATCCCGGCGGCGTCGGGGACGTCATCATCGAGCGGGCCATGCCCGCCCTCGGCGCGAACGCCGGCAACGTGTTCCTGCTCGACGCCAGCGGCAGCGAGTTGCGCAACCTGGCGTTGCACGGGTACGACTCGGAGATCGCCGCCTGGTCGCAACGGTTGCCGGTCGACGGCGAGACCCTGGTTGCCGACGTCGTCCGTTCCGGGGAGCCGATCCTCATCCCAACCTGGAAAGAGCGCCTCAGCCGCTACCCGCACCACCGCACCGTCCATGCCCGCGGCGGCGACCGGGCCGTCGCCGGTCTCCCCTTGCAGGTCGAGGGCCGCATCATCGGCGCCCTGTCGCTCGCCTTCCCCACCGACCGTCAGTTCGACGACGACGACCGGCGATTCATGGCGACAGTCGCGGACCTGTGCGCGCAGGCTCTCGAACGCGCCCGACTCTACGACGCGGTGCGGCAGAGCGAGGCGAGATTCCGCCAGCTTGCCGATGCAATGCCGCAGATCGCCTGGGCGATGAGCGGCGATGGCGCCACGGTGGAGTACCTCAACGACCGCTGGTTCGCGTACACCGGCCAGGATCCGAACCTCGGCGCCTCGGCCCCCATTTTCGAACCGATCCATCCCGATGACCTCGATTGGGTGACAGAACGATGGGGCGAGGCGCAGCGGTCCGGGACGCCGTTCCACGGCGAGCTGCGCCTCCGCGCGAACGATGGGCAGTATCGGTGGTTTCTAAGCCGCACCGTGCCGGTGCGCGACGAATCGGGTTCCATCGTCCGCTGGTTCGGAACCTCCACCGATATCGACGAGACCAAGCGCATCGAAACCCAGCAGCGCCTCCTCGCCGAGCTGGGCCAAACGTTGGCCATGTCGCTCGATCCGAAGGAGTTGCTCAACCGCGTGACCCGCCTCCTCGTTCCAGGCCTCGCCGACTACGCCTTCGTCGACCTCGCGCTTCCCGACGGCCAGCTGGAACGTGTCGCCTGGGCCCACGCCGATCCCCGCGAGCAGCGGGTTTTCGACCAGCACCTCGCTCGCTTCCTCCCGATGTGGCTACACCCCGACCACCCGATTTCGCGGACGCTCAGCTCAGGCGAATCGCAGTTCATTCCCAGGGTCACGGAGGAATGGCTGACGCGTGTGGCATTTTCTCCGGAGCACCTGGAGTTCATGCGCGCTCGGCGCCTCCGCTCGCAGATTACGGTTCCGCTCCGAGCGCGCGACCGCACCCAGGGGGCGCTCACGCTCTGCTTCACCAATGCCTCCGGGCGCCGCTACACCGAGGAGCTCCTCGACCTCGCGTGCGACGTCGCCGATCGCGTCGCATTGGCCGTCGATAACGCCCGGCTCTACACCGCAACGCACGAGGCCGAGGCGAAAGTGCGGCGTCTCCTCGAAGCGGGGGTGATGGGCGTCATCGTCACCGACGACGAGCGCATTCTGGAGGCGAACGATCATTTCCTGGACAAGGTCGGCTACAGCCGGGCTGAACTCGAGCAAGGCCGCCTGCGCTGGACCGAGATGACGCCGCCGGAGTTCGCGGCCCGCGATGCTCAGGCAATCTCCGAACTGGAGTCAGGCGGCACGGCCACGCCGTACGAAAAGGAATACGTGCGGCGCGACGGCTCCCGTCTCCCGATTCTGATTGGCATCGCCGCCCTGCAGCAAAGCCCGCCGCTCTATATCTGCTTCATCCTCGACCTGACGGAGCGCAAGCGCGCCGAAGACGAGTGGCGAGCCTTCGTCGACGCCACCGCCCACGATTTGCGCAACCCCCTGACCGCGGTCGTGGGCCAGACCCAGCTGCTGCAGCGACGATTGCGGCGGGACGGCACGGTCACCTTCGACGAGGGGATGCCTCGCCTGGCGGCCATCGTCTCGTCCGCCGGCCGCGCCACACGCCTGATAGACGACCTGATGGACACGGTTCGCCTGCGGGCCGGCCAGCCACTGGAGTTCCAGCCAGACCTCATCGATCTTGGCTCTCTCGTCGCGTCCTGCGTGCAGGATGCCCAACGCGCGACGGCCTCGCACGCGATCCGCGTGGAGTACGACGGCGCACCGCTGGTCGTCAATGCCGATGCCTCGCGGCTGGAGCGCGTCATCCGCAACATCCTCGACAACGCCATCAAGTACAGCCCGGACGGGGTCGACGTCACGGTTCGCTTGACCGCCGAGAACGAGCCGGCCGGGCGGTGGGCGGTGCTGGCGATCGCCGACCGCGGCATCGGCATCCCGGCGGCGGACCTCCCCTTCGTGTTCGAGCGCTTTCGGCGAGGCTTCAACGTCGCCGGGCGGATCGCCGGTTCCGGCATTGGGCTGACCGGCGCCCAGCAGATCGTGGCCCAGCACGGCGGCGACATCACGGCTGAGAGTGTCGAGGGCGAGGGGAGCACGTTTACGCTGCGCTTGCCCTTGACGGGGGACGTCCACTGAAGGCTCGACGCTCTTTCGGGATGCCTCTGCTTCTCGTCAGCACTCCGTCCTCACCACCACCAGCGCGTCGGCGCCCGATTCCGCGCCCCACACTTCGCCAGGGCGACCCAGCATCTGGCGCACCCGAGCGTCCGCATGTGGCAGCCGCACGGTGGCGAATGTCTCGGTATCCGGGTCGAAGCGGACGAGGGCGTTGGCCCCGAAATCGCTGAGCCAGACGTCGTCGCGCTCGTCGACGTAGACCGAGTACGCCTGAGGCGCATCGCCCGGCAGCCGCCATTCGGTCCACTCCCCCATCTCGGGATCGTAGCGAGCGACCTGGCCGGCGTTCCATTGGCTCGTCCAGAGCACGCCGGTCGAGTCGGACCAGACCCGGCGCGTCCCCTGGTTCGGCGTCGGCGGCTCGATCACCTTCAGAGTGAAGCTGCCATCAGGGCCCGGAACCACTCTGCCGAGATAGCTGCCGGCCAACGACGCGTAGTAAACGTCCCCGTCCGAGGTGACGTCGATGCCGTATGGCCCTTGGCCACGCGGCGCGGCCAGCGGCTCGAAGGGTATTCCTGGCGGTTGCGTCACCGAATCGAGCCGGCCGACGATCCCGTTCTGCCCGGTAAACCAGACGACGCCCTCCTCGTCGACAGCGGCGGTGTTGAGGTTGGCGTTCGGTCCCGACAGTGGCCAAACCGCGAGTTCCCGAGTCTCGGCGTCGACCCGGACAATGGCGTTCAAACCGGTGTCCGTGGCCCACGCCGCCCCGTCCTGTCCAACGACCACCCCGTGGGGCGACGACCCTTCGCCCAGAGGAATCGTCTCGATGGCTCCGGTCGCCGGATCGAGCAGCCCCAGCGCGCCCGCCCGCTGCGCCGTATACCAGACGCGTTCACCGTCGGCGGCGGGCGCCACGTCGTGCGGATGTTCCCCAGGCAGGACAGGAAACGTCTCGACCACGAGGCAAGACTCTGGCGGTGTTTCCGTGGTTGGCGTCGCCTCATTCGCGGCGACCTGATCGACAAGCAGCACGGCCAGGGCCAAAACGGCCAATTCGAACGCGGAGGTGCGCATCGCACGTCCTTTCTGGAGACGATGCTTCGGGTGCCTGTCTGCGCCGCGACGGTCGCTCCTCCGTTCGTGACGTCCTCCGCCCAGCGCCTCCTCCATCGTACGACCGATCCGACGGTTGTCGATCCTACCTGAACCTGGGTCTGGAGACCTGATTGACCCCGTGACCTCCGGCGCCTTCGGTATCCTCGAAATCTTCGGGATCTTTGGGATCTTTGGGATCTTCTCGAGGCCGCCGCCGTAGACCGTGCCGTCCCCTGGCCACGCGCTAGCCCGCGGCGAGAAGGGCCCCGACGAGAACCAGCGCGGCGCCGCCCCAGACCGGCGGCGCTGGACGCTCGCCCGACAGCACGATGCCGATAAGCACGGATGCCTCCCGCAGGGTCGAGACGCGTCCGGCCGGCGCGAGCTGGAACGCGTAAAGCACGAGCAGGTACGCCCCCACCGACCCGAGGGCGATCAACATCCCGGAGCGCAGCCCTTTCCGCAGGCGGACGTGGTTACCGCGAAGCAAGAGGGTCAGCAGCACACCTTGAATGCCAAGCACAGCGCCGAGGTATCCGACCGGCGAAACCTGGCGCACCGCCGCGGCGTCGACAACCGAGTACGCCGCGATGGTCATCCCCGTCAAGAGCGCGAACACGATCGCCGCGCCCTGCCCGGTTCGCCCGCCGGAGACGGCGATGAGCCCCAACCCGACCGCCAGGGAGCCAGCGCCAACGAGCGCCCCCATCGTCGGTGGCTCCGCCAGCAAGAACCATCCGCCGAGCGTGATGAGCAGCGGCGCTACGCCCCGGCCGAGCGGATAGGCCACCGAGAGTGCGCCGCGCCGGTAGGCAGCAGAGAGCCCAAGCGCGTAGGCGACGTGCGCCGCCGCCGAAGCAACGACGAACGGCAGCGCCCGCCACGGCGGCCAGACGATCACCGCGGGCAGCAGGGCCACGCCGACGACCACCCCCGCCACGGCCATCGCCGCAACCCGGTCCCCTTCGGCATGCAGTACGCGATTCCAACTGGCGTGAATGATGGCGGCGACGAGGACGAGCCCGATCGCGACGGGATCGATAACGATCCTCCTCTACGAGGGTGCAGACACCGCTATCCCCGGCTCCCCGCCGGACGGATAGCAATTGATTAACATTCTCCCGCATCGGCGGCGACCGCGCGCCGGGCGTGCGAATGGGGACGGTAGGAGGGATGGATGGTCCTGGCCCGGTTTCTGCCGCATGACGAGCAGTTTTTCGATCATTTCGAGGACGCGGGAAAGAACGCCGCCGAGGTGACGGGAGTCCTCACCCGCGTGGTCGCCAATGGGGCCGATCGGGACCGGGATATCCGGCTCCTGCGCGACCTCGAGCACCGCGG
>CALMZR010000185.1 GCA_937870845.1 uncultured Chloroflexota bacterium
GACGCGCTCGACGGCATCGCTCGGGCCGGGTTCACCTCGGTCGAGCTGACCAGCGTCCCCGGCTGGACGGAGCACGTTCGCCGCGACGCCGACGACGAGGAGATCCAGCGCATCAAGAATCTTCTTGCCAAGCACCGGTTGACGGCGGTCAGCCTGGCCGGCCATTCCGATCTGGTCAGCGACGAAGGGGTGGCCGAGTTTCGCAAGGCGCTCAACATCGCGCGCAAGCTGGGGGTCACGAAGGTCACGACCTCGACCGGGGGTCATGCCGACACGTCGGGCGGCAGCCTCGACGATCAGCGCCAGGCGTTTCTGGAGCGCATCCGGCCTCTTGCGGACGAAGCGGCGCAGGACGGCATCGAGATCTGCCTGGAGACGCATGGCGGCCTGCTGGCGACCGGACAGATCTCGAAAGCGTTGATCGAGGAGATCGGCAAACCCAACATCGGCATCAACTACGACCCCGGCAACGTCATCCACTATGGCGGCGTGCGCCCCGAGGAGGATCTGCCCGGCGCGGCCGACAAGGTCGTCCACATGCACGTCAAGGACCAGATCGGCGGCGTGGGCGTGTGGAACTTCCCGACCGTCGGCACAGGCGAGGTTGATTTCGCCGCGCTTTTCAAGACGCTCGACGGGGTCGGCTTCGACGGGCCCTGCTCGGTCGAGATCGAGTTCCAAGGCGAGCCGTGGCCGGCGCTGGCGGACGTGGACAAGGCGATGGCGGATTCGTACGCGTACGTGCGGCGGTTCGTGCCGAACGAGGGGTGACAGGGTCTCAGGGTGACACGGTGTCAGGGTGCGACGAGGGCAACGCGCTCCAACGGCGACACCCGTCAATACCTGACACCCCCACACCCTGACACCCCGACTCCATTTCTTGAAGAGGGACGGGGGCACACGCTCATGGTTCGGGTCGCGGTGCTGGGCGCGGGGTTCATGGGCGGCACGCACGCGCGGGCGTACGCGGCGATGCCGGACGTCGAGGTGGCGGCGGTCTTTGCGCCGAGCCCCGACCGCGGCCGGCCGCTGGCCGAGGAGATCGGCTCGCGCTGGTCCGACGACATGGCGGCGCTCTTCGCCGATCCGGAGATCGACGCCATTGACGTTTGTCTGCCCACGCCGCAGCACCGGGAAGCGACCGAGGCCGCCCTTGCCGCCGGCAAGCACGTCCTGCTGGAGAAGCCGATCGCCCTCTCGCTGGACGACGCGCGGGCGCTGGTGGCCGCGAACGAGGAGACCGATCACATCCTGATGATCGCCCACGTGCTCCGCTTCTGGCCGGAGTACGTCGAGATCGCGCGGCGGGTGGGGAGCGGCGAGCTGGGAGAGCCGCGCTCCGGGTTTGCCTCGCGGCGGCAGCCCTTCCCGGCCTGGTCGGCGCTCTTCAGCCGCTCGGATCTGACCGGCGGCGCCGTCATCGACATGATGATCCACGATTACGACGCGTTGAACTGGGTCTTCGGCGCGCCGCGGGCCGTCACCGCGCGCGGGGAGCGCAACCCGCGTTCCGGCGGGTACGACCAGGTGCAGGTGCTGATCGACTTTGCACACGGCGCTTCGGCCCTTGTCGACGGCGGGATGATGATGCCGGAGTCCTACCCCTTCTCGTCCCGCCTCGAGGTACTGTGCGAGAACGGCGCGATGGAGTACCACTTCCGCGCCGGCGGCCGCAGCGTCGAGATGGGCGGCGGCGTCAACGAGCTGACGCTTTTCCCGAGCGAGGGCGAGCCGCTGCGCCTCGCCCCGACCCAGACTGACCCCTACGCCGCGGAGTGCGCGTACTTCATCGACGCCATCCGCGAGGGCCGGCCCGCCGATCGAGCCACCCCGGCCGATGCGCTGCATGCGTTGGCCGTTTCGCTGGCGGCGCGGGAGTCGCTGGAGCGGGGCGGGGAGACGGTTCAACTCGAAGACTGAGCCTCCTACGAGTTGAGCGGTCTCCCGGCCGGCGGCGGCCATGGGGCCGCCGCCGGCTTTCCTGATGTCGGCCACGCGACGGCAGCGTGACGCGCGATCGATCCCGGATCATCCCCCACGCTACGAAACGGCTCCTGCGACTGGGCACGACTTGTGCGCGGCCGCTTGCCAGTTGGAGGCGTTCGTGCCAACGGAGGCGGCAAGGAGCAGACGATGACGACGCGGACGGAGACGGTCGGGTTGGTGGACAAGATCGCGCACGAGATGCCGTGGCTGGACGACGTGGCCGCCACGATGGAGCAGGCGTTCGAGCCGCTGCTGGGGCAGGACGCGCCAAGGGGTCCACGCGACTTCCTGTATGGCGTCTGGCTCGGGCACTCGCTGCACGCGGCGGTCATCGCCGTGCCGGTCGGGGCCTGGACGGCGACGGCGGTCTTCGACCTGATGGGAGAGGAGCGCGCGGCGGACCTGTGCCTGGGGTTGGGGCTGATCGGGGCCGCCGGGGCGGCGATCACCGGGGCCGCGCAGTGGCAGGACGTGACCAATCAGGAGCAGCCGCGCCGCCTCGGCGCCTTGCACGCGCTGATGAACTACACGGCGACGGGCCTGATGGCGGGATCGTGGCTCATGCGCAGGCAGGGACGGAGGCAGGAGGGCATCGTCCTTTCCACGCTCGGCATCACGGTGAACCTGGCGTCCGCCTGGTTGGGGGGCGAGCTGGCCTACGACCTCGGCATTGGCGTCGATCATGCCGCCTTTGAGTCGCCGCCGAGCGACTGGACCGACGTCGCCGCTCTCGACGACCTGAACGACGGCAAGCCGCTGCGGGTCGAGGCGGAGGGGACGCCGGTGATGCTGCTGCGGCAGGGCGAGGAGATTCGCGCCATCGGCGCCACCTGCCCCCACCTTGGCGGCCCGCTCGACGAGGGCCAGATTGAGGGCATCGCCGTCAACTGCCCCTGGCATGGTTCCGTCTTCCGGCTGGACGACGGCGCTCTACGCCACGGTCCGGCGACGACTCCCGTCGCCGCCTACGAGGTGCGCATCGCCAACGGGCGGGTCGAGATCCGCGCCAACGCCAGGCAAGCCGGCGGGATAATCGGCGCGGGCGCCGCGTAGAGCGCAGGCATCGCTACCGTTTCGCCCCGAACGAACTCAGGCCGCTGTCACTCGGAAAAGCTCGCGCACTTGAGGCGGGACATCGGCACTGTCAGCCTGATCTCTCAGGAACGGGAGGAAGTCGTCGGCGTTTGTGAACTCGATGCCAATCGGCGCGTCATCGGCGTCCAAGTCGACGTAGATCGTCGTCGTCACTTCGATCGTTTGCGCAACTTTGCCGGGTCGAAGTTTGATGTAGAGCGCGTTGACGTCGCGGTCGAGTTGAAACTCCATGAGCGACTCTTCCTACCGCCGCATGACGGTGACGACGTGGCGATGCCGCCCGCCCGCATCAAGCCGATCGACGTAGACAACTCGCAAGGTCCCAAACCGGAATGTCCTTTCGGCCACGGGTTTGCCCTCGGCATCGGCAAACACGCGGTGGGGCTTTGCCAGCGTCAGTTCAACATGTCTTTGATCGATCTCGCGTTCTCGCATTCTATCCAGCGCGTGCTCGGTGTATGTCACCAACACGTTCGGCATGCACGCCGTTGCACCTCAGTGTCCGAACTCGACCGGTAGCAGCCACTCGCATTGACCGCGGAGCCGACTATACGAGCGCCGGCAATAGCGGTCAACGCCGGCGTCAAGCTCGTGACAACGGCAGGAAGCGAATTCAGGCCGCCCTTCTCAGTAATAGAATCGCTCCATCTTCTCGTTGGCGACGTACTCCTCGCGCGCCTCGCGCACGGTGGGGACATCGGAGACCTCGGCCACGGGCACGTCCCACCAGGAGTCGAAGCCGGGCACGGAGGCGTGCTTCTGCACCGGGACGTGGATGACAACGGTGCGCGTTTCCCCTTTCGCCCGCTCCAGGGCGTCGCGCAGCTCGCCCTCGTTCGTGGCCGTCATGGCGGCGGCCCCGAGGCTGGCGGCGTTGGCGGCGAAGTCGATGGGGATGTAGGGTCCGTCGAGCTCGCCGGTGGCGGGGTCGCGGAAGCGCAGCTCGTTGCCATAGGAGGGGGTGCCGGTCGACATCTGCAGCTTTCTGATGATCTGGAAGCCGCCGTTGTCGACGACGACGATGGTCAGCTTCATCCCCTCTTCCAGGGAGGTGACGATCTCGGCGTGCAGCATCAGGTACGAGCCGTCGCCGACCATGACGTAGACCTCGCGCGAGGGGTCGGCCATCTTCACGCCGAGCCCGCCGGCGATCTCGTAGCCCATGGTGGAGTAGCCGTACTCCAGGTGGTAGGCCTTCGGGTCGACCGGGCGCCACAGCTTCAGCAGATCGCCCGGCAGGCCGCCGGCGGCGCAGACGACGACATCGCGGGGACCGCTGGCGGCGTTGACGATGCCGATCACGTTCGCCTGCGTCAGCTTTTCGGGTTCCGCGACGGCGATGAGGTCGTCGACGACGCGGTCCCATTCGGCTTTGAGGGTTTCCACCTTGTCGCCGTAGCCGGCGGCGGTGCGGTGCTTACCCGCCGAAATCGCCTCGCGCAGCGCGTCGAGCGTGGCCCGCGCATCGCCGACCAGGGGCAGCGAACCGAGCTTGTGGGCGTCCCGAGATGAGACGTTGATGCCGAGGAAGCGCACGTCCGGATTCTGGAACTGGGTGTGGGAGGCGGTGGTGAAATCGGCCAGGCGGGTGCCGACGGCGATGACGAGGTCCGCCTCTCGCGCCAGGCGGTTGGCGGCCAGGCTGCCGTTGGGGCCGATGGCGCCCACGTTCCAGGCGTGGTTCCAGGGGAGCGCGCCCTTGCCGGCTTGCGTCTCGCTGACCGGAATGCCGAGACCGTCGGCGAAATCCGAGAGGGCGGCCGTCGCTTCGGAATAGAGCACGCCGCCGCCGGCGATGATGAGGGGCTTCTCGGCGGCGCGGATCTGCTCGATCGCGCGGTGCATGTCCTCGGCGGGGGGAACGATGCGCGAGATGTGGTGGACGCGCTTCGCGAAGAAGTTGGCCGGGTAATCGTACGCCTCGGCCTGGACGTCCTGGGGCAGGCAGATGGTGACGGCGCCGGTTTCCGCCTGGTCAGTGAGGACGCGCATCGCCTCCGGGAGGCTGGCCAGGATCTGCTCGGGGCGGTTGATGCGGTCCCAATAGCGGGAAACGGGAATGAAGGCGTCGTTGACGCTGACGTCCATGCTCAACGGGTACTCGAGCTGCTGCAACACCGGATCGGGAAGGCGCGAGGCGAAGATGTCGCCCGGCAGCAACAACACGGGCAGGCGGTTGATGGTGGCCATGGCGGCCCCGGTGAGCATGTTGGTGGCGCCGGGGCCGATGGAGGAGGTGCAGGCGAAGGTCTGCAGGCGGTTCTTCATCTTGGCGTAGGCGGCGGCGGTGTGGACCATCCCCTGCTCGTTCTGCGGGCGGTGGAAGGTCATCTCCAGCTTCAGCTCCTCCAGCGCCTGTCCGATGCCGGCCACGTTGCCGTGGCCGAAGATGCCCCACACGCCGGCGATGAACGGCTGCTCGGCGCCGTCTCGCTCCACGTACTGCTGCGAGAGAAACTTCACCACGGCCTGGGCCATGGTCATGCGCGCCGTTTCGATCCGCGTTGCCATCGGTCTCTCCTTCCCCGCTCCCGACGCTGCAAGGACCCGCCGTCAGGTCGGCGATCGGACAGGCAGGAACCCGCGCCGGTAGCTATCATGGTAGCAATGACCGGTCGCACGAGTTCGCACACGTTTGGGCATTCCGATGGCCGTAAAAGCGCAACAGACAATGCTCGATCCGCCTGCCGTGCTCGATCCCGAGCTTGGCATCGCTATGTTCGATCAGGAAGCGCGGCGCATCGTCGGCATCCCCGGCGATGAGTTTCTGGCGAGATGGGATGCTGGAGAGTTCCACGACTGGGAGGACACCCCTGAGGGGCGAGAACTCGAGTACTTGATTCTCCTTATCCCCTTTGGCCGCCGACTCCCCTGAGGAGGCCGTCGAAGCCTTCCTGGACCGAATTCGCGCCACGCTTGGTTGCGTGACCAACGCCACGGCGTATGCAAGCCACGTCGCATTGGGACGCATTCAGAGTGTGACCCTCCACGCCGTAGGGCAGCGCGAGCCCGGGAGGATTCGCCTTTCTTCCCACGGCGGCCATGGCGAACTGATCCTTCGCTTTGCGCTTTCGTTTGCGACGGAGCAGCATCGAGCCACCGAACGTGGCCCGTTCCAGGTCGCCACCGCGTCATATCACTATCGTATCCTCGACTATCGCGAAGATGAGATCGTCGTCTACCACTGGCATCCCACTGGCAAGAGCCCGGTGAAAACGCCGCACCTTCACGTTAGCGCAGCTGACTCGATCGTTCTTCAGCAACGGATTGGCTCAAGGCTCGCCACTCGCAAGACGCATCTTGGCAGACTTCACTTTCCAACTCGGCACATCTTGTTGGAAGACATTGTCGAGTTGCTGATCCGGGAGTTCAGGGTCGATCCGCTGCGTGCCGACTGGGAGGCCGTCCTACGTGACAATCGAGAGGCGCGACGTCGGGGTAGCGACGCCTGGGATCCAGACTAGGTTCTGGCTGCCCAGTGTCGGTTGTTTTCCCCCAGCATCTTCGGAAAATCAATTTCTGAATTGACAAATTGAATATCTTCCGCTATTTTGTGAATGCTACTCGCGTTGGTCGAGGCGACAGGGCTGTTCGCAGAGTCCGCTCGCAGGAGGGAACCCGGGACATGATGCTGCACCCAGTCATCGGCCGCTGCCCGGTGTGCGGAGACGAGCTGGCGGTGACGCGGCTGCAGTGCGGGACCTGCGCCACCCAGATCGAAG
>CALMZR010000186.1 GCA_937870845.1 uncultured Chloroflexota bacterium
GGCTCCCACCCCATCAATGTCATTGACGCCTCGTTGACGGCGGACGGCGCCAGGCTCCTCGCCGCGGGCGGCGGCGGGGCATCGCCCCTGCCGGCCCCGGTGCGCGCCAGGGTGGAGCGGCAGGCCAACGATGGCAGCTTCCTCGTCGGCATCCGCCCCGAACACCTCGCCCTCCGCCCCGCCAACGGCGCGGACACCGGCGCCTGGCAAGCGGAGGTCTACACCCGCCAAATCCTCGGCACCGACATCCTCTACGAGCTCTCCTCCCACGGCCACCTGCTGCGCGCCGTCACTCCTACCGCCCAGCTCCTCGACATCGGCCAACCCGTCACCATCGACGTCGATTGGAACGAAGCCTTTGTCTTCGACCCCGGCTCAGGCAATGCACTCACGGATTAGTCGCGCAGCACGGCAAACTGGCGCCATTCCGAGCGAAGCGAGGACTCCCAAGAACCATCTCGGCGTCACCGACACGATGCTTCATGTGAATCCAGAGTCCTCCTTCGTCGGAATGACACGAAGTTCACCGGCTGCCTAACCTCGTTAGGCAGAGACCCCAAGGAGCAACACCCCTCATGGACCAACTTCGCGTAGCCGTCATCGGCGCCGGATTCATGGGCGGTCTCCACGCCCGCGCCATTGCCGAGAGCGGATTCGGCACGCTCGCCGCCGTCGTCGACCTGGACCTCGTCCGCGCCAAAGAGCTCGCTGCCGCGTACGGGGCCGAACCCTACGCCGATTTCGCCGACATGTTCCGCGCCGAAGGTCTCGACGCCGTCGTCGTCGCTACCCCGGAAACGCTGCACCGCGAGCCGGTCGTCATGGCGGCCCAGCACAAATGCGCCGTCCTGGTCGAAAAACCGATCGCCGCCAGCCTGGACGACGCCGACGCCATGATCGCCGCCTGCGACGAGGCTGGCGTCCCCCTCATGGTCGGCTACATCCTCCGCTTCGAGCCGGCCTACGCCCGCATCGAGCAGGCAGTCTCATCCGGAACCATCGGCGCGTTCGTGAGCGGCTACGGACGCCGCAATGCTCCGATCCAGGAAGGCGAGCGTCTGGCCGGGCGCACGACCGTCATCAACTATCTCGCCGTCCACGACCTCGATCAGATCCTCTGGTATCACCCGGTCGACGTGGTCCGTGTCTCAGCGAAAGCCATCAAGCGCCGCATCCACGAGAAGTTCGGCGTGGCCGATTTCACCTGGATCATGGCCGAGTTCGCCGACGGCGCGTTGGCGGTTGTCGAAAGCAGTTGGGCGCTGAGCGAGGGCTGGGCCGGCTGGAGTGCGCCCGCGGCCTGGAGCGGCTTCGGCGACGTCGAGATGAACGTCATCGGCGAGCGCGGCGTCGTCTCGCTCGACTTCACCCCCATGAACCTCTACGGCGTCGACGCCGGCGAAGGCTGGAAGCTCCCCGACACCCGCCACTGGCCCGCCATCAACGGCCGCCTCGTCGGCGCTATCCGCAACGAGGTCGACCACTTCCTGACCAGCGCCCTGAACGGTACGCCGCCCCTGATCGATGGCCGCGCCGCCCGCGTCTCCCTCGAGATCGGTCTCGCCGCCGACCGATCCATCGAGCTGCGCCGCGAGATCGAGCTGCCGCTAGCCTGACGCCGCCATCACCCAAGGATCGTCCGCGGCGCCGCTGGCGCCACCCCCGTACCTTCGGGATCTTTGGCATCTTTGGCATCTTCCGCAACCCACGCCGAACCTCCAGGCCGCAAAGAGCCCCCCTCTCCCGTCTCCGACGGGAGAGGGGGGGTTGGGGGGTGAGGGCCAGCCGCGGCATCAGCCCATGAACCTCCCCAGCGCCTCCACCGCCCGATCGATATCCGCCTCCGTGTTGTAGACATGCGGCGAAAGCCGGATGTTGCCCCCGCGCGCCGCGCAGCGCACCCCCATGTTCGCCAGGGCGCGCGCCGCCCCCTCCGCGTCGTCCACCCGCAGACTCACGATCGAGGCGGCCGGCTCCGGTCGTCCCACACCATCGGCCAGCCGCCGCGCCAGCATCCTGACCTCGTCCAGCGCGCCATTCGCCTGCCATTCGACCAGGAGCGCCAGCGCCGGCTCGGCCCCCGCCCAAGCGTGCCAGGCCAGCGAGAGATCGAAGCGCCGGGCATCCCTGGCCAGGTCCTGGATGGTCCCGCCATAGGCGTTGTCGTACAGCGTCTCCCCCGTGCGCCAATTGGCGAACCAGGGT
>CALMZR010000187.1 GCA_937870845.1 uncultured Chloroflexota bacterium
TGCGAGCCGTTGATGACCGCCCAGAAGTCGCCGGCCGGTCCGAAACCGGCCCGATGGAAGGCCTCGGCCACGGGCGGCAGCGTCAGCCCGAGCGCCGCGCCAAGGGCGAGCCGCTCGCGATCGACCGCCTCGATGACATTGACGACCGACGGGGTGACGCCCTCCTCGTAGAACCAGAACTCGCCCCGGCTGCGCTCGATGCGCCCGGCGTTCATCAGCACCCCCGGCGGATGCACCACCGGGTTGAGCGCCGACAACCCCGCCTCCAGCGCGCTGCCGTAGGCGACCGCCCCCGGAAAAAGCGCGCGCAGCACCGGCATCGCCTCGGCGGTCTGCGAGGCCGGTTCGACGCCGATGCCGAGCCCCGTCACCGTGCCCCAGATGACGGCGCGGTCGGGCGCGCTCTTGCGGCAGACGTACGGGGCCGTGTCCGATTCGGCGACGATCACGCCGTCCATGCCGGCCTCGCGCAGCGCGTTGGCGACGGCGAGCGCCCCGAGGTTCCCTGGCAGCAGCGCCAGGATGTGCCCCGGTTTCAGATGCGGCAAGAGCTGCTCCAGGAACGGCCCGTGGGCGTACGACGGCACGGAGCAGACCAGCGTCTCCGACCAGGCCAGCGCCTCCTCCGGGTCGGTCGTCACCGCGGCAAGTTTGGCCGCCCCGGTCCGCGCCGCGCCGTCGAGGTGGATCGTCAGCGATTCTCGGATTGGCTCAATGGCATGAGCAAAGTCGGGGTGTTCCCAGAGCAGCACGTCGTGCCCCGCCAGCGCCAAGTTGGCGGCCATGCTGAAAGCGGTATTGCCGCCGCCGAGGACGGTTACTCGATGTTGAGTCACGCTGTCTGTTCCTTTCCACGATCGCGGCCTAGAACCCTGTCTGGATCATCATTGGCTTCAGCGCAACCGTCAACGATGAAGCGGTCGTTTGCGCTGTTTTGCCGGCTTGGGGTTTCAAGAGGCGCGGGGGCTCCGAAATCGCCCACCGTGTCACCCGTTTGTCAAGTATTATTCAACATATGGGTGACGCGATGAGTACTAGGCCAGATCATCGATGCCTCCAGTGGGCGGCGTCCGGACAACACGGATACTTCACGAGCGCCCAAGCGCAGGATTGCGGCTTCTCACGATCCCTGCTCTCCCACCAGACGAAGAGCGATCGATACATCCGAGTGCGACGGGGTTTGTATCGACTGAGAGACTACCCGTCGTTCCACCGCGAAGACGTTGTCATCCCATGGCTGGCGCTCGGTAAAGATTCCGCGGTTGTGTCGCATGAGAGCGCGCTCGATCTTCTGGAGCTCAGCGACGTCATACCGCGCGCTGTCCATTTGACCATCCCCCGTTCCAAACGCAACCTGCCAAAGATTCCAGGAACCACCATTCACACCACGACCCGGCCCTTTGGCAACCTCGATATCGTTGTTCGCGACGGTATCCGCCTCACGTCCGCGGCTCGCACGATCCTGGACTCGGCAGAATGGGGTACGGCTCCCGAGCAAATAGAGATGGCAATTCAGCAAGCGATCGCCAGAGGACTCACCACCCGGACACAACTCGTTCGGGATGCAAGCGATCGGAGCCAACGCGTGCAAGAACTTGTCGCGAGCGCGCTGCGATGACCGCGGACAGGCGATATCTGAGCGCCGCCGCGTTCCGAATGGCGCTTGAAGAGCGGCTTCGCAACACCGCCGCCGAGAAGGGTGAGAGCTGGCTGACCTACCAGCGAAAACGTCTGGTGTTCAACCGGCTGCTGGCCCGGCTTCTGGTCTCGGCCCCCAACCGTTGGATTCTCAAAGGCGCCGTAGCTCTGGACTACCGGATTGGCGAACGGGCGCGATTCACCATGGATGGAGTTACCCCGGTTTGGTGGACAGTAGGACGTGAGTGACGACCGGTTGAGCGGACCACCTCCTCTCGTACGCGGCGGGGGACAGATACCCGAGCGCGGAATGCCTGCGATGGGTGTTGTAGAACCCCTCGATGAAGTCGAAGACGGCAAGCCGGGCGGCGCTCCGGGTGGGGAAACGGTGACGGGCGAGCAGCTCGCATTCGAGGGTGGCGAAGAAGCTCTCGGCCGTTGCGTTGTCGAAGCAATCGCCGCGACTGCCCATCGATCCTAAAAGCCCAGCTTCGCGGAGCCGCCGGCCAAAGGCCAGGCTGGTGTACTGGCTGCCCTGGTCCGAGTGATGGATGACGCCCTCCCTGGGCCGGCGTCGCCAGACCGCCATGTCGACGGCTTCGAGGACCAACTCCGTGCGGAGATGACCGGCCATCGCCCAGCCGACGATGCGCCGGCTGTGGACATCGAGCACGACGGCCAGGTAGAGGAAGCCCGCCCAGGTCGGGACATAGGTGATGTCGGCGACCCAGAGCCGATCAGGCGCGGCGGCGGTGAACTGGCGCTGCACGAGATCGGGCGCCGGAGGAGGGCCAGGCGTGCGGCGAGGGGCTGCCGGTCCTTTGCGTCGGTGACAGCCTTGTAGGCCCGCCAGACGAAGCAGGCGCGCAACACGCTTGCGGGAGCAGACCATGCCACGGTCCCGCAGTTCGGCCCAGATGCGGGGTGCCCCGTACGTGCCGCGACTCTGCTCATGCACTTCCCTGATGTGGTCAGTGAGTTCCTCGTTCGCGCATGCGCGAGCGGAGGGAGGGCGCGTGCGCCATGCGTAGTAGCCGCTCCGGGAGACGCCCAGCAAGCGGCACAGCGTCGCCACCGGAAAGTGCGCCTTCTCCGCCGCGACGAACGCGAAGGCCGCTACCGGATCCCGTCGCTCTCTTTGGCGAAGAAGGCCGCCGCTTTTTTGAGGATCTCGCGTTCTTGGCGCAGCGTGCGCACCTCGCGGCGCAGCTGGCGCAACTCGTCGCGTTCGTCCGGCGCCAACGCCTCACGCGCACCGGCGTCGATCTCGGCGTGCCGCACCCCGTTGCGGAGCGTTTGGTCCGCGACCCCGAGGTCCTTGGCTAAGCGGGACAGCGAGCGGTCGCCGCTGCCGACGAGGCGCACGGCCTCGGCCTTGAACTCAGGCGGATAGGCCGGTCTGCTGCGGGGCATGAGAACACCTCCTCATGGGCATCGTGCCCAATGATCGAGTGTCCACCGAAGGGGGGCAACTCCAGGATTTGGACCTCGCGCACCGGCAAGACGCAGAGGCGGCGACCAACGATCTCCTCGCGGCCCAAGCAGTCGAGCTCGCTGACTATTTTGTGTTTCAGATCGAAGGCTCCCGCGACCTTGGGGAAGCGACCGAGGGTACGCTTCGCTTCCGAGTAAGAGCGGATGTCGATAGTCGGCGCTTTGAGATCATCACGCTAGACATCGGCTTTTCCGAGCCCAACGAGCTGCCATCAACCCCAGTGCCGGCGCCAGATCTCCTGGGATTCGCTGGAATCCCGGCAATAGAAGTGCCCACAATTCCGATCGAGGTCCATGTAGCAGAGAAGCTCCACGCATACACTCGGGAATTCGCTGATCGTCTGAACACGCGGGCAAAGGACTTGATCGATCTGGTCTTGATCTCCTCGGAGATAGAGTTCGACTCGTGGAAGCTGCGCCAGGCGATTGACAAAACGTTCGGTTCACGAGGCGTGCAACTGGTTCCAGAACAACTGCCATTGCCTCCCGAAAACTGGGCAATCCCATACCGCAAGCTCGCCCAAGACACTGGTTTGGACCCTGACACTGCAATCGGGCATGCCATGGTCGCCGCCTTCCTCGATCCCATCCTGGCCAACGCCGCTTCACCCATGGCACGGTGGACTCCCGAGACCCGCGCATGGAAAGAACCGGACGACGAAGAGTCGTCCGGTTGAATCCTTCTGGGTAACGCCTGGGTTTCGTCAGGCCGCGCTCGCCTCCGCAGGGGCCGGCGTGGGCGCTTTTACCCTCGGCTGGCGCAGGACGTAGCCGACGCCGCGCACCGTCTGGATCAGGCGCGGCTCGCCCGCTTCCTCCAGCGCCTTGCGCACGGTGGAGACGGTGACGGCCAGCACGTTCGATTCGCCGCGGAACTGGCCGCCCCAGACGCGCTGCATCACCGTGTCGTAGCCCATGACCTGGTTCGGGTTTTCCATCAGCGCCGCCAGCAGGTCGAACTGCTTGGCCGTCAGGGTGATCTCGCGGTCGCCGCGGAAGACGGTGCGGGCGCCGGGGTCGAGGGTGAGGTCCTCGTAGGTGAGGATCTCGCGCTGCCGCGGCCGCACCTCCGGAGCGCGGGAGCGGCGCAGCAGGGAGCGCACGCGGGCCATCAGCTCGGTGATGGCAAACGGCTTGGGCACGTAGTCGTCGGCTCCAGCGTCGAGACCGCTGACGCGGTCGGGAACGGAGTCGAGGGCGGTCAGCATCAGGATCGGCACCGGGGCCTGCCCATAGGCGGCTTCCATAGCGCGCACGCGGCGGCAAATCTCCATCCCGTCGATGTCAGGCAGCATCAGGTCGAGCACGATCAGATCGGGCGGCGTATCGCGCACCACGCCCAGCGCCCCGCGGCCATCCTGGGCCACGTCGACGTCGTACCCCTCGAGGAGCAGGCTGCGCTGCACGAGGCGAGCGATATCTGGAGAGTCCTCCACCACGAGAACACGCGTCATGATAATCACTCCTTTGGCAGCGCAGGCGCTCGCATCTCACCGTCGTTGTTTGTCAGGAGTTTACTCCCGCGCGCCCCAGTCCAACCCCATTTTATACGCACCACATGCGTTCGCAACCGATAATCGCCGCAAATGGTGTAGTCTGGCCCATCTGTATTGGCGCGATCGCTCGACCATTATCACCAATTATCGCTGAAGATAACGGATCGCCCTGGCGACAGCGTGGCAAAGCACCCCACGTTGCTCACGCTTGGGATGCCTTTCGACCACCTTCTTCGGGGTGGATCGTGATGAGCAAGACGCCTCGCGGGCGCCATCCCTGTCGCGTGAGCGGCCGTTGACGTCGGCGTTCATGTTTCATACCGTCTTGGCATGATGCGGCACGTGGAAACCGTAAAGGGGACATCCGGTGACCTATCTCTGGGTGGCGCTTGGCGGAGCAGCCGGCGCGGCCGCCCGTTATGGCGTGGCGCAGTGGGCGGGGGCCCGTTGGGGGTGGACGTTTCCCTGGGGCACCTTCGTTGTCAACGTCACCGGCTCCCTGGCGATTGGCCTGCTCGTGGCGCTCCTCATCGGACGCGGCGCGGACCCCGCGTACCGTCTGCTGCTCGTGACCGGCTTCCTCGGCGGGTACACGACGTTCAGCGCTTTCTCCCTGGAGGCCCTCTCCCTCCTCGAGACGCGGCGATTTGGCGAGGGGGCGCTCTATGTCGGCGGCAGCGTGCTGCTTGGGCTCATCGCCTGCTTCGCCGGGCTCGCCGTGGGGAGACTCCTCATCCGCTGACGGGGACCGCGTCGCAGCGCATGTCGTGTCGCGCCATCGGAATCGACGTCTCCCTCTGGCGCCGAGATTCCTCGCTAACGCTCGGAATGACACGTAGCCTGGCGCGCCGCGATCACTCGGCGCGGGTCTGCACCCGCTCGATGCGCAGGGCGAAGACGTTGAGCAACAGCGCCGCCAGCAGCACGATCCCCTGCAGCGCCAGCTTGAAGGTGATGGGGATGTTCGGCAGCAGATTCAGCCCGTTGGAGAGGACGCCGTAGATGAGCAGACCGAGAATGGTGTTGCGCATGCCGCCCTCGCCGCCGAAGAGCGAGGTGCCGCCCAGCACCACCGCGGCGATCGTCTGGATCAGGATGTCGTCGCCGGCAGAGGGGTTGGCGCTGCTGAGACGGCCGATGAAGAGCAGCCCGGTCAGCCCGGCGGTGATCGCCGAGATCACCAGCGACATCATCACCACCTGGCGCGTGTTGACGCCGGACATCTCGGCCGCTTCCCGGTTCGCTCCAGTCATGTAGACGTAGCGCCCAAACTTGGTGTAGCTCAGCACGAAATCGCCAAGGATGACGACGCCGAGCGCGAACAACCCGATCACCGGGATGCCGAGGAACTGGCTGCTGACGCTCCCGAGCGACTTCAGAATCGGCGGCACCTCGAAGATCGGCTTCCCTTCGCTGACGAAGATCGACATGCCTCTCGCGATCGTCAGCATCGCCAACGTCATCATGAATGACGGGATGCCGACGTACGCCACCAGATACCCGTTCAGCAGACCAATCCCCGCGGCCACCAGAAGCGCTACGGGGATGCCCCAGGCGCCGAGGGCGACGGTGTCGCCGACCCAGAACCACGCGGCCACGACCCCGGTGAAGGTGGCTACCGAGGCGATGCTCAGGTCGATCTCGGCGCAAAGAAGGACAAACGTGATCCCGGTGGCGGCGACGGCGATCGGCGCGATCTGCGTGATGACGTTTTGCAGATTCTGTGTGGTGCGAAAGACCGGGGTGACGATGCTGAAGAAGATGATCATGCAGATGAGGGTCAGCAGCGGCGCGAGCAGCCGTGCATTGCGGCTCGCCCAGGCGACCGCCGTTTGCCTTTGCGCCATTCCCTCTCCCTTACCCTACCCTACGCGTAGCTCATGAGCAGGTCCTTGCTGACCCGCTCCCCGGCGAACTCCCTGGCGATCCGCCCCTTGGACATCACGAAAATGCGGTCGGACTCGGCCAGCACCGTCTCCGGCTCCGTCGAGATGAGGATGATGGCCACCCCTTCGGCCCGCAGCGCCTTGATCAGGTCGAGCACCTCCCGCTTGGCCCCGACGTCCATGCCGCGCGTCGGCTCGTTGAGGATGAGCACTTTCGGCTGCACCGTCAGCCATTTTGCCAGCGCCACCTTCTGCTGGTTGCCGCCGCTCAGGTTGCCCGCGGCCAGCGTCGGCCGCGGCGGGCGCACCCCGGTGCGCTGCACCAGCTCGGCGGCGATGGCCACTTCGCGCGGCTTGCGCACGATTCCGCCGACGATTTGGTCGAGGTGGGCCAGGGTGATGTTCTTGTAGATCTCGTGGCGGGGAAAGACGGTCGCCCGCCGGTTCTCGGAGAGGTAGGCGATGCCCAGCCGCTTCGCCTCGCTCGTCCGCTTCGGCGCCACCGGCTTGCCGTCGAGCCGCATCTCGCCGGATGTCGGGCGCTCCCGGCCGAAAAGAACGCGCGCCACCTCGGTCATCCCGGCCCCGAGGTTGCCGAAGATGCCCAGAATCTCACCGGGGCGGGCGGCGAACGACACGTCGGAGAAGCTGCCGGTCATCCCCAGCCCGCGCACCTCCAGCATCGGCGTCGCGGCCGACGGGGGCGGCAATGTCACCCCGCCCTCGTAACTCTCAGCCAGCGCATCGGCGTCGCGGCCGATCATCAACTGGATGAGCCGGTGCTTGGTCAGTCCCTCGTTCGGCAACGTGGCGACCTTGCGCGAGTTCTTCAGCACCGTGACCCGATCGGAGACGGCGATCACGTCCTCCAGGAAGTGCGAGATGAAGACCAGGCTGGCCCCGCGCGCTTTCAACTCCGCCATCGCCGCGAAGAGCCGCTTCGCCTCCGGCCCGGAGAGCGCCGAGGTCGGCTCGTCGAGGACGATGATCGAGGCGCCGGAGAAGACCACCCGCGCGATCTCGACCAGTTGCTGCCCGCCCAGCGACAGGGCGCCAAGCCGGCTGGCGACGTCGACGTCAATGCCGAGCGAGCTGAGGTGCTCGCCCGATTCCGTCCGCATCCGCTTCCAATCGATCAGCCCCGCGCGCGTCATCGGCTGGCTGCCGAGGAAGACGTTTTCGGCCACCGTCAGCGCCGGCATGCAGGAGAGCTCCTGGTAGATCATGCCGATGCCGCGCGCCTTCGCCTCCGCAGGCGACGAGAAGCGCACCGGCTCCCCGCGCAATAGCATCTCCCCCTCGTCCGGGACATGGACCCCGGAGAGGATCTTCATCAGCGTGCTCTTGCCGGCCCCGTTCTCGCCGACCAGCCCGTGAATCTCGCCGGGCAACAGCTCGAAATCGACGCCGTCGAGCGCCGTGGCGCCGCCGAACCGCTTGGTGACGCCGCGGAATGCCAGCACGGGCTCCGGCCCGACATCACCGGTCGACGGCTGCGCGAGTTGCTCCTCGTCCTGCGTGGTTTGATTCGTCATTGACCATAGCGACACTCGCGCTGCGCCGAGCAACACGGGCGTCGCCCTCAATCTGCGTGGGAGAGGGCACGGCATGCCGTGCCCCTACCTCCGTCGTCCTTTCGACTTTCGACTCCCGACGTCCGACTCCGTCCTAGTACTGCATGTTGTCGTGCAGCCAGATGTACCCGGCCGCGTTGTCCTTGGTGATCGGGCCGCCGTCGGTGCGGATGAACTTGGGCATGCCGCCCTCGGCCATGTCGGTGCCGGAGACGGTCAGGTAGCCGGCCCAGATGGCCCCGCCATGGATGCGGCCGCTGGGGTTGATCACCGAGGCGAGCAACCGCCCATCAATGATCGCCTCGCAGGCGTTCTTCAGGCCGTCGACGCCGACGAGCAGGATCTGATCCTGCAAACCGGCCGCTTCGACCACGCTGCGCGCGGCCAGGGCCATGTCGTCGGAGTGGAAGAAGCCGCCGCGCACGTTCGGGAAGCGCTGCAGCAGGTCCTGCCAGAGGGAGGCGACCTGGTCGATTTGCCAGTCGCCAGGGGTCTCATCGACCACCTCGATGTTCGGATAGTTCTCCAGCGTCTGGCGGAATCCCTCGGCGCGCCCCTGGGCGCCCGTATGGGCAAGCTGGCCTTGAGTGTGAATGACCTGGCCCTCGCCGCCCATCGCCTTGAACAGCTCGTTGGCGACGGTGGAACCCATATAGATGTTGTCGGGCTCCAGATACGTCAGGTGCCCGAAGTTGGCGAACTCCTCCGGGTCCTGGACCAGCCGGGTGTCCATATCGATCAGCGGGACGCCCTTGGCGATGATCTGGTTCGCCGCGTCGATCAGCGCGCCGCTGGCCGACGGGTGGACCGCCACGAAATCGAAATCCTGCGAAGCGATCGATTGCAGATCCTGAAGCTGCTTCTCGACGCTGAACTGGCCGTCGAAGGAAGTCACCTCGACGCCGAGCAAGTCGCCAACGAACTTGGCCACCTCCATGCCGTGCGCGACCCAGGTCGAGCCGGCGCCGACCTCGGAGGTGGCGGCAGTGTACTGCTTCGCCGGCAAATCCTCCGGCAGCAGCCCGAGCGAGGCCAGTCCCTGCGCCGAGGTGGTGTGGCGGCCGACGCCGGTGGCCATGGCCAGGGCGCCGAGCATGGCGAACCCGCCCTTGACCGTGTCGCGCCGCTTGAAGCCCTTCTTCAGGCGATCGCCGACGAACTCCAGCTCCAGCCCGGCGAGCGGACCGCGCTTTGCGACGTCTCCCATCGGTGCTACCTCCACGTGGACTCAACTTCGTCCTCGCCGGCGACCTCCGCCGGCATCGGTTGCGCCGTCCCCGCATGAGTTCGCCAGCAAACACCGCCGGCAGCGGGGCAATCGGGGCCAGATGGTGCGCTCCGGACTCCGTCTGCCTTTGCCCGGAACGTCAGAACAGAGCACCGCCGTCCGCCACGATGGGTGGCGTGGCACGCAGACTCATCCCTCTCGTTGTGCGTCGCGCGGACGGTATCACACGCTCTGGAAACGGTCAACGCGGGCAATGGGCGCCGGGTACAATCGACCGTACCGCCGTCTGCCCGGCAACAGGAGGAGACCATGGCGATTCAAGCGCCCACCGCGCGCATGACGGAAGAGGAGTACCGAGCGTTCGCCCTCGGTGACGGATCCGGTCTGTGGGAGCTTGTCAGAGGGGAATTGCGGGAGAAGCCGGGCATGAGCGTTGAGCACGGCGGTGTCATGATGACGTTCGCGGCGACGCTCTACAACCAACTCGATCCACGCCAGTTCGTCGTCCGTGCCACTCACGCCAGACTTCGGCGTTCCGAGGACACTTATTACGTGCCCGACATCGCCGTCATCCCCGCAGCGATTGAGAGAGCGCTGCGAGAACGCCCTGGCAGTCTCGACGCCTATCCGGAGCCGCTCGCGCTAGTCATCGAAATCTGGTCTCCGTCGACTGGCCGCTACGACATCCGGGAGAAGCTGCCGGACTACCAAGCGCGCGGCGATCTGGAAATCTGGTACGTCCATCCCTACGAACGCACCGTCACTGTCTGGCGGAGGCAGTCGGACGGAACCTACGCCGAGTCGGTTCATCGAGGCGGCGAATTGCGACCGGATTCGCTCCCAGGAGTGGTCATCGACCTCGACACGCTCTTTGCGGAGTAGCCAGATAGACGTTGCATTGCAGAGGATCGCCCGGCGTCCCTGTCACCCCAACACCCAGACACCCAGACACCCCATCACCCCACCCGCAACCCCGGCAACAGCTCCGCCGCGATCCGCTCCATCATCGGAAACTGCTCCTCGTGCGGCGCCTCCATCAGGAACTCGGTCATCCCCGCTTCGCGGTAGCGGCCGACCACGTCGGCGAAGGCGTCCGGCGAGGACCAGGGGTCGGCGCCCATGGGGATGGTCCAGCCATAGAGCGAGCGGATGATGGCGCTCGGGTCGCGGCCGATGGCGGCGCACGCTTCGTCGAGGCGGTCGTTGCGCTCCCGGATCTCGGCCGTCGTGCCGTAGGAGTTCCAGCGGTCGGCGTAGCGGGCGGCGAAGCGGAGCATGCGCGGCCCGTGCGCGCCCAGGGTGAGGGGTGGGCGAGGCTTCTGGAGCGGGGCCGGCCGGAACGGCGCGTCGAGGACCTGGTAGTACGCTCCCGCGAAGCTCGTGATGTCTTGCGTCAACAGCTTATCGATGAGGATCACCGCCTCCTCGAAGCGTCCGACCAGCTCGGGCGTCTCCGGGAAGGGGACGCCGAACCGTTCGTGCTCCGCCTTGTACCACCCCGTGCCGATCCCCAGCTCGAGCCGCCCGCCGGAGATGTGATCGACCGTGACCGCCTGCTTGGCCACCAGCGGCGGGTGGCGGAAGGTGTTGCTGGTGACGAGGATGCCGATGCGCGGCGTCGTGGTCTTCAGCGCCAGCGCCGCCAGCAGCGTCCACCCTTCCAGGAACGGGTGGTCCGGCACGCTTGGGCGCTGGAAGTGGTCGGCGTGCCAGATCGAGTCGAACCCGAGCGCCTCGAATACCGCCCAGTGGCGAACGAGCGTCTCCCACGGCAGGTTCTGGTTGCGCACGATGCCGAAACGAGGGTGATGGGTGTCGGGTGACGGGTGTCGGGGTGTTGGTTTTTCACTAGCCGCTTCCGAGATCATGGCTAACCGCCCCCCTTGCAAAGGGCGCCGGGTTGCGTCAGATCCCGACACCCGTCACCCGACACCCGACACCCGCGTTCCGCCGTATCCTTAGCGGCATGGACACGACTGTCAAGCCTTCAACGCAAGCAGATATGAGTCTCGCCGGGATGACGGCGCTCGTCACCGGGGCGGGCTCGGGGATTGGCCAGGCGGCGGCGCGGGCGCTGGCCGCCGCCGGAGCGCGGGTGGCCGTCACCGAGCTGCCTGATCGGCTGGAGCGCGCCGAGGCGACGGTGGCCGAGATTCAGGCGGCGGGCGGCGAGGCGCTGCCCGTCCCGCTCGACGTGCGCGATCTGGCGAGTATCACGGAGTGCGTCGCCCGCGTAGCGGACGCCGGCGGCGGCCGGCTGGACGTCCTGGTCAACAACGCCGGCATCAATGTCCGTCAGCCCGCGTTCGAGGTGACGGAGGAGGCCTGGGATCTGGTGCTCGACACCAACCTCAAGGGGCTCTTCTTCGCCGCGCAGGCCGCCGGGCGCGTCATGCGCGATCAGGCTCCGCCGGGGGGGAGCATCGTCAACGTCGCCTCGACCATGGGTCTCGTCGGCTATTACGACCGCACGGCGTACTGCGCCTCCAAGGCCGGGGCCGTCAACCTCTCACGGGTGCTCGCCATCGAGTGGGCGCCGCATCAGATTCGGGTCAACGCGGTCTGCCCCGCGTTCGTCGAAACGCCGCTGACGAGCGCACTTTTCGCCAATGAAGCGATCAAGACCGACATCCTGCACCGTACGCCGGCCGGCCGGCTCGTCATGCCGGACGAGGTGGCGGCGGCGATCGTCTTTCTCGCGGGGCCGGCGTCGCGGATGGTCACCGGCGCGGCGCTCACCGTCGACGGCGGATGGACGGCGATCTGAACGAGCGAGGAGACAGCCAAGCGCAGTTCCATGTCGTCGTCGTCGGCGGCGGCATCTCGGGGTTGGCCGCGGCGCATCGCCTGGTCCGCGATGCGTCAGGGGTGCGCGTCACCCTGCTCGAGGCGGACGAGCGTCTGGGCGGCAAGATCGTCACGGAGCGGGTGGGCGGCTTCGTCATCGAGGGCGGTCCCGATTCGTTCCTCGCCGCCAAACCGCGCGGCATCGGTCTTTGTCGGGAGCTCGGCATCGGGGGGCGCCTGCACGGGGTCACGGCACAGCGGCGGCGGGCATTTGTGCTTTCACGAGGGCAATTGCACGACCTCCCGGAAGGGCTGAGTGGGCTCGTGCCGACGCGCCTCGCGCCGCTGGTCCGCTCCACGCTCCTCTCGCCCCTGGCCAAGGTTCGCGTCGCTCTCGACTACGCGCTTCCTCCACGGCGTGATGAAGGCGACGAATCCCTGGGCAGCTTCATCCGCCGCCGGTTGGGCCGCGAAGCCTGGGATCGCCTCGTCGAGCCGCTGATGGCCGGCATCTACGCCGCCGACGGCGACGCGCTGAGCCTGCGCGCGACCTTCCCTCAATTGCGAGAGGCCGAGCGCCAGCATGGGAGCCTCATCCGGGGAGTGCTGGCCGCGCGGCGGGCGATGCGGGGAGCCGCGCCCGCGCCGGCATCCGCCTTCCTGGCGCCCGAGACCGGGATGGCCGCGCTCGTCGCCGCGCTGGACGAACGACTTCATCGGGGATCGGCCGATGTTCGGCTATCGACGCCGGCAATCCGCGTCCACCCGACGCCCCGCGGATACGAGGTTGGTCTGCGCGATGGCGAAGCGATCTCCGCCGACGCCCTGATTCTCGCCGTGCCGTCGTTCGCGGCCGCCGATCTGCTGGCCGAAAGCGATCCGGGGCTCGCGGCGGAATTGCGGGCCATCCCGCACGCCTCGACGGCGATCGTCACCCTCGCCTACCGCCGAGACGAGATTCCGCATGCATTGGACGGACATGGCTACGTCGTGCCGCGAGGCGAAGGCCTCCCGATCCTGGCCTGCACCTGGTCTTCCCGAAAATGGTCCGGGCGCGCGCCCGACGAACGCGAGTTGATCCGGGTCTTCGTTGGCCGCTCGGGTCGAGATGACGTTATGTCGCTTGACGACGATGCGCTCCTCTTGCTGGCGAGGGAGGAAGTCTCGCGGCGGCTCGGGGCATCGGCGGCGCCTTTGCTCCAGCGCATCACCCGCTGGCCGCGCGGCATGCCCCAATACGTGCTGGGGCACCCGGAGCGGATCGCGCGCGTCGAGCAGGCGCTACGCTCGCGCCCCGGCCTCTTCCTGGCCGGCAACGCCTATCGCGGCGTCGGGATTCCCGATTGCATCGCCTCGGGCGAACGCGCGGCAGACGGGGCTATCAGCTATCAGCTATCAGCCATGAGCCGTGAGCCATGCGCCACCTCGCCGCACAGCGTCAACGACGAATCGCTGATAGCTGATAGCTGATAGCCGATAGCCTTCGCCCCGCAACGATTCGATCCCGCGCCGCGTAGTACCCTGAAAGGGGCTCTGCCCGCCTGATGGCGCACTTTGGGGAAGTATGGGCGCCTGGCAGGGCACGCGGGGGCATGCACTGAATGACTGACACCAACCACGCGCGGCCGGCGGCGTTGCCGGATCGCATCGGCGGACTTCGCCCGCTCTCGGAAAATCTTTGGTGGAGCTGGCAGCCGCACGCTGAAGACCTCTACCGCGAGCTGGACCCGTTTCTTTTCGCCTCGGTCGAAGAGAACCCGGTTCTGCTTTTGCGCGACGTGGCGCCGGAGCGGCTGCGCCGCGCCGCCGCCGATCCCGCCTACCTGGATCGCTACGACCGGGTGATGGCGGAGTTCGCCGCGCTGCTCGACACCGGTCCGGGGTCGACCTGGGTGGGGCGCCATCAACCGGGGCTCGCCGAGCGCCCGGTGGCGTATTTCTCCGCCGAGTTCGGCGTCCACCCGACGCTGCCGATCTACTCCGGCGGCCTCGGCGTGCTCGCCGGCGACCACGCCAAAGCCGCCAGCGACCTGGGGCTGCCGCTGGTGGGCATCTCGCTCCTCTATCGCCAGGGGTATCTGCGCCAGCGCCTCGGCCACGACGGCTGGCAGCTCGACGTCACCCCCAGCCTGGAGCCGGGCGCCGAACCGACGACCCTGGTGCGAGGCGACGACGGCGAGCCACTCTGCATCGAGGTCTCCCTGGACGATCCGAACGCGCGAATCCGCATTCAGATCTGGCGCGTGCAGGTCGGGCGCGTCTCACTCTACCTCCTCGATACCGACGTCGAGGGGAACCCGCAGTGGACGCGCACCGTCTCGTCGCGCCTCTACGGCGGCGATCAGGAGCACCGGCTGCGCCAGGAGAAGATCCTGGGCATCGGCGGCGTGCGCGCCTTGCGCGCCATGGGGATCGGCCCCGTCTACTGGCACGGCAACGAAGGGCACGCCGCGTTTCATCTGCTGGAACGGGTGCGCGAGTGGGTCAACGAGGGTCTCGACTTCGAGGAGGCGTCGCGGCGGGTGATCGCCTCGTCTGTTTTCACGTCTCACACCCCCGTTCCGGCCGGCCACGACGTCTTTCCGCCCTACCTGATGGACCGCTACTTCGGGTTCTACTGGCCCCGGCTCGGGCTGAGCCGCGAGGAGTTCCTGGCGCTGGGGCGGCACGACGCCAGCGGCGACGGGTTCAACATGACGGCGCTCTCGATGCGCCTTTCCGGCTTCCGCAACGGCGTCAGCGCCCGCCACGGCGAGATCACCCGCTCCATGTGGCACGACATCTGGCCCGACATCGAGCCGCCGCTGACCCCCATCACCTCCATCACCAACGGCGTCCACCTGCCCACCTGGATCTCGCCGCCGATGCAGGAACTGCTCGACCGCCACCTCCCCGCCGACTGGGAGCAGCGGATGCAGGACGAGGACGTCTGGGAACCGGTTCTGGAGATCCCGGATGAGGAGTTCTGGGCCGTCCGCGAGCAAAACAATCGGGACCTGCTCGCCTACCTGCACGAGTACAGCCGTCGCCGCTGGTCGTCGCGCGAGATCGACCCGCGGCAGGTCGTGGCGGCTGGGCCGTTCCTGCAACCGCAACCGTTGACGATCGGCTTCGCCCGGCGCTTCGCCACTTACAAGCGGGCCACCCTCATCTTCAGCGACCCGGATCGGCTGGCGCGCATCCTGACGAATCGGGAGCGGCCGGTGCAGCTCATCTTCGCCGGCAAGGCGCACCCGGCCGACGACGGCGGCAAGCGCTTCATCCAGGAGATTTTCTGGCGCTCGCTCGACCCCCGCTTCGAGGGCCGTATCGCCTTCGCCGAGGACTACGACATGCTGTTGGCCTCCCGCCTCTACGGCGGGGTCGACGTCTGGCTCAACAATCCGCGCGCCCCATTGGAAGCGAGCGGCACCTCCGGCATGAAGGCCGCGGCCAACGGCGCGCTGAACCTCTCCATCCTCGACGGCTGGTGGATCGAGGGCTTTCACGCCAGCCCGGATGCTGGCTGGGGGATCGAACCGTCCGCCGAGCTGCTCGACGACAAGGCGGACAAAGACGACGCCGAGGCGATCTACGCCGCTCTCGAGCGGGAGGTCGTTCCCCTCTTCTACGACCGCGACGACGCGAATCTGCCCCGCGAGTGGATCCGCCGTTCGAAAGAGGCGATCCGCGCCCTGGCCCCGCGCTTCTCGTCGCAGCGGATGGTCATCGAGTACATCGACCGGCTCTACGTGCCGGCGTCCGAGGGCGGGGCGCGCTGGATCAAGGAGCCGGCCGGGGCCAAAGGGGATTGAGTCGAGTCGCGGCCCAAATCTGGATTTCAACAACCGATCCAGCACGGCAGGTTACGGCTCGGGGCGGGGGCCACTTCTGGCACCTCGGAGGTTGCCGACGCCCCGGCCAAGAGCGTAACCGACGAACGCGACTGCGCCGATGGCGGCGATGCTCGTGGCGATCGCCAGCGCGGCGACGACCACGAAATTGAGGTTGATAAACGCCGAAAACTGCTGCCCTGACGCCCCCGCCATCATTGCCGCGCCGACGATGAACAGCACCGAGGCCAGGACGGACTTTGCCAATCCCAGGAACCCGGCCGCCGCAACCACGAAACCGGAAACAAACAAGATCATGGAGCCGGTCTCGAGACCAAGCTCGGTCACGATGCGACGACCCCACCACCCAAACCAGGCGATCGCGCCCAGCAGCCCGAAGACGAACGCCCAATTCATTGCCGGGTCGTTCTCGGACGAGTGAGATGGCGCCTGTGCAACAGGACGTGCCGCGCGCGTTAGGGGTTCAGGGGTTGCAGCCGGAGCCGCCATCATGGGTTGCGACGTGGAGGGCGCCACCGCGATGACAGGCAGCGGCTGTGCTGGCAGCGGCGCCGGCGGCGGCACCGACTCCTCGCCTACTGGAGATGCCGCAGGTGCGGCGGGGCCGAGAGCAGCCAACGCCTGGGCCGCGGCTGTGCGCACCGATCCACTTCGGTCCTGTTTGGACGCGATGTCCAAGGGGGCCCTCGCCCGTTCAGCCTGAAGCGTCCCCAACGTGCGGGCGGCCCGCTGCCGAACCCCGGCAGACGGATCGCTCAGTGCCCGAATGAGCGCCTCGACAACGCGGTCGTCGCGAAACCCTTCGAGTGGCTTGGCGGCCAGCTCTCGGACGTTCGCGCGCTCATGCGACACGAGGACGTCGATCAGCGGCGGCGCCGCACGCGGATCGAGCGTGGCGCCCAATCCGGAAACGACCAGCCAGATAGCCTCATCCGGCAATTCGCCGAGGGCGGCGGTCAGCACACTGACGGCCTTCGGATCCCGAGTGAGCCCCAAGGCTTGTGCCGCTCCTCCTCGCGCGATCGCCGGCAACGTTGGATCGTTGATCGCCGCAAGCAACTCTGGCGTCGCCGCAGGTTGCCGGAGTCGCCCCAGCGCCGAGGACGCGGCCATCCGCACCGCGAAGAACTCCGACGACAGTGCCGGCAAAAGGTCCGCGCTGTCGTGCCGAGCGGCGGCGGAGGCGACGGCCTGGAGTTCCTCGTCCCGACGTTGAAGAAACTCAGAGAGGCGAGGATCGTCGAAATTTTGCAGGGACTCGACGGTTTTCTGAAACTGCCCGCTTGGCGCGTTGGGGAGGTAGGTTAGGAGGGGTTCGATCACCTCC
>CALMZR010000188.1 GCA_937870845.1 uncultured Chloroflexota bacterium
GACCTCGACGAGATCACCGTCGAAAACCTCGTCCCGGATACCTTGCGGGAAGCGAGCGTGCCCGAGTTTCTGGATCGCGTCTCCGAGTTGGATGCGAAATGGTCCCTCCGCGCCGAGGCCGCTCGCGCATCGGGCGCGACGCTGAAGTACGTGGCCACCGTTCCCGCCGCCGGCCCGATCGCCGTCGGCGTGCGCGAGGTCCCGTTGACGAGCCTGCTCGGCGCCTTGCAGGGGCCGGAAAACGTCGTCGTCATGCGCACGGCGCGCTACTCCGCCAACCCGCTGACCGTAGTCGGTCCCGGCGCCGGCGCGGCGGTCACCGCCGCGGGGATGACCGGAGACATGCTGGCGCTGGGCGGGCTACTGACGCGGCGGGGATGACCAGGCCACGGGAAGGCAATTGAGACATGGCCACGCACCGACGTGTGCGTTGGCGCAGTGCGTGAACTGCGTCTGGCGAGATCGTGGTTCTTGCGTTACAGCAGCGTGCCAAAGTTGTGTCATTCCGAGCGTCAGCGAGGAATCTCGGCGCTCCCGACACGCCGTCCCCCGGACGCCGAGATTCCTCCTTCGTCGGAATGACACAATTTCTGCACGGCGCTGTAATGTGCGCGTGCGTCCCCACACCGGACGCGCAACGGACCAGAGCGGCGCCAGGGAGAATGCGATGGTAAGTCCGTAACGCCATCCTGAAGCGCGCTGGTCTCCGCTCGGCTGCGAGGCCCAAGAGCCGAAGACACCCATCCCACTCGCGGGGGCCAGCGCGTCGTCACGAGTCGTCAGCCGACAGCCGCCGCGCCATGCCGCCTGGCAGGCGCGTTTCGAAATCGAGGACGTCGACCCAGTCCGGGCGGATGGCGATGCGGGCCGTGTGCGACGAGAGCCGCGCTGCCTGCTCCATCCACGCCCGGCCTCCCTCCGGCCCCATGTACCGCTCCGCCGCTGCCGCCATCTCGGCCGATACGCCGGCAACGATCGCCACCTCGGCCGTGCCCCGGATTTGCAGCGCCCGGAACGGCGGGTCCGCCGTGTCGATCGTCAACGCCACCCGCGGGTGGGCCTGAAGCGCGGCGACCTTGGGGTCGTCGGGCCAGGAGTTCAGGACGACGTCGCGCCCCGTCCAGTGGAACTGCATGGGAATCACGCGCGGCGCGCCGTCGTGCGCGGTGTAGGCCAAGCGCGCTGGAAGCGTCGATTGCAGCAACGCTTGGGCGACGGGGTGCGCCAGCAGCGCCACGTCTCCCCGCCGCGCCTGCGACACATCTTCCGTGTGCGATTCGACGTTCGCCGTGGCGCGGTCCAGGGACGTCGTTGTCATCATTCCGGTCTCCTCTCATGGCAGCGCACTCGGCGTCGGCTACGCGGCAACCCGTGGGCGGGCGCCTTGCCAATCCGCGCCAGGTTCTGCGGCGCGAAGAACTCCGCGATGGGTCCGGTTCCGGCGATCGTGCCGCTGAAGCGGTCGGTCTGTTCCTGGTCATGCCGCGGGGCGGCGAAGAGGTGCTGCATCTCGGGCGGGAGGGCTAACTCGCCGGCGTCCCTATATCCACGTCGACGGGGACCGTGAGCGGCTTCCCGCTCGGCAGCACAAAGACGCCATAGAGCACGGCGGGCTCATCGCCGGCGCCGCGCGCGACATGGACGACATCATCTTCGTAAAAGATGGCGTCGCCTCGCTGCAGAAGCACCTCTCTGCCCGGCTCGGCCACGTCCTCGACTGCCGTCCCGCCGGCCCCGGCCCCGCGGATGACGTGGGCGGTTCCCGCCAGCAGCGTCCACGCCCAGACGCCCGACTCGACGCCGATCACGGTCGTGCCTGGATGGCTGTGTGGGGCGGCCTCGGCTCCAGGTTGGAAGGTGGCGCGAGACACGTAGACAATCTGCCCTGGCGCCTGCGCGGAGGGGGCGCTGGCGAAGAGCTCGATCGTGACGCCAGGCTCAGATTCGATGGCGACGATTCCGCCGGGCGGGGTCGCGCCAGGGGTGACCTCCTGCGCGGCGGTTCGGCGAACCCCGGCCGCCAGCGCGAGCGCGGCGAGGCCGCCCCCGAGGCCGCGTAAGGCGGCGCGGCGGCAGCGTCTGGTAGCGAGATCCGGCGCCAGCGGAGCGCGGTCGGTCGGGGCGGCGTTCATCATCGGTCCTCCTTGGCGGTAACGTCAGAAAAGCAACGCGTCGTGGTTACGCATGCCGGCTCGGCGGGATGTTGGCGTTCATGCGAAAAACGTTCTCCGGGTCGTAGCGATCCTTGAGCGCCGTCAGCCGCTGCAGCCGTCCGCCGTAGGCGGCGTCGAGGCCCTCTGCGCCCTCGTCAGAAAGGAAATTGGCGTAGACGCCGGCGGCGAAGGGGCGCATGCGCTGCCATCCCTCGCGCACCCAGGCGACGTGGCGTTCGCCGTCCGGACCGCTCGGCGGCCAGGCGGCGGCGATGTTGACCTCGAATCCGGGATCGCGATCCCCCACGGCGGTCGCGGCGGGGTCGACGCGGCTCACCGCCCCGCCGACGGCCCATCCGGCGACCTGGGAGAAGGGCGAGGTGATCGTCTCGACGCGCTCCAGGATGGCGTCGATCACCTCGTCGGTGAGCCGCGGCACGCGGTGCGCCTTCCAGTAGTAGTGGCGGCCGTGCGGCGCGCCGTTGTCGAGCATCGTCTGCACGGCCAGATACGGCATCGGGCGCACCAGCTCGCCGAGCGGCGTGCCGATCGCCCGCAGCGGGGCGACGACCTGTTCGCCCTCGGCCAGATCGCCGGCCCAGACGGGGATGAGCGCCACGGCCGGTTTGCCGTAGACCGTGGCCGGCAGGATCGGCATCGGCGGAGCCAGGAAGGCGGCGAAGGTGATGCCCAACTCCTCCGGCGCCTCGGGGGCGAAATCGCGCAGGAAGCGGAAGACCTCCCGCCCCTGCTCCAGGGGCCAGAAGATGGGACCGGCGAGCACGAGCGGGCCGACCGGGTGCAGGCGGTACTCCAGCGACGTGGCGATGCCGAAGTTGCCGCCCCCGCCGCGCAAGCCCCAGAAGAGGTCGGGCGCGGTCTCGGCGTCGACCCGCACGCGCTCGGCGTCCGCCGTTACCAGCTCCACGGCGAGGAGGTTGTCGACGGTCAGCCCGTGCTTGCGCATGAGGTGTCCCAGCCCGCCGCCGAGGGTGAGCCCGCCGATCCCGGTGTGGCTGATGATGCCGCCGGTGGTGGCCAGCCCGAACGGTTGCGTGGCCAGGTCGAACTCCCGCCAGAGGAGCCCGCCCGCCGCGCACGCCGTGCGCGCCGTGGGATCGACCCGGATCGCCTTCATCAACGAGAGGTCGATCATCACCCCACCGTCGCAGACGGCGTGGCCGGCGACCGCATGCCCGCCGCCGCGCACCGAGATGGGCACATCGCGCTCGCGGGCGAAGCGCACGGCGGCGACGACGTCGTCCGCGCCGGCGCAGCGGGCAATGAGCGCGGGGTAGCGGTCGATGGCCCCGTTCCAGATTCTCCGCGCCTCGTCGTATCCCTCTTCCTCGGGGCGCAGCAGCGCGCCGCGGAACTGGCCACGCAGCGCTTGCAGGGAGCTGCTGTCGATCGCCGCCGTTTCTGTCGCAACCATCACCATGGGAACCTGCCTTTGCTTCGCGCGTGGGCCTGACGAGCAAGCGGCTCATGGCCCGGATCTCACCAGCGGGATCCGGGTACAGGATCGCCAGGGAGCGTTCCGCGAGCGTTCCTGGCGCGCGTTCCGCCCACGTTCCGGCTCACCCGAGGAGCGAAGCGGCCTCCTGGACATCGCGTGTGTCGCGCCCCTCGGGCATTGCGGCGAGGATGGCGCGAAGCGCGGCGTGCGCCACGTGCAGAGCCGGGCCGTCGCCGCGCTGTTGGCGCAAGCGGACGAGACTTGCCGCGATCCTCAACTCGAGGGAGCGCGCCTGCTGTCGGCGCGCCGTCTCGAGCGCACGGGCCAATTCGCCTTCGATCTCCTCCCGAGGGGCATCGAGGGCGGTGAGAAACTCCGCGCGGAGCCTCCGCACTTCCGGCTCCCACAGGGACGCTTTCATCGCCAGCGCCCGCTTGGTGACATTGAGTCCCACCCGAGCGTCTCCGGCCACGGCACAGGCCTCCAACAGCACGCGTGCGCTGGCCGCCTGCATACCGGGCGCGTGCTCGGCCCCGTGGGTCTCGGACAGAATCTGCCGGATGCGCGCGATACCCTCCGCCGCGCGCCCGTCGAGGACCTCGACAAAAGCGGCCAGGATCGCCCCCGAAACCAGCGTCGGCCGCCAGGAATGGTCCCCCAGGGCCGCCGTGAGCTGCGCCGTGTAGGTGCGCACGCCCACTTCGTCGCGCATATCGAGCGCGAGATGGGCAGCGAAGACGAGCGACACTTCCTTGCTGTAGGGGTGCGCGATCTCCTCCGCCAAGGAGAGGGCGGCGTCGCGGGCCTCGGCCGCCGCTTCGACATGCCCGAGAAACCAGAGCGTGTTCCCGAGGCGACTGAGGCAGACGACCTTGGGATCGAGTCCGAACTGGAGCAGGTGGGCGCGCCGCTCCTCTGGCCGGTAGCGCGTGATCGCGGTTTCGAAATGCTCGCGCGCGGCGGCGAACTGCCCCTGCCAGAACGCGGCGATGCCGAGCACGTAGTCGGCCTCGACCAGGAGCATGTCGTCGGCGTCGCGCGTGCCGCGCGCGCGGAGTTGCTCGCCGAACCCGCGGGCCGCCGCGAAGTCGCGCCGGGAGAGACTGGCAACGCCCAGCGAACGCAGCAGCGGCGGCGCCGGCTCGACCCCGAGCGCACGCGCGAGGCCGAGCGCACGCTGATGCAGCGCGGCGAGGCGCTCCGACGCCCATCCGTCGACCCACCCGAGCGGCGGCGAAAGCGCGGTCAGGACCGCGAGTTCCCGTGTCTGGCGTTCTGGTGTCTCCGGCAGCGTCCCGAGGAGGTCGAGCGCCCGGCTCAGGAGGCGAGTCGCCTCGCCGTGCGCGTGCAACCGCTG
>CALMZR010000189.1 GCA_937870845.1 uncultured Chloroflexota bacterium
GCGGCAAGCGGCACGTGGCGGACAAGCCGGCGGCCTATCGTCGTGCCGACGATCGCCGCCGGCAGCAGCAACGCGGTCTGGATATCCACCCAGCCCGTCTCCCCCACCCACACCCGCGCCGAAATCGCCACCGCATTGATGAGCAGGAAGTAGGTGACGAGGCTGGCCCGAAACGCATGGACCTCGTACCCCCGCGCCACGAACAGCAGCACCTCCGGCGGACCGTTCATCCCGGTCATCGCCCCCAGCGCCCCGTTCAGCGTCCCCGCGATCCCCGGCGCGATGCGCGACCCCATCCCGCGCGGCATCCAGCCGCGGATCTTCGTCCCCGCGAAGACAGTCACGACCAGACCCGTCATGAGCTTCACCGCGTCGGCGTCGAGCAGGCGCAGCAGCGCTGCTCCCAACCCGATGCCGAGCATTGCCCCCGGCAGCAGCGCCAGCACCGTGCCGATGTGCGTCTCGCGCCAGGCCCCGGGGAGAACCATCCACCCGGTCAGCATGGAGAGCAGGATCCCGGTCGTCACCGCCGACTGCGTCGGATACAGAAGCAGCAACCCCGGCAAACACCACCACCGCCGCCGCCACGACGACCGAAACCGTCACGGCCCGCCGGCGGCGCCGCTCATTGCATCGCCGCTCCGCCCCGTGTCATTCCGACGAACTTGCAGGAGGAATCTCGGCGCCGCGCAATACGGCGATCCCCGAGCGAAGAGGCGCCACGCCGCGCCCGAAACCACACGATGGCGGCGACGCTGGTTCACCACGAGAGCGCCCGCCTCCGATCGCCATCAGCACTCACTGGGGCGCCTGATACTCTCCGAAGATCGCCCGCAGCGTCGCGCCAATCTGCCCCAACGTCGCCCCCGCCCGCAACGCCTCTCTCATGGGCGGGAGGAGATTCCCAGTGGCCGCGGCGACTTCCCGGACCTCCGCCAGCGCCGCATCGACCACGGCGCGGTCCTGCTCGGACTTGTATGCCCGCACGCGCTCGATCTGCCGACGCACCGCTTCCTCATCAATCCTCTGCAGAGAGATGTCGACTTCCCCCTCGTCGACGTACCGGTTGACGCCGACGACGATCTCCTCCCCCCGCTGCCGCGCAAGCTCGAGCCGAAACGCGTTTTCCGCGATCGCGTTCTGCACGAACCCGCTCTCGATCGCGGCCACCGCCCCGCCCCGCTCCTCGACCTTGGCCAGCCACTCCCCCGCCCGCGCTTCCAACTCGTCCGTCAGGCGCTCGACAAAGTACGAGCCGGCCAGGGGATCGGCGGTTGCCGCCACGCCCGTCTCCTCGGCCAGGATCTGCTGCGTCCGCAACGCCACAGTCGCCGCCTCCTGCGTCGGCAACCCCAGCGCCTCGTCGTACGAGTTCGTATGCAGACTCTGCGTCCCGCCGAGCACCGCCGAGAGCGCCTGATAGGCCACCCGCACCACGTTGTTCAGCGGCTGCTGCGCCGTCAGCGTGACGCCCCCGGTTTGCGTGTGGAACCGCATCGTCTCCGATCGCGGATCGCGCGGGGCGTACCGCTCCCGGATGATCGTCGCCCACAGCCGCCGCGCGGCTCGAAATTTGGCGGCTTCCTCGAAGAGGTTCGAGTGTGCGGAGAAGAAAAAGCTCATCCGCGGCGCCACGTCGTCGATCACAAGCCCGGCGCCGAGCGCCGCGTCCACATACGCCAGCCCGTTGCCGACGGTGAACGCGATCTCCTGCGCCGCGGAGGCTCCGGCCTCCCGCATGTGATACCCGGAGATCGAAATCGTGTTCCACGACGGGAGCCGCTGGGCGCAGTAGGCGAACGTATCCGTCACCAGCCGCATCGACGGCCGCGGCGGAAAGATGAACGTGCCGCGCGCCGCGTACTCCTTGAGGATGTCGTTCTGGATCGTCCCGCCGAGCTTGGCCAGATCCGCCCCGCGCTCCTCCGCCACAAGCTCGTACATCAGCAACAGCAAGGCGGCCGGCGCGTTGATCGTCATCGACGTGGTGACCGCCCCCTGGTCGATCCCGTCGAAAAGGCGGCGCATGTCGTCCAGCGTCGAGATCGGAACCCCGACGCGCCCCACCTCGCCCCAGGCTCGCTCGTCGTCCGAATCGAGCCCGAGCTGCGTCGGCAAGTCGAACGCGACGCTGAGCCCGGTCGTGCCCCGCTCCAGCAGCAGCCGGTACCGCGCGTTGCTCTCCTCCACCGACGAGAATCCGGCGTACTGGCGCATTGTCCAGCGTCGGCCGCGGTACATGGTCGGGTAGATGCCGCGAGTGTAGGGGAACACGCCGGGGTCCGGTTCCGGCTCATCCCCATCCGCGGCCCGGTAGACCGGCTCGATCGCGATCCCGGAGTCGGTCACGATCTCCTCGCTGCGCGTGGTCATGCGCGTCCTGCCTCCTGGCGAGCTGTTGCCGACAGGACTCTACCCCCTGAAGCGCCGTGCGGATATTGTGTCATTCTGACGAAAGAGGAATCTCGGCGCTCATCGCGGCGTCGTCCCAAGGAGCCGAGATGATTCTTGGGACCCCTTGCCGCGCTCGGAATGACACGATGGCGACACGCCACTCCAGAAGAAAATCCATGCCCTCATGCTTCGACCAACTCCGTGAGAACCCCGCCGCACGACTCCGGGTGGATGAACGCGATGCGCCACCCGTGCGCCCCCGTGCGCGGCACGGTATCGATCAACCGCACTCCGGCGTCACCGAGTCCCGCCAGCACCGCCGGCAGATCGGGGACCGCGTACGCCACGTGGTGCAACCCCTCGCCCCGCTTCACGAGAAATCGCGCGATCGGCCCCTCCGGGTCGGTCGGGCAGATCATCTCGATCCAGCCCTGGCCGGAACGGAACGTGGCAACCTCGACCGCCTGCTCCGCGAGGACGAACCGCTCCTCGCCCCCAAACCCAAGCTGCCGATACCGCGCCACCGCCTCGTCGAGATCCGCCACCACCACGGCGACGTGGTGCAGAACCGGATTCCCGATCGTGGCCTTCCACTCGGCCAAGGCGTCCCCAACTGCGACGAGCCGCTATCGTGTCATTCCGAGGCCAGCGAGGAATCTCGGCGCCAGCCACACGAGGATGCAATTGAGCCGCGAATGGTCCTTGGAGCTGCGCCCTTCCGCATCGCGCGTCAGTCGACGGCGATCGGAACGAACTGCCCGTAATCCCCAGGCTCCGGGAACGCCGCCGAGTCGGCCAGCACCGGCTGATCGATCCGCATCGGGTCGCTCTCCTTGCGAAGCACCAGCCCCCGCTCGCGGCGGCCGGTGATCTCGAAGTACGCCCGCAGCACCCGGTCGGCGACCGGGACGGCGTAGGCCGACCCTTCGCCCCCATCTTCGACGATCACGGCGATGGCAATCTCCGGTTTCTCGTACGGGGCGTAGAGCGTGAACCAGGCATGCTGCCGGTCGTAGAGCCCGTTTTCGTCGGCCTCGCCAATTTCCGCCGTGCCCGTCTTGCCGCCGATCGTGATCTGCGGCTCGTCCGGCGGATTGGTCATCGGCCACTTCGTCTGCAACCCGCCGCCGGCCGGAGCCGTCCCATCCGGGCCGTGCACCACCCGCCGCATCCCCTCGCGGGCGACATCCATGTGCTCCTTCCGGATGCCAATCGTGCGCTGGACCACCGGCTCCACCGTGACGCCAGTCGACGGTCGCCGGTCAAACGTGTCGCGCACCAACTGCGGTTTGAGAATCTTGCCGTCGTTGGCGAACGCGGCGGTGTTGAGCGCCAACTGCAGCGGCGTCGTCAGAAAATACCCTTGACCGATCGAAACGTTGATCGTGGCGCTCACCGACCAGCCCTCGCCCTGCCGCGTGCGAGCCAGCCACTCTGGGTCCGGCACCACCCCGGGCGCCTCGCTCGGCAAATCGATGCCAGTCCGAGCCCCGAACCAGAATTGCTCGGCGAGGTTCTTCTTGATGCGCTCGATCCCGAGTCCTTCGAAGTAGTGTTTTTCGCCAAGATTTCGCGTCTCGCCGGTGACATCCCGGTAATGCAGATAGTCGCTCTTGATTTCGTCCAGGGGCTGGCGCGGGGCGCCGACATTGTAGAAGAACACGTCGCACGATTGCTCGATCGCGGCGTAGACGTCCAGCGTCTGATGCCCTCCGAGCCGCCACGCCCAGCACGGGTGGTAGCTGCCTTTTGATTCGTCCCAGGCGAAAGGAACCTGAATGGCTCCGCTGCACGAGTAGGTCTTGGTGATGTCCAGCGTCCTCTCGTGCAACGCTGCCGCCGCCAGGAACGGCTTGATCGTCGATCCCGCCGGGTACTCGCCGCGAAGCGCGCGGTCGACGAGCGGCTTGTTCGCGTCGCCGCTGATGTACTCCTGGTACTTCCGCTGCGAAATGCCGTCCACGAAGAGCTGGTTGTCGTAGTGCGGGAAGCTGACCATCGCCAGCACTTCCCCCGTGCGCGGGTCGAGCGCCACCACCGCCCCCGCGCCCGACTCCTGCTTGACCCGCCTGGTCGGATCGGCCCGCTCGATCGCCCGCCTGTCCGCGTTTGAGTACGCGATGCCAGCGCGCAAGATTTCGCTGGCCGCCCGCTGCAGCTCCAGATCGATCGTCAGGGCGACATTCTTGCCCGGAGCCGGCTCGATCGTCGAATCCGGCACCACCCGCCACGACGATCCGCTGGCGTCCATCTCGATAATGCGTTGCCCACGCTCCCCCCGCAGCACCGGTTCCAGCTCCAGCTCCAACCCGTCCTTGCCGATCGCGTCGTTCGGGTCGTAGACCGGGTAGCCGAGCTCGTCCTGGTTCCGTGGGTTCTCCAGATCGCGTTGGCTGACCTGCCCCACGTAGCCCAGGATGTGCGACATCGCCTCCCCGCCGGGGTAGCGGCGGATGAGCACGCCGTCCTCCAGCTCCACGCCCGGCAAGTAGAGCTTGTTCGCTTCCAGCTTGAGCGCGGTTCCGCGGGGAACGCCCGTCTTGATCACGATCCGTTCCAGGTATCGGCCATTCTCGACCAGGTAGTCGAGCTGGTTCATCACCTTGACGCCCGGAATCTCGCTCAGGTTGGCGCGGCAGAGCGCTGCCTGGTCGGTCGTCAGCTCGTCCTCGAGACGGACCAGGAAGTTGATGTCCATCTCGTGCTCGATGTATTCGGTCCAGGCTCGCAGCGCGTCCTCGCTCAGTGCCTTGACGACCGCTTCCATCGTCCCCCGGTCGCCAACCGTGCCGATGGCCCGCTCCACGCGCCCCGCCAGCCGCGCGTCGGATGACAGCAACACGGTCAGCACGTTGCCGGCCGAGGCGAACCGTGGCGGCGTCGGCCAGCTTACGACCTCGCCCGCGATGAGCCGGCCGTCGGCCGAAATACGCGCTGAGTCGGATTTGCGCGAAGTGGCGTCGGGGTAGACGAAGACTTGCAGCTCCTGGCCATTGACGACGACCACCTGCCCCGGCGCCCGGAAAAACGGGTGCAGCACGGTGCGATCCGTCTGCTCGACGCTCAGTGTCTTCCCGAGCAACTGGGCGGTACGGGCATAGACCGTCTGGTGCGCGCCTGCCGGCACGTCCCGCGGATCGAGGATGAGCGCATCGGGCAGGCTCAGCGCGTTGATCAATTGATCGAGCACCCGCCGGCGTTCGGCCGGTTCGCGCTGCGCGTCCGGCAGCTCCTGGGGCAGAATGCGCACCTCCCACGTCTCACGGTTGACCGCCAGCTCCCGATTCTTCCGGTCGTAGACAACGCCGCGGGTCGGTTTCAGCGTCTCCGCCTGCCGGATGTTTTGCACCGCCTCCGTGCGATACCGTTCGCCCTCCAGCACCTGCATGTATCCGAGTCGCGCCGCCAGCACGGAAAAGGCCGCCACGATCGCGCCCCGGCCCAGCAGCGCCCGGCGCGTCACGTGGCCCTCTTCGGGTCGCCTCGCGCCGCCGAGCGGCCGCTTGCGGCGGGAACGCAGGTGAGGTGGGTCGTACGGGATTCGCTTGCGTCGGCCCATCAGGTCCGCTCCGGCTCCGTGCGTTGCAGCCACCCCAGGAACCCGAACACCGGGGGCACCAGCACCGCGTTCATCAGCGCCTGCAGCAACGTCATGGCTCCCAGCGCCTGCGCGGCGCCGCTCCCCTCGCCAAGGAGCCCGCGCAGCCCCAGCAGCACCGCCACGTAGGCGAACGTCGCCGCCATCGCCAGCACCATGGGAAAGACGAGGGCGCTATGGAAAAAACGGCCCCGCGCCAAACCGCCCAGCAGCGCCACCGGCAGCAGGGCCATCGCGTTCGCCCCCAGCGTGTCGAGGCCCAGGATGTCGAGCAGCAGCCCGGCGGCCAACACCCACGCCAGCGTCTCCGGCACGCCTCGATAGGCGCTCCAGCCGAGAATCAACACCACCACCAGCCCCGGCGTCACCGCCAGCATCTGCCAACGGGGAAGGAGCGCGGTTTGCAACAGCGCGGCTACGATCAGGAGCGCGGCGAACACCGAACGCGACATGGGCGACGAGCCTCGCTTCCTCGCGCCGCCTCATCCCTCGGCGTCCCTCGTTGCCGAACGGCGCGGCGCCCCGGACCTTGCAGGGCGTCGCCGCCAATACTACCAGAGGTCACTTCCGAGGGGTGTACGTACACTTGGCAGAGGCGACATTCTGAGCGAAGCGAAGAACCTCGGCTCAACGGGAACACATCCCATGGACGCCGCGTTGTTTCTCTTCGCGCAGCATGACACGATGCGGAGATCATTGCACCGACCCGCGCCTGAGCACATCTTCGATCATGTCCGCCGCCGTTCCCGCGCCCCTCTCGCGGGCCACTGTCTGCCCCACCAACCGCGCCGCCCGCGCCGCGGCCCGGTCGTCGAGCAACCGCGCCAGGGCTCGGCTCACGGTCGCCTCCCGATAGTGACGGCGTCCAAGGAGCCCGGCCACCCCGAGCCGCTCGGCGCGCCAGGCGTTGTCGAACTGATCGTGGGCATAGGGCACGATCACCATCGGCTTGCCGGCCAACAAACTTTCGGACAGCGTCCCGATCCCTCCCTGGTGGACGATCGCGGCGGCGCGGGGAAAGACCAGATGATGCGGCGCATACGGCGCCGCCAGCACCCTTCCGCCAGCGCCAGTTCCCCACCGCTCTCGCTCGCCGACCAGGAGCAACACCCGTCGCCCCAGCCGATGCGCAGCCTCCGCACTCACCTCGAAAAACCCGCCTGGATCGTTGACGGCGGTCGTGCCGAGCGTAAAGACGATCGGCGGCTCCCCATCGCCCATGAAGTCCTCGATCTCGGCTGCGAGCGTCGCGCCCAGGGGACGATGGTACGGAAACCCCGTCACCCGCGCCTGCGGCGGCCAATCGGGTTGCGGCTCGCCCAGCACGCGGGGGAACAGCCCCAGCGCCCGCCCCGGCGCGTGCTGACCCTCCCAGAGCGGATGGACATTGGCGCGCGGGAGCCCTAGCTCGGCCCGAAGTTCATGCCACTCGCCCATCCACGCCGCCGTCAGCCTGCGCGCCAGACCCAGGGCTGGTCTGGTCAACGATGGCCCCACCGCCCGCAAGACCAACCCGGCCCACACCGACCCAACGACCGGCGCGTCGTAAGCGGACAAGAACCCCATCGGCTGCATCACCGCCGAAACCCACGGCACGCCCCGCGCCTCGGCCGCAAGGGGCGCCGCCGGCGTCAACGTGTGGGAAACGACCACGTCGGCTCCCTCGACCACACCCAACAGATCGCCCAGCGAATCGCGCAGGCCCGGCAAAAACATTTCCCGAAACACATGCGCTGGCCGCTGACGGTCCCGCCACAATCGGTCCAGAAAATCGGGCTCCTGAAGCCCCTCGACCCTGTCGGGGCGGACGGCCGCAAACCCCAAGCCAGCCGCGAGCGCCGCGCTTTGATATCGCTCGCTGGCGGCCACGACGACGTCGTGCCCCCGATCCCGCAGCTCCATCCCGATGGCCAGAAACGGGAATAGATCGCCGGGGGAACCGTACGTGGCCAGGACAACTCTTCCTGACGAACGCGCGCCCTCCATACGCTGCAGCGTACCCGACGCCCCAACCGCCGGAACCACGAGCCGCTATGCCACAATGCCCGCTACGCGCCGAGCGCCGGGGCCGCCGGCGCCCGGCCAGGTCCAGTCAAGTCAAGTCCCTGGAGCAAACGTGCCGTGACACACCACGCGGATCCCCTGAGCCCCGAAGCCCGCGCTCGCGCCGCCTCCCTCTTCAAGGCCTACGACGTCCGCGGCGTCGTCCCCGACGAGCTGACCCCCGAAGTCGCGCGCGACATCGGCCGCGCCCTGGTGGCGACGCTGCGCCCCGACACGGTCGTGGCCGGCCGCGACATGCGCGTCTCCAGCCCCCTCCTCGCCTCCGCCATGATCGAGGGCATCCGGGATTCGGGCGCCGCCGTGGTCGACGTCGGCATGGTCTCCACCGACGCCCTCTCCTTCGCCGTCGGCAAGTACGGCTACCCCGCCGGAGTGATGGTCACCGCCTCCCACAACCCCCCGGAGTACAACGGCTTCAAGATCGCCCGCGAGGAAGCCCGCGCCCTCTCCCTCGACGAAGGTCTCGACGACATCCGCGACCTCGTCGTCTCCGGCGGCCTGCCGCCGATCGTCCCCGCCGCCGAGCGCGGCGACCTGACCGAGCGCGACATCCTCGACGACTACGCCGCCCACATGCTCGGCCTGATCGACCTCGACTCGCTCCGCCCTCTGCGCGTCGCCATCGACGCCGGCAACGGCATGGCCGGCGTCACCGTCCCCCGCGTCTTCCGCGATCTCCCGATCGAAGTCATCCCCATGTACTTCGAGCCGGACGGCACGTTCCCCAACCACCCCGCCAACCCGATCGAGCCTGAAAACACCGAGGAACTCCGCAAGGCCGTGATTGAAAACGGATACGACCTCGGCGCCGCCTTCGACGGCGACGCCGACCGCGTCTTCCTCGTCGACGAACAGGGCCGCCTCGTCGGCGGCGACATCCTCACCGCCATGGTCGCCTCCCGCATGCTGGAGCAGCATCCCGGCGCCGCCGTCGTCTACAACCTCATCTCCTCGCGCGGCGTCCCCGAGTTGATCCAGGCCAAGGGCGGCCGTCCCATCCGCTCCCGCGTCGGCCATTCCTACATCAAGGAGACGATGCGCCGCGAGGACGCCGTCTTCGGCGGCGAGCACTCCGGCCACTTCTATTTCCGGGACAATTGGTACGCTGACAGCGGCATGGCCGCCCTGCTCTACGCCCTGGAGCTGATCTCCCAGGCCGGCAAACCCCTCTCCGCTGTCATCGCGCCGCTCGATCGCCGCTTCCGCTCCGGGGAGATCAACTCCGAGGTCGCCGACGCCGCCGCCGTCATGCACGCCATCGAAGAGCGATATCGGGCCGAGGGCGCCGAGATCGACCACCTCGACGGCGTCACCGTCAGCTTCCCCGGCTGGTGGTTCAACGTCCGCGCCTCCAACACCCAGCCCCTCCTCCGCCTCAATGTCGAAGCCGACGACCCGGCGACGCTCGATGCCAAAACGGCCGAGGTCCTGGCCATGATCCGCGGCACGGACGGTCGCTGAGTGCCGTCAATCACCGACAACGATGCCGACTGGGCAACGCTGGCCGTCGACGATGCGCTCTCCGTCGTGAAGCTGGCCCCGGACGGCTCCGAAGTCGTCCGGTACCCAGGCACGGTCATCAGGCGCCACGAACCCGGCTCGTGGGTCGTCGTGCAAGCGGTCTGGACCTACCGCGAACTTGACGTCGCGGGGCTGACGTTCGCCCCTGGCGACGTGCTCGCCGAGTGGTTCTCCCCGCGCCACGACTTCAACGCCTTCGCTGTCCATACCGCAACCGGCGCGTTCCGCGGCTGGTACGCCAACGTCACGCACCCCGCGCGTCTCGACATCGGCTCCGTGCCGCCGACCCTCGCCTGGCACGATCTTTACATCGACGTGATTGCCCTGCCCGACGGCGCCATGACAGTCTGCGATGAGGACGAGTTGGCCGCCTCCGGACTGATGCATAGCGATCCGTGCCTCTACGCACGTATCCAGCGCGCGCGCGCCGAAATCCTCGGCCGGGTCGAACGCCAGGAGGCCCCCTTTGTCGGTGGTCCGTATCCTGCGTCATAAGGCGCGAACGGTCGCCCAAATCCGGCCATGAATCCAAAACCAGGACGCTTTTCGTACACCCCCATTGACACACCCCCCTGACCGGTGGTAACTTGCTCGTGGGCCGCAGGAAGGATGTCAACCGCGGACCGGCTGACATTGCTGCCCAGGGTCGGGTTGAGTGGCCTACGGTGGGCACAAGGGAGGGCATAACGTCATGCAGTTCACGGATACCGCCTCTGCTGGCAACGGCGGCGTTGCTACCGCTTCCGCCAACGGCGGCGCGGTCGGCATCGGCGACGTCAACAGCGGCGGCAACGCCGGCAACGCCATCGGCGTTGGCGACACCTGGGGCGGCACGGTCGCGGTGGACGGCGGCAGCGTCGGCAACTCGACCACCCTCAGCGTCTCCGCCAACGGCGGCACCGCCATCGCGGATGCCTCCGGCGGCAACTACAACCTCGCCTTCGTCAGCTAACTGGCAGGCGGCGTTGCTCGCGGATTCATTGTCCGCGCTGGCTAGCAACCGATAAGCAGGGAGGGCGACGCCCTCCCTGCTATTTTTTCGCCATCCCGTGTCATTCCGAGCGGAGCGAGCAATCTCGGCGCAGAAGAACATGGCGCTTACTCATATCGAGATGCCCCATGCCTCGGCACGACACGACGTGGAGCCGCCCACCGTGAACCGGGTGTCCGAGCTTGGCCGCATCTGACACCCAAGAACTGATTGCCCCGGCCGCCGATCGCGCCACGGGTCGCCGCGTCCTCTTCTACAGCCACGACGGCACGGGGCTCGGCCACCTCCGCATCACCCTCGCCGCTGCCACGGCGTACTCCCAGCTCCGCCCCCAGGACAGCCTCCTCCTTCTGACCGCGTCCCTGCAGGCCGGCGCCTTCCCCCTCCCCAAGAACCTCGACTTCGTCAAGATCCCAGCCATGCCGAAACGCGCTCTCTACGCCTCACTGCCACCGACCGAGGGCTTCACCGGCTCCCACAACAGCACCATCCGCTTCCGCGCCGCCCTCGCCCTGGCAACCGTGCAGGCGTTCGACCCCGAGCTCGTCGTCGTCGACCACGCCCCGGCCGGACTTTTTCGCGAGCTTGCCCCCACCCTCGACTGGTTGCGCGCCAAACCGGCGCCGCCAGCAATGGCCCTCCTCATGCGCGACATCACCTTCGGCCCCGAGCAAACCCGTGGCATCTGGACCAACGAACGCGCTTTCCCCCTTCTCGACGAGGTCTACGACCGCATCCTCGTCTACGGCGATTCCCGCGTTTTCGACCCGATCGCCGCCTACGGCATGTCCGACGCCGCCGCCCGGCGCACCCGCTTTTGCGGCTACCTCGCCCCACCGCCCCCGGAGCGCACGCCCGATCAACTCCGCTCGGACATCGGCGCGGCCGACCTACCGCTCGTCGTCGTCTCCGTCGGCGGCGGCGGCGACGGCGGTTCGCTGCTTCGCGCGTACCTCACCGGCCTCGCGGAACGGATCGGCCCCCCCGTCGCCTCGTACCTTGCGACGGGTCCGCTTCTGCCTGAGTCAGATCGGCAAGTGATCGGGCATCTCAGCCAGGGCTTGCCCAACCTGTGCGTCGTCAACTTCGATCCCGACTTCGCCGCCGCCGTGCGCGCCGCCGACGTCGTCGTCTGCATGGGCGGCTACAATTCGCTCGTCGAGGCGGCGTACTTCGGCAAGCGCCCCGTCGTCGTGCCCCGCGCGCCGGGGCCGGAAGAGCAAGTCTTGCGCGCCGAGGGCTTCGCCAGACTGGGACTGGCCACAGTCGTCGACCCGCATCGGCTCGATCCGCTGACGCTTTGGGCGACGATCGAGTCCGAGTTGAACCGGACGCCGCCGACGGAGATGCCCTTGACGTTCGACGGGCGCGTGCAGATCGCCCGCGAGCTTGCCGCCTTGGCGGCCGGCCGATCATCGGAACCCAACCCCGCCTGATGGTGTGCCGCGGCGCGATGCGTGGCCATCTGCGCCCAGACGCAAATCCGAGGTGTGTGTGAACCGTAGCGACAAGGACGACCGTCCCGAGCCACCAGGCGCCGCCAGCGCAATGTCCTCAGCAGCGCCGCCGGTCGCCATTGTCGGCATGCACCGATCCGGCACCTCGATGGTCGCCAAGCTCCTCCACCTGGCCGGTCTCCACCTCGGCGCCGACGCCGACCTCATGCCCCCGGCCGCAGAGAACCCCGAAGGCTTCTACGAGCACCTCGGCTTCGTCCGCCTCAATGACGAAGTCCTCAACGCCGCCGGCGCCGGCTGGGACTGCCCGCCGCCTCCCCACGTCGACTGGGGCGACGGCGCCTTCGAACCGTTCCGCGAGCGCGCCAGAGTGTTGGCGCAACCGATGCTACCTGCGCCCGCCTGGGGCTGGAAAGATCCCCGCACCAGCCTGACGATCCCCTTCTGGCGCTCTGCCCTCGGCCCGCTGCGCGTCCTCGTCGTGGTCCGTAACCCCCTCGAAGTCGTCACCTCTCTGCACCGCCGCAACGGCTTTTCGCTCGCCCTCGGCCTCACGCTTTGGCAAATCTACGCCGAGCGCATCCTCGCCGACTCCTCTCCCGATGCGCGGCTCATGACCCACTACGACGCGTATTTCCTGGATCCCGCGCGCGAGATCGACCGGGTTCTCGCTTGGCTCGGAATGGACGTCGCCGCCGAAAACCCCGCGCTCCATGACGCCGCCGTACCGTCGCTGCGTCACCACCGCAAGACGCTGAGCGACCTGGAAGAGGCCGGATTCCCTGAGTTGACCATCGCCACCTACCGGCAGCTCCTGCGCGAGTCCGACTGGTTCGAAGACGACTCGGCGCCGCCTGCCGACGACGCTCAACCAATGCCCCAACGTTCTCGTCGCGGAGAGACGATCTCGCGCGGCATCGGCGGCGTCGACCTCATCCGGGTCGAGCACGAGGCGCTCCGCCGCAACAACGAAGACTTTGTCGCCGCCCTCGCCGACCGCGAAGCCCGCATCGCCGAGCTGGAAGCGGCCCTGGAACAACACGAGTCCGCCCGGGGCGAACTGGAAAGTCGGCTCTCGGAGCGGGACAGCCGCCTCATCGAGCGCGACGCCCTCCTCACTCGCCGCGAGCACGCCATCGTCGCCCTGCAGCAGCAACTCGCCCACA
>CALMZR010000190.1 GCA_937870845.1 uncultured Chloroflexota bacterium
CGCTCGTAGAACCGGCGGGCGCGCGTATTGCGCTGGAACGCGTAGAGGCGGAAGCCGCCGGGGCGCGCCGCCTTCGCAGTCTCCAGGAGTGCGCTGCCGACGCCCGTTCCCTGATGGGCTGGCAGGATGTAGAGCTGGGTCAGCATGTCGTCGGCGTCCAGCGAGGCCACGCCGACGATCTGCCCCTCGGCTTCGGCGACCCAGACCTCCTGGTGTGGAACAACGACCTGGGCGACCCAGGCGCGGTCCTCTTCGAGGGTGTGCAGGTCCGGCAGCCAGGGCATCGCCCCCCGCATCGACGCGCGATGGACGGCGGCGATGGCGTCGGCGTCTCGGGGTTTGGCGGGGCGGATGTGGAATGGCTGCGGGTTCGCTGGCCGCCCGGACTCCATGGTCAGGCGTCCATGGCGGCAGGAGCGCGACGAGGCGCTCCCACGCCAAGGGAGCGCACGGCGGTGAAGAGGCCCGCCAGGACGAGCCCGAGCAGCGCCAGCCCCACGGCGGCCACGCGCACTCCCTGAGAGATGGCGTCGAGGATGACGCCCGCGACGGCGGCTCCGCCCTCTGGCCCCGTTTCGCCGATGACCCAGCCCTGAACGGCCAGCATCAGCGCGATGAGGGCGACCATGGCGAGGGTCAGCCCGAAACTGGCGCGGGTCGATGCCGCCAGGCGATCGGCCGCGAGCCCGAGCGAGAGGATCAGAGAGACGAGGGTCACGGCGAGCGTGACGAGGAAGACGACTTCGGCGCGGGCCGCGGCTTCCCGCATGCGATCGGCGGTCGGGGCGTCGAAGACCTGGATGCGCAGGTTCTCGGCGTCGAAGGCGAAGTCTGGGGGAAGCTCCAGGTCGAGGGCGGCGATCTCGGCTTCGATGTTGTCGGACAGAGGGGTGAAGTCGAGGATGACCGGCTGGCCCTGGTTGGCGGCCAGCTCCGTGGCCAGCAACCGGTGCGCGCCGGCGGTGGTGCTCGTCCAGATCTCGCGGAACTCGGCGCTCTCGACGACGCCGCTCATGGCCTGGCTCACCACTTCGCCGACGACTCGCGATTGGAGCGCCTCGGTCGCGGTCGGATTATCGCCGGAGACGTTGGCCGCCACGCGGGCGGCCACCACGCGGCCGACGGCGCCCTGGACGCGGCCATCGGCGGCGAGGTTGGCCATGGCGGCGGCGAAGGCGCCGGAATCGACCGCGACCAGCCGCGCCCAGCCGGTGAGGAGGGCGACCGGCAGCGCCAGGCAAAAGGCGAGCAGGAAGAGCCAGGAGCACGCGGAGCGCCAGAGCGGCGCGCGACGATCACCCGCCACCGGCGCCGCCCGACGCCGCCCGCGCGGCACTGGATGGAGGCGACTGGGCGAGATCGAGCGGAGCCGGTTGCTGCTGCCGGCCGCGCTCCCGCGATTCGCGTACGATCACGGCCGCGCTCATGGCGCCGACGATGAGGCCCATGCTGGTCAGGTAGAGGAAGACGAGGAAGACGAGGACGCTGCTGGCCGCGCCGTAGGCGGTGCCGGGGTTGGCGACCTGGAGGTAGAACTGGAATCCCTTGACGATGAGGAGCCAGAGCCCGGTGGCGACCGCGGCGCCGGGGGCCGTCTCGCGGAAGCAGTAGCGGCCGCTGCTCGTCATGTAGAGGAGCGTCGTGCCGACGAAGACGAGGAGGAGGATGACGACCCCCTTGAGCGCCAGCCACCCTTGCTCCCAGTCGCCCGAAAGCCGGTAACGCTGGGCGAGGAGGGCGATGAGATCGCCGCCCCAGACGTAGAGGGTGAAGGCGACGACCAGGACCAGGCCGATGAGGACCGCCGAGGCGGTGAAGATGAAGCGCTTCTGCCAGGCGGGGCGGGGGTCGTCGATCTCCGCCGCGCGGTCGAAGGCGGTGGCCAGCTCGCCGAGGCCGTTGCCGGCGGCGAAGAGGGCCACCGCGATGGCGACGAGGGCGCTGATGGTGGAGGGGCCCTCCCTGGCCTGGTGCATCGCCTCGTCGATGAGGCCGGTGACGACGGGTTGCACCCCCGGCGGCAGCGTGCCGACGATCAGGAGTTTCACCTCGTCGGAGATGGCGAAACCGGTCTGGCGGTCGATGGAGAGGGCGACCACGGCGACGATGAGCAAGATGGAGGGCATGGCGAAGATCAGGCTGTAGGAGACCTGCGCCGCCAGCCCGGTCAGGTTGATGGCGCGGAGGGCATGGCGTAGATCGCTCAGGAACGTCCTGAGCCGGTCGCGGAGATCGTCTCTGGCCGGTGTCGTGCCCGCGATGGTCGCGTTCGCCATCGTGCTCTCGCCTGCCCCGTGGTCGATGCCGGATGCGCCGCCGAGCGCGGATAGTATCGCCGTTGCGGACGCCGGCTACTCCGCACAAGGCGGTGAGAGTAGCATCCGCACGATGGCCGAAGACGATCGAGAGGCGGCGATCGGCGCCCGCGGCGGGGGACGATCGATGCTGACGGTGATGACGTACAACGTCGGGGCCGGGTTGGCCAATCCAACGCGTCTCGTCGAGGTGTTGCGCCAGTCGGGGGCCGACATCGTCGGGTTGCAGGAGCTGGCGCCGGAACAGAGCGCGGCGCTCGCCGATCGGTTGCGCGATCGGTACCCGCATCAGGTGCTGCACCCCGCCGGGATTCCCGGCAAGGGCATCGTCTCCCGCTTTCCGGTTCACGAAACCGAGCTGCTCGACCTGCACCCCGGCCGGCCCGATCTGCAAGCGAGGGTCGATGCGCCGGGGGGCGAGCTGACGGTGATCGTGGCCCACCCGCCGCCGCCGCGGTTCGGGCGCGGCCGGGCGCGGCAGACGGCGCTGACCGAGCAGCAGATCGCCGACATCGCGGCGGCGGCGACCCGCGGCGTTCCGGCGGTGCTGCTGACCGATTTCAACCGCGTCGGCTGGCAGGCGGCGGTGCGCCAACTGCGGGGGCTGGGGCTGATCGATGCCTTCGGCGAGGCCGGGAGGGGGAGGGGCTTCACGCTGCCGACGCGGATGTCGCATCTAGCGTATCGGGGCCACCCGCTGGGCGACGTGGCGCTGCCGCCGCTGTTGCGGGTGGACTACGTGTGGCACACGGCCCATTTCCGGACGATGCGCTCGTGGATCGGGGCGCACGCCGGGTCGGATCATCTGCCGGTGCTGGCAGTGCTGGAGCGGGTGGATGGGTGGCGGGTGGCGGGTGGCGCGTGACAGGTCATGGTCGTTCCGAAGGAAGGCATCGAGTTGGACGCCCGACTATGCGGCCGACCGGCGCGCCCTCGGCGGGGCAGGCGGGCGCTACGGCGGTTGCCGCCGAGACTCCACCCGCCGTCGCCAGCAGTCCGGGGTTCGGGGCGGCGCAGCGACTGGTCGAGTCGGCGGTGGTGGCGGTGGCGACGTCGACCGGGCTCTACCTGGTCGGGTCGGTCTACATCGACGCGTACTACGGCCGGATGTCGATCGACGCGTCGTCGCTCGATTTCGCGCCGCCGTACGTGGCGCTGCAATCGGCGCACGTGCTGCAGAGCCTGCTCGAGTACCCCTCGACGCTGTTCGTTTTCTTCCTGATCTATCGGGCGCTCTCGTCCCGCATGGGCCGGATGCGGGAGTGGTACGAGCGGGCGCGGGCGCGGCTGGGCCGCTTCTTCCTGTTATTGGTCAACGGCATTATCGTATCGCCGCTGGTGGCCGCGGCCTGGCAGGCGGGGCTTGACGAAGCGGAGACCGGAGCCAGCTCGGTGCTGGGCGAGGTGGCCGGGTTGATGGGCACGCTCGGGACGCTGCTGGTGCTGTACCTGATCTGGCTCAGCTTAGGACCGAGACGGGACATTGTCAGCGAGGTCCGGGACCGGAAGATCGTGCCGATCGCGCTCCTGTTCGCGCTCTACCTGCTCGATGCGCTGGTGGCGACCGCCGACGGGGCGTCGGAAGATGCCGTGCTGCTGATGACCGGGCAAGCGGACGCCAGCACCGCGGTGGAGTTTGTCTGGTCGGACGGGGTCGCGGCTTCCCTCCCCAACGAGGAATGGCTGCTGGCCACGATGCGGGGCGGCATCTACTACGTGGTGGAGCGACAGCTGGAGCCGCCGAGCCGGAGGCCCGTGTCCTACGCCGTCCCGGTCGAATCGGTCGACGCGGTGCGGCTGCAACGGGTAAACGAGGCCGATGCGGGGTTCGAGGAGACGATCGTCGAGATGATGGCGACGCCCGCGGGGCGGTAGGGCGGCGTGGCCATGGGGCGGCAATCGGCATCGGCGGCCGGAGCGAGGATTAGCCAAGCGACTCCGCCGGGCTCGGATGACGCCATGGTTCCACGCCGCGTTAGGCGACGCCTGACTCTCCGGCTGGCGCAAGCGGGCCGCCGCGCAAGGGGCGGCCGGCGAGGGCGCGGGCTTCGTTGTCGCGGAGGCGCGGCTCGTACCAGGCGAAAAAGACCTTGCCGACCAACTCGCGGCGGCTGTGGACGTCGGTCTTCTCGAAGATGCTCCTGAGGTGCTGCTGGACCGTTTGGGCGGTGACGGTGAGGCGGGCAGCGATCTCCGCCGTGGAGAAGCCCTGCAATACGAGCCGGGTGACGTCCTGCTCCCGCTCGGTGAGGCCGAACGCGGCCATCACCTTCGGGGGGACGCGCCCGCCCCTCGTCCCTCGCTCCAGCCAGGCACTCTGCCAGACGGGCGCGGCGCAGCCAGAATTCGGCCTGTTCTCCGTGACGGTTTCCAGAGCGCCATCATCGGGCGGGCATTCGCTGTCTGCGAGCGCGTCGGCAACGGCGCCGGCCCCGAGTGCGTCGAGGATCTGCACGGCGGGAGCTGCTCGAAGTCGTGAACGCGCGTCCTGGCGCAATCCTCAGCCGAGACCCTGTTCTCGCTCGATCCAGCCTTTGAGGACGGCGTGCAGATGGCCGGCGCCGACGATCTCGTCCGGGCCGGGATCGAATATGGCGGGATAGAGGAGGAACGGGTCGCGCTGGGGGCCGCCGAGGCCGCCGTGGTTGCCGACCAGCTCTTCGAAGGCGGGGACCTCGCCGGTGAGGGGGTCGGGCTCGCTGATGACGACGACATCGGGGGCGTTGGCGAAGCCGGAGGCGCGCGAGAGATGGCGGGCGGCGTGCGGCCCGAAGCGGGTCAGCGGGTCTTGCCCATCGACCGTGCCGTCGCGCAGGTGGTAGACGCCTGATTTGCCTATGGCGAGGGGCCCGTGGGCTTCGGAATCGACGAGGGCGAAGGCGATGCCGGGGTGGTCGACCAGCCCCGGAATGAGCTTCGGGTAGGCGGCGTCGAGTTGCTCGAGCGTCATGCGCTCTTTCCAGTGCGGGAAGGAGATGACGCCCAGGTTGCCCGAGGCGAGCACGACGACATCGACGTCTTCCGGGTCGGCGCCATTGTTCCTCCCGCGGCGCCTCTCGCCCAGCGCCACTTCGCCGTCCGTCATTCGCGGTTTGAGGACGCGGCGCAGGATGGCGGAGGTGCGCGATTCGCCTTGCGCGGCCTCGCTGAGGGCGAGGTTGACGTGGCCCATGGCCTCGTCGGTCTCCAGCATGGCGAGCATGGACCTGGCGCCCTCAGCGGCGACCAACTGATGGGTGAGGTCGGCCAGCGAGACTCCGTACTTCTGCAGAAAGGTGGCGCCCTGGCTCTGGCCGTGATCGGAGAGGACGACAAAGTGGTAGGGGCGCGGGGCTTCGCGCGCCACGCGCTCCAGGTGGGCGAAGACGGCGTCGATGGTGGTCAGCACCTTGAGGGAGTCTTCGCGGTCGATGCCGGAGTGATGGGCGACCTCGTCGTAGCCGAAGAAGGTGTTGTAGACAGCCGGGGTCCCGCGCAGGATGTCGGAGGTGAGGATGTGGCGGCTGGCCTCCTGCATGGCGACAGTGGTCCCGGCGCGGATAAACGAGTACTTCAGGCCGCGGTGGATGCGCGGCAGGACGTTTTGCCGGCGCTGCTGCCAGGCTTGCCGCCACTCGCGGACGACGTCGACGAGGTAGAGGGTGAGGATGCGCGAGATCATGTAGGGCGAGAGCAGATAGCCCAGGAGCTGGTTGCGGGAGCCGCGCGACTCGTCGCCGAAAACGCTGTAGACGCCGATGTTCTCCGCGGCGTTGCCGGAGAAGGCGTTCCAGCGGCCGGCGCCGCCGTTGGCGAGCAACCCGTTGCCGGTGGAGAGGCTCTCCTCCAGGGTGTGGGCAGTCTTCATCTGCGACGAGACGAGGAGGGCCTGGCGCGGCTTGTCCCACCAGCGGAAGGCGGGGATGCCCTCGTTGGAGCCAAGGAGGATGCCGGCCTGGCTGGCCGAGGTTTGCGAGGAGAGATCGGGATCCCAGCGGACGAGCTTGTGGCTGCCGGAGTCGAGCCAGCGTTTGAGGGTCGGCATGTAGCCGCGGGCGAGTGCGTCGCGCAGCACGGGCTCGGAGAGGCCGTCGATCTCCAGAAAGAGAAAGCCGGAGACATCCGTTCTGGGGACGTCCAGGAAGCGGCGGCGCAAGGGCTCGGTGACGAAGCGGTCGTAGGCCCGCTCGTCGTCGCGGGAGAAGAGCGCGGCGAGGAGGGTGTTGCCGGCGGTGAGGCCGAGGGCGATGAGGATGCCGGTCCAGAGATCGACGACCTCGACGCCGCCGACGCCGAAGCGATCGTCCAACCACGCGGCGGCGATGACCAGCAGGCCGGTGAGGACGAAGCTGAGGACGGGGAAGAGGAAGGGGCCGAAGCGGGCGGCGACGGCGTAGACGAGCGGCCAGATCAGCGACTGCCCGAGGGTCAGGAGCGCGGCCATGGGGATGAGAGCGACGGGGTCTTCGAAGCGGAAGCCGGGAATGACGACGGTGAGGAGCGCCAGCAGGAGGGCTTGGGTGAGGATCAGTCCGATGGCGCGGCGCACGTTGTGCCAGTCCCAGTTCACGACGCAGTTTCCGCTCCTTGGGCAACGGTCGATCGAGAGTAATGGCATTGAACCACATGATCGACGTGGGGCCGCCCTTGCATTGCGCCGGCAACGATCCGCGGGTCAGTTCACTTGGTAGACTGCGGGGAGCGAAGGAGGCGTTCATGGTCATCCACGTCACGCCCGAGATCGAGGCCGATATTCGGCAGCGGGTGGAGAGCGGCGAGTACGCTGACGAGAGCGAGGTGGTGCGAAAGGCGCTGCGGACGCTTCAGGCGAGCGAGGAGAGGATTCGAGAGATTCGTGCCTCAATTGAAGAGGGCATGGCGGCGTTCGAACGCGGGGAAGGGATTGAGTTGACTCCCGAGGTCTGGGAGGAGATCGACGGAGAGGTAGACGAGTTGCTCCGGATTGGCGCCCTCCCGAAACCCGATGTCTGCCCATAACCGCCGGCTCGTTCTCTTGCCGGAGGCGCGGAATGACTTACGTGACGTTCTGCTCTTTACCGAGCGGCGTTGGGGAAGGGAGCAAAGGCACGTCTATCGACAGCGCCTGTCTGCTGTTCTTCATCAGCTAGCAACGTTTCCAAACCTCGGGCGACTCCGACAGGAATTCGGGCCCGCCACCTTCAGTTTTCCCGTGGAACAGCATATCGTGTTCTATCGGTTTACCGCCTCACAATTGATCGTCATTCGCATCCTGCACGTTCGTCGAGATGCCGAAAGCGAAGTCACGACCACAACTGATTGAACTGCAAGCATGCCTACGAGCAGTGTCCGCGATTCCGAGCAGCCGATTGCCGGACGAATTATTCTCTTCGAATGCCCTGAATGATTCCAGAGAAATCAGTCCCTCCGCCGCCATTGGCGACAAACGCTGCATACATCGCCGCGGCGTGGCTCCCGAGGGGGATAGCGAGGTCGGCAGCCGCGATTTCGGCGAGGCGCAGGTCCTTGAGCATCATGGCGGCGGTGAAGCCGGGCGCGTAGCCGCGGTTGGCGGGGGAGCTGGGGACGGGACCGGGGACGGGGCAGTAGGAGGTGAGCGACCAGCACTGGCCGGAGGAGGCGCTGGCGACGTCGAAGAGGGTCTGCGCGGGAAGGCCGAGCGATTCGGCCAGGACGAAGGCTTCGCAGACGGCGATCATCGAAACACCCAGGATGAGGTTATTGCAGATCTTGGCGGCCTGGCCGTTGCCGGGGCCGCCGGTGTGGATGACGGTTTTGCCCATGGCGCGCAGGATCGGCTCGGCGGCGGCGACGGCGCGCTCCTCGCCGCCGACCATGAAGGTGAGCGTGGCGGCTTCGGCGCCGGCGACGCCGCCGGAGACGGGGGCGTCGAGCATGTCGAGGCCGGCGGCTGATGCGGCGGCGTTGACTTCCCGCGCCGTGGCGACATCGATGGTCGAGCAGTCGATCAGGATCGCGCCTGGAGACGCGGCGGCGATGACGCCCTCGGGGCCGAGGTAGACCTGGCGCACGTGGTCGCCGGCCGGGAGCATGGAGATGACGAATACGGCGGCTGCCGCGGCCGAGGAGGGGTCTTTGGCCGCGGTTGCGCCCATTGCCGTTATCGGCGCGATTGCCTGCGGCGAGATGTCGAAGACCGTCAAGTGGTGGCCGGCGGCGAGGAGGTTGCGCGCCATCGGGGCGCCCATGTTGCCGAGTCCGATGAACGCGATCGTGGCCATGATCGTCTCCTTGATTCGCCGGCGGGCTTGGGCATGGTCGGGAGATGATAAGATCGGGCCCTCATTGTTGCGTGGCCGGCATGGTAGGGGACGGCATGACCCGCTCCGAATCCACAACTCCGGTCGATTTCTACTTGGCGGACGGGCTTCTGACGGCGGACGAGCGCGCCGTGCGCGGTCGCGTGCGGACGTTCGCCGAAGAGCATCTGCGCCCGGCCGCGCGCGAGGCGTGGGAGCGGGAGGCGTTTCCCCGGCATCTGCTGCCCGAGCTAGCCAAGCTGGGCATCGCCGGCGGTGCGGTGCGCGGGCATGGCTGCCCTGGGTTGAGCCCGATGGCGGCCGGGCTGGCGATGCAGGAACTGGCCCGGGTTGACTCGTCGTTCGCCACGTTTTTCGCCGTGTCGGGCGGGCTCGTGCCCGTCACCCTGGCGTCTTGCGGATCGGAGGAGCAGCAGGCGCGCTGGCTGCCGCGGCTGGCGGCGGTGGAGGCGATTGGCGCCTTTGCCCTGACCGAGCCAGAGCACGGTAGCGACGCTTCGCATCTGGCGACGCGGGCGACTCGAGACGGCGACGAGTACGTACTCGACGGGTCCAAGCGGTGGATCGGCAACGCGACGGTCTGCGACGTGGCGATCGTCTGGGCCCGGGTCGAGGATGGCGTGGGAGGATTCCTGGTCGAGCCGCCAGCCGCCGGGTTCATCGCCACGGCGATCGAGGGCAAGATGGCGCAGCGGGGAGCGCCGCAGGCGGAGATTCGGCTCGAAGGAAGCCGGGTTCCAGCGGCGAACCGGTTGCCGCGGGGTGGGTTCGGGGCGGTGGCCGAGGTGCTGGGCGTGGCCCGGCACAGCGCCGCCTGGCACGCGCTGGGGGAGGCGATCGCCTGCTACGCGATTAGCCGGGATTACGCGCTTTGCCGCGAGCAGTTCGGCAAGCCGCTGGCCGCGTTTCAACTGGTGCAGGCGAAACTGGTCCGCATGCTGGGAGAGATCACGAAGTCGCAGCTCCTGACCATCCAGCTCGGGCGGCTCCTGGAGCGGGGCGAGGCGACGCCGGGGATGACGGCGCTGGCCAAGCTGAGCACCACGGCGATGGCGCGGGAAGTTGCCGCGACGGCCCGCGAGATTCTGGGGGGAAACGGGATCCTGCAAGATCATGAGGTGATGCGGCACCTGTGCGATCTGGAAGCGGTCTACACCTACGAGGGGACGTTCGACATCAACACGCTCATCGTGGGCCGGGAGATCACCGGGATCGGGGCGTTCGCCTAACGAACGATCGCGTCGTGCTGAACGCCGTGAAGCATCCCGGCTCACCGGCACGGTCGTTCCTTCAGGTAGGCCGCCATTGGATGCTGGAGCAGCAGGACGGCGCCGTGGCCGGGAATAGGGCACGGCATGCCGTGCCCCTACAACCCCGGATCCTCCAAGAACCCATGGCGGCCCGCCCAGGGGCGCGAAGGGGGCTAAGGGGGCTAAGGGGACGAGAGGCAGGGCGGACGCACCCTTTGGCCGCCGCCGGGGCGACCACGCGCTCACCGGCGGCATCGACAGGCTTTCCGTATCACGCGGGCGAAGGGAGGGGGCGCGGTGGATATCGTCAGCCCGGTGGTGAAGCGCTGGCAGGCGGAGGCCGCGGCGGATCCGGATGCGTTCTGGGCGCGGGCCGCGGAAGAGGTTCATTGGTTTCGGCTCTGGAACGAGACGTTCGTCTGGGAGCCGCCGACGTTTCGCTGGTTCGTCGGCGGGTTGACGAACCTCGCGTACAACTGTCTCGATCTGCACGTGGCGCGGGGGCGGGGAGAGCACCTCGCCTTGATCGCCCGCGACGAGCGCGGCGGGCGGCGTGCGTTGACCTATGGCGAGCTGATGGGGATGGTGGAGGAGATCGGGGCGGCGCTGCGTGGTCTAGGGGTGGGGCGCGGGGATCGGGTGGCGATCTACATGCCGACGATCGCCGAGACGATCGCGGCGATGCTGGCGACGGTGCGCATTGGGGCGATTCACCTCGTCGTTTTTGCCGGGTTTGGGGCGGGGGCGCTGGGCGAGCGGATGCGGCTGGCCGGGGCGCGCGTGTTGTTGACGACGGACCTGACGTATCGCAAGGGGCGCGACGTCGATCTGTGGGGGATCGCGCGCGAGGCGCTGGCGGATGCGGAGTCGCCGGTCGAGCGCGTCGTGGTGCTGGCGCGGGGCGATGATCCGCCGGAGCTGGATGGCGAGCGGGAATTGACGTGGGAGCAGTTCCTGGCCAAGGGTGGGGGGCAATCGAGCGCCTACGAGGTGATGGAGGCGAACGAGCCGGCCTACGTTCTGGCGACCTCCGGCACGACGGCCAAGCCGAAGTTGGTGGTCCACAGCCACGGCGGCTATCAGGTCGGCATCCACAGCATGGGCCGCTGGTGCTACGGCATGAACGAGGCCGACGTCTGGTGGACGACGGCCGACATCGGCTGGGCGGTCGGGCACAGCTATCTCGCGTACGCGCCGCTCCTGGCCGGCTGCACCGCCGTCTCCTACGAAGGGGCGCTCGACCATCCTTCGCCGGAGACGTTCTACCGCACGATCGCGGAGGAGGGCGTGACCGGCGTCTTCACCGCGCCGACGGCGGTGCGGATGCTGATGGCGTACGGCGCGGCGGCTGGGGAGGGGTTCGATCTTGGATCGGTGCAGCGGGTGGTCTGCGCCGGGGAGACGCTGAACGTTCCTGCCTGGGAGTGGCTGCAAAAGGAGGTCTTTCAGGACCGGGTTCCCGTAATCGATCACATGTGGCAGACCGAGACGGGCGGGCCCGTGTTCGGCAATCCGTTTGGGATCGACCTGCTGCCGATCAAGCCGGGGTCGGCAGGGATCGCGCTGCCGGGCATCTTTGCCGAGATTCGGACGCCGGAGGGTGAGGCGTGCGGGCCGGGTGAGAAGGGGATCGTCGTGCTCACCCGGCCGTTTCCGTCGCTGACCGCGACCATCTGGGACGACGCGGAGCGGTATGCGCGCGACTACTGGGGGCGCATCCCCGGCGTCTACTACACCGGGGACGCGGCGGAGGTGGACGAGGACGGGTGCTTCTGGTTCAGCGGGCGCGCCGACGAGATCATCAAGATCGCGGGGCACCGCATCGGCACGATCGAGGTGGAGACGGCGCTGTTGCGCCACCCGGCGACCGCCGAGGCGGGTGTCTGTGGGCGGCCCGACGAGCTGCGGGGGGAGGTTGTTTCCGCGTTCGTCGTCTTGCGGGCGGGGCACGAGCCGAGCGTGGAGCTAAAGCGGGAGATGATCGCGACGGTGCGGCGCGAGCTGGGGCCGGTGGCGGTGGTGGGGGAGGTCAACTTCGTGCGCATGCTGCCCAAGACGCGCAGCGGCAAGATCATGCGGCGCGTGTTCAGCGCGGTCGTGCTTGGCCGCGATCCCGGGGACATCTCGACGATCGAGGATGCGGGGTCGGTGGAGGAGGCGCGGGAGGCGTGGCGGGCGTTGATGGATGAGGTCGGGAGTCGGGAGTCGGGAGTCGTGAGCCGAGATTGATGTGAGGGGGCGCCGACCGGCGACACGGTCGAATGCAGCCAGAGGCTGCAGAATGCTGGTCGCGTCCGGCCTTGCCGGCTCGCCGTAGCGCCGTTCCGCTGACAAATGACGACCGACGACTTGGGTAGCTGCCGGCGGCGCCGCCGTCGCCGCCGGGAGAGGTTCAGCAGAGGAAACGTCGAGGAACTCCTGAGGTGAAGACCGGGGGCGAGGCGGCGCCCGATCCGGCCGGGGAAACTCCGTCGTTCATATCTGCAACGCGTCGCCGGCCCGCGTGGTTCCGCTTGGCATCCGCCTATCCGGATTCCTGCATCTCGTTGGGTCGAGACTGGTCGGCGGCGGCGCACGGGGCGCAGGAGGAATGGTGCGCGTTTCCGATGTTCGGCTGAGCACCGCGGACGATCGCCGCGAGCTTCAGGCTTGGGTTTCCAGCGAGCGGGATGCCGCCGACGACTCCTGGTTCGCGCCATTCGCGCTCTGGTATCGATTTCCGATGTGGTGCGGTTCGATCCTTCGGGCCGACAACGGCGACCCGTTCCTCGCCGCGTTGCTGTTGGCGGCGATGCGCGCCGGCGAGCGGCTGATTATCGAGAGCCCCGTCTCATCCCGATTGCTCGCGGCGCTCCCGGAGATCCAGGCCATTTACGCGGCCTTCGACCCTCAGGCAAATCCAATCCTGGTCGAGACGGATGGGAGACTAGACGATGGGCCAACCGGCGATCGGGTGCCCGCGGTGGGGCTGTTTTTCTCGCTGGGAGTCGATTCGTTTTACAGCTTGCTCAAGAACCGGCGCGATCACCCGCGTGGCGAGCGAGCGATCAGCCACCTGATCTTCGTCCACGGCTTCGAGACGGCGTACGCGCCCTGGGACGAGGACGTTTCCGAACCGATTCGCGACAACTTGCACCGCGTCGGCGTTGAGACCGGCGCCACGGCGCTCCTCGTGGAGACGAACATGCAGCGCGTGCTCAGCCCGCTGGCGCCGTGGACGATGGCGCACGGCGGGGGGTTGGTGAGCGTGGCTCTGGCCTTGGACGACATGTTTGGGCGGGTGCATATCGCCGCGACGACGACCTACGACCGGCTCTATCCGTGGGGGACGCATCCGGTGCTCGATCCGCTCTGGTCGACCGAGC
>CALMZR010000191.1 GCA_937870845.1 uncultured Chloroflexota bacterium
GTCTTCAACTGCACCGAAGCCTGCCCCCGCGACATCGAAGTCACCAAGCACATCGAAGACATCAAACGCACCCTCCTCCTCGAACAGGTCTAGCGCGAGGCGCCGAAGATGCGTCCCTCCAAAGGTCGTCGCGACACCGGGTGTCATTCCGAGCGAAGCAAGGAATTTCGGCCAAGCGGCAACCACGTCCGCCAACAGCCAGAATGCCGCCTTCGCCTGATCGAACCTCGCCGTGACGGCAACAGGCATTGACCACCGTGCAATACCTCTGGACCTGGCTCAACACGCCCCCCGCTTTCCCCGACGTCCTCGACCCCTTCGCCCTCGCATTCGCCGCCGTCTTCACCCTCGGCTTCCTCGCCTCCGCCTACCTCGCCGGCCCCGCCGGAGAAACTCTTGCCCGCGCCGACCGCGAGGCCAACGTCATCCGCCACTGGTCCACCGTCGGCCTTTGGCTCTTCGGCCCTGGCCTCTTCTTCCTCGCCATCCGCCTCCTGCAGATCAATCCCCTCTCCTTCGGCGAACCCATCTGGCTCGTCGGCTGCGTGATCGCCCTCCTCGTCGCCGCCCTCCGCTTCGCCGCCTGGCGCCGCCAAATCGGCCCAACACTGCCGGAGCGGCCCATCGAACCCGTGTCATTCCGACGAAGGAGGAATCTCGGCGCTCAGGACAGCGCCGTCCCCTGGAACCGAGATGATTCTTGGGAGTCCTCGCTGCGCTCGGAATGACACGTTTTCTGCGCGGTTGGGGGATTAGCAACACGTGAGGAACGAAGCAGAACGCCCCGCTCGTCTCCGAGCGAGGCGTCCAGAATTGGGATTGGCCGTGCACCCCTTGTCGATCGCGACCCTCCGGCTCGTCGCCGGTCGCTAGCTCCGGTCGGGCTTCCCCACGTCACCCGGGGAGGTCGGTTTACGGCTGCTACCTTCCGGTCCTGACCGGGTTCGCCGTTCCCCGCCGCGCGGGACCCTTCCATCAACACCGCGTATCGTCGCCAGTCCCGAAGCGCCGGACCTCGAAGGGGAGTTCAACCCCGCTAAGGCGGGTTGCGGGTTCAGGGCACCGCCAGCTCCCCATCTAGCACGACCACCCCCAAGTATAGGTTCTCGTCAACCCCAGATCAAAGCCCCGACGGCTCCCACCCATCCGCGGACGGTCCATTTGGACACTCCAGCGGCCAATCCTCCGGCTGCGGCCCCGCATCGCTCATGTCCGAGTTGTCTCGAAGCCGCCGCAACACCCGCACCGTCAGGTCATCGCAGCACCTCACCTGGCACGACAGCCGCATGTTCTCCGGCACATTGTCCAGCGTCGCCAGCTTGGCGGTCTCCGCCGCCGTCATCGGCCCCGGGTCCCCGCCCAAAATCTGCACCCGGCACGTCGTGCAACGCGCATTCCCCCCGCACCGGTGCAGGATGTCCACCCCCGCGTCCATGATCGCCAGCACCAGCCGCTGCCCATCCGGCGCGTCCGTCTCCCCGATCCCCTCCATCCGAATCGTCGCCACGCATCCCCTCCCTTTCCACGTCCGTTCCCGCACGGCCCCTGCACCCGTGTCATGCTGAACGAAGTGAAGCATCTCGCCTCGCCATCGCCTACACGATCGAGACGTCCGAACTACGTCCTTCGCCGCCACGGCCTCTCGCCGCGAGCCCCAGGGCCCTTCAGGGTCCTTCCCATTCGAGTCAGCCCGATCCTTTAGGGTCGGGCGGCGGGCCAGCGCGTCCCGGTATGCCTCCGTATCGGCGCCTACGCATGAAACCGCGGCCCCCCCACCAACCGCTGCCGAAACCGCTCCGAAAACTCCGCCGCGTGCGGCCCCGCCAGCACCACCGACCCCGCGTGCCCATGCCGCGACGTCCCCGTCACGAACGGATAGATGATCGCCCCCTCCACGAACCGCCGCTCGCTGTAAAAAATCTCGATGCTGATCCGCGCGAAGATATCGAACGCCACCTGATCCGCCGTCATCAGATCCACGATCGGCCGATCCACCCAGAACTGCAACGTCACATGATGCTCCTTCAGCTCCGGCTCCCCGATCATGTGCGCATCCGTCAGGTCCGACACCAGCCGCTCCGCCTCGATCGCGAAGCGGATGTTCGCCTCGGTATCCTCGACCCAACCATCCCCGTAGCGTTCGCTCAACGCCGCCACGATGTCGTCGACCATAGCTATGCGCCGTCCTTCTCCACCTGACGCCGCAACCCGCGTAGAGCCAATTTCTATACCAGACCCGAAGATTCCACCATAGGCGCCGATCGTCTCGCCCGCTTCTGCTACCCTGTCGCCGAGAATCGGACGTCAGCCAAGGAGCCAATCGCGTGGTGCAGCGAGTCCTCGACTGGGTCTTCAAACGGGAGCGGGAAGCGCCCCCCGTCCCCCTCTGCCCCAACCACAAGACCCCCATGCAGATGCGCGGCGTCGTCGGCCGCCCCGCCCGCTTCAGCTACCAGACCGAAGAGACCTACACCGTCATCTACTTCTGCCCCATCCCCGGCTGCGCCGAAACCGCCGAAACCCAGCTCGCCATGACCCAAATCCCCGTCCCCGGCGCCGCCCCCCGCCGCCCCGACTACGCCCGCCGCGACTGAGCCGCGCAGTCGATCCCATAGCGCGGGACGCCCCGACCGTGTCATCTCCAGCGACGCCGCCGTTCCATTCCGAGGCACGGTGTCATTCCGAGCGAAGCGAGGAATCTCGTCGCCTCCGACACGATGCCTGACTGGGCGCCAGGATTCCTCATGTCTCCGCAACGACGCCGATGAGCAACGCTTGCAGATTGAACGCTTACCTCGTCAAATTCTCGTTCTGATACGCCCCCGCATACCCCTCGCTCGTCGCCGCATTCAACGTAAAGAACACCAACTGCATCAGCCGCGCATCCCGCTGCACCCGCATCCCCGCCCGATTCTCAACCACCAGCAGCGCCGTCGACCGCCCCCGATACCCCGCGTCCCACACCGCCGTCACCACCGACGCCCCCATCCGGCACACACTTGACCGCGGCCGCCCCAACGCCATCAGATCGTTCGGCAACTCGACCGTCTCGTTGAACACGATCTGATACGCCCCCGGCTCCAATTCCACCCACCCATCATCCCCAAACGCAATCGCCCTAACGTCTGGAAGCGCCCGGTCGGCATTCGTCCGCCCAATCGCCCCGGCCCCGACGAGCGTCCCAATCTCCGCCAAACTCAGATCGAACCCATTCGGTTGAAGCTGCTCATCTAAGGACAAATACCCCGCAATCAGCGGCGGGTCCCCCGATATCCGCGCCAGCAACTCCTCCCGCCCCAGCGCCCCGCCACGTTCAATTGAACCGTCCGCCTCCATCACGACTCGGCCCGCTTGGCGACCAGCACCCGATCCCCCTCCGTCCTCACCGCAAACGTCTCCACCGGAACCACCACCGGGAAATTCGCCGGCATCCCGGTTCGAATCTCGAACGCCCCCCCATGCATCGGGCACTCGATCTCGTCCCCCATCACCTCCCCGTCCGACAACGACGCATCCTGATGCGTGCACATGTCGTGCAAAGCAAAAAACTCCCCCTCCAGGTTGATTAACGCCACCGGGTCATTCCCGACCTCGACGTACATCACCTCCCCCGGCCCCAGCTCATCCGTCCCGGCCACGTCATGCCACGTCAGTCCGTCAGTCACTCACGACCCCGAAACTACAAACGTCGTCGTTCGGGCGCTGCCGCTGCGCCCATCGGCCGCAGGCCGACAACCCACGTCCAATACCCGAAACGGCTCTCCCTTAGAATGCATCATCCGCCGGCGACGCCCCATACAACCCCGCCTTCAGCACCTTCAACCCCAGCATCGCGCACTTCATCCGCGCCGGGCTGATCGGCACGCCAAGCTCCTCCAGCAGATCCTCTCGCCCGATCGCCTTCACCTCGTTCAGCGGCAGCCCCTCCACCATCTCCATCAGCATCGACGCCGCCGCCTGGCTGATCGCGCACCCCCGGCCGGAAAACCGAATCTCGGTCACGCGCTCCCCATCGCTGCGCATGTCGATCCGGATCTCGTCGCCGCACAGCGGGTTGACATCCTCATACGAGTAGTCCGCTGGTTCCAGCGTGCCCTTGTTCCGCGGATTGCGGTTGTGATCGAGGATCGTTTCGCGGTACAGACTATCGGTCACGGTCCACCCACCCTATGCCGCGAAGATCGCCTGCGCCCGCCGCAACCCGACCACAAGCCGATCCACGTCCTCCTCGTCGTTGTAAACATAGAGCGACGCCCGCGTCGTCGCCACGACGCCGAGCCGTTCCATCAACGGCTGGCAACAATGGTGCCCAGCCCGCACCGCGACATTCTCCTCATTGAGAATCGCCGCCACGTCATGCGCGTGGATGTCGCCGAGCGTGAACGAGATCACCCCCGCCCTCTCCTCCGCATCCTCCGGCCCGTAAACCGTCAGCTCCGGAACCTCGCGCAGGCGCTCCAGCGCGTACCCGGTCAGCGCCCGCTCGTGCTCCCGCACATTCGTCATCCCAATCCCTTGCAGATACTCGACCGCCGCCCCCAGCCCAATCGCATCCCCGACCGCCGGCGTCCCTGCCTCGAACCGCGCCGGCACGTCCGCCCACGTCGACCCCTCGATCGAGACTTTACGGATCATCCCGCCCCCGCCCATGAACGGCGGCATCCCCTCCAACAATTCCAGCTTCCCATAGAGCACGCCCGACCCCATCGGCCCCAGCATTTTGTGCCCGGAGAAGGCCACGAAGTCGGCATCCAACGCCTGCACGTCCACCGGCATGTGCGGCACGCTCTGCGCCCCATCCACGACCGTCACCGCCCCCGCCTCGTGCGCCAGCCGCACGATCTCCTTCGCCGGATTGATCGTCCCCAGACTGTTCGACACGTGCGGGAACACCACCAGCCGCGGCCCCTGCGCCAGCAGCTCCTTCAAATGGTCCAGATCGAGCTTCCCATCATCGGTGACGCGCACCGCCGCCAGCCGCGCCCCCTTCTCCTCCGCCAGCATCTGCCACGGCACGAGATTGGAGTGATGATCCATCGTCGTCACGACGATCAAATCCCCGGCGCCAACGTTGCGCCGCCCCCACGTCTGCGCGACCAGATTGATCCCCTCCGTCGTATTCCTGACGAAGACGATCTCTCGCGCCGACCTCGCATTCACGAAATCGGCTGCCATATGCCGCGCCGCTTCGTACTGCGCCGTCGCCCGCTCCGACAGGTCATACACCCCGCGGTGAATGTTGGCGTTCGTCTCCCGGTAATACCGCTCGACCGCCTCGATCACCCGCGCAGGCTTCTGCGAGCTCGCCGCGCTATCGAGGAACGCCAACCGCCGCCCTTGGGCATCGACCGCCCCCAGGATCGGAAAATCCCCCCTCACCCGCACCCAATCGACGCCTTTTTCAATGCTCGTTGTAACCATGTCACGACCTCCGTCGCTCTCCCCTTCTCCCCGCGCACGGGGAGAAGGGATGGGGGTGAGGGGCGGCCGGGGATACGGGTCAAATCCCAACCTTCCGCGCAATCGCCGTCCTCAGAAACTCCTGCACCTCCTCGACCGGCACCCGGTCGATGATCGGCCGGAAGAACCCCTCGACAATGAGATTCTGCGCCTCCGACCGCGGCACCCCCCGTGTTTGCAGATAGAAGAGATGCTCCTCCTCCACCTGCGACACCGTCGCCCCGTGCGTGCAGCGCACGTCATTGGCGGCAATTTCGAGATTCGGGATCGAGTCCGCCCGCGCCGTCCGGCTCAACACCAGATTCCGGTTCTGCTGGTAGGCGTCCGTCTTCTGCGCCCCCTCGAAGACCTTGATCAGCCCCGAGTAGACCGAGCGCGCGTTCCCCTTCAGCGCCCCTTTGAACTCGAGGTCGCTCGTCCCATACGGTGACTCGTGCAACTGCCACGTGTGGTGGTCGAAGAACTGGTCGCCGTCGGCGAAGTAGATGCCCAGCATCTCCGCCAGCGTGTTCTTTCCCCGCAGGTGCGACCCGATCGACGCCTTGGAAAACTTGGACCCCAGCGCCACGTGCAGCGAATTGAGCGTCGCGTCCTGCGCTAGGGTCGCCCGCTCCGTCATGAAGTTCCAGACGTTGCGGCCCCAGTCCTGCACCTGCACGTAGCGCAGCTTGGCATCCGGCTCCACGATCAGCTCCACCACCGCCGAGGCGAACGACTGCCCCTCCAGCGACGGCGAGCGGAACGCATCGGCCATGAACGCCTGCGCCCCCTCTTCGACTACCGCCAGGGTGTGCGAGAAGATCGCCGCCCCCGGCTCCGAGATCAGGCTGAACGCCCGGAACGGCGCCTCGATCGTCACGCCCTTCGGCACGTACAGGAACGACCCGCCCTGCCAGAACGCCGCGTGCAGCGCCTCAAACTTGCCGAACGACGCCGGCACGGCTTGCGTCATGAACCACCGCTCGACCAACTCCGGGTGCTCCCGATACGCCGTCGCCAGGTCGGTGAAGATCACCCCCTGCGCCGCTGCGTCCGGATCGAGCGTCGCCAGGATCGTGCCGGCGTCCCGCTGCACCACCACGCCGGCATTCGGCCCCAGCGCGATCTGCGCCGCCGCGTCCTCGACCCCGGCCGCTTCCAGCGCCCGCACCGGCGAAACGCCGCTGCCGTCCAGCGCCGCATACGGCCGCAACCGATCGAGCTTCAGCCCGCGCAGGTCCGTCCGCCGCCACTCCTCGTCCGTCCGCTGCGGCATCGGCAGCGACTCATACAGCTCCCACGCCCGCAGCCGCGCATCGCGCGCCGCCCCCGTATCCAGCCGCGCCCGCGACACGGCTTCCACGCCCTCGCGCGAAAACCCCGTCGCCGTCGCTGTCTCGCTGATGTCAGCAGTGATGCTCATGGATATGTCGTCTCCAAAGTCTCTGTCAGCACGTTAGCTTCGGCGGAGAATGCCTCCAGTGCCCTTCAGGGTCCTTCCGTTCGCTCAGCTTGATCCCTTCAGGGTCAGGCGGCGCGGCAGCGGCGGCCCCGAAGAACCACGCCGCTCGCCGCCGCCAACGCTTCGTCGCCGCCTACCCGACCGACCCCTCCATCTCGAGTTGAATCAGCCGGTTCAGCTCCACCGCGTACTCCAGCGGCAGCTCCTTGGCGATCGGCTCGATGAAGCCGTTGACGATCATGCTCATCGCCTCGTCTTCGCTCAGGCCCCGGCTCATCAGGTAGAAGATCTGCTCCTCGGCCACCTTCGACACCGTCGCCTCGTGCCCGATCGACGCCCGCTCCTCCTCCACCTCGATGTAGGGGTACGTGTCGGTCTTGCTCGTCTCGTCGAGCAGCAGCGCATCGCAGACAACGTTGCTGCGCACATTTTCGGCGCCCTTGTAGACCTTGACCAGACCGCGGTACGACGACCGCCCCGTCCCCTTCGAGATCGACTTGGAGATGATCTGCGACGACGTGTTCGGCGCCACGTGAACGACCTTGCCGCCCGCGTCCTGGTGCTGGCCGTCCGAGGCGAACGCCACCGAGAGGATCTCCCCCCGCGCCCCTTCCTCCATCAGCCACACCGCCGGGTACTTCATCGTCACCTTGGAGCCGAGGTTGCCGTCGACCCACTCCATGGTGGCGTTCTTGTACGCCGCGGCCCGCTTCGTGACGAGGTTGTAGACGTTCTTCGACCAGTTCTGGATCGTCGTGTAACGGCAGCGCCCGCCCTCCTGCACGATGATTTCCACCACCGCCGAGTGCAGGCTATTCGTGGTGTACGTCGGCGCCGTGCAGCCCTCCACATAGTGGACGTAAGCATCCTTGTCCACGATGATGAGGGTCCGCTCGAACTGCCCCATGTTCTCGGCGTTGATGCGGAAATAGGCCTGCAACGGCACGTCGATCGACACGCCCGGCGGCACGTAGATGAACGACCCGCCCGACCACACCGCCGAGTTCAGCGCCGCGAACTTGTTGTCGTTGTAGGGGATGATCGTCCCGAAGTACTGCTTGACCAGCTCCGGATGCTCTCGCACCCCGGCGTCCATGTCGAGGAAGATCACGCCCTGCTTTTCGAGATCCTCCCGCAGCGAGTGGTAGATCACCTCGCTCTCGTACTGCGCCCCGACCCCGGCCAGGAACTTCCGCTCCGCCTCAGGGATGCCCAGCTTCTCGAACGTGTTCTTGATGTACTCGGGCACCTCGTCCCACGTCTTGCCCTGCTTCTCGGCCGGGCGGATGTAGTAGAAGATGTCGTCGAAGTCGATCCCGGAAAGATCGGCGCCCCAGTTCGGCATCGGGCGCTTCTCGAAGTGATCGAGCGCCTTCAGCCGGAAGTCGCGCATCCAATCCGGCTCTCCCTTCATCGCCGAGATTTCTTCGACCGTCGCCCGAGTCAGCCCGCGTCCGCTCTTGAAGACGTAGTCCTCTTCGTCACGGAAGCCGTACTGGTACTCGCCGATGTCGATCTGTGGCTTGGCGACCATGGCTTCGTTTCTCCTTTGCCCGGATCAACAGACCCGAACCGTGTCTAGCTGGCGGCGGCCTCGGCCGTCCGCGCCCGCAGCCCCTCGTAGCCCTTCGCTTCGAGCTCGTGCGCCAGCTCCGGCCCGCCGCTCTCGACGATGCGCCCGTCATGCATGATGTGGACGAAATCGGGCTTGATGAAGTTGAGCAGCCGCTGGTAGTGGGTGATCAGCAGCATCCCCACCTTAGGCCCCGAGAGGTTGTTCACCCCCTCCGAGACCACCTTCAGCGCGTCGATGTCGAGCCCCGAGTCGGTCTCGTCGAGCACCGCCATTTTCGGCTCCAACAGCGCCATTTGCAGGATCTCGGCCCGCTTCTTCTCGCCGCCTGAGAACCCCTCGTTGAGGTAGCGGGTGGCGAAGGCGTCGTCCATCTTCAGCAGCGCCATCTTCTCGCGCATCAGCCGCCGGAACTCGCGCGGCGTGAACGGCTGCGCGCTGCCACCCTCTGCCGCAATCTCCTCGGCGCGGGCGGTGCGCACGTTCGTCACCGCCAGGCGCAAGAAGTTCGCCATCGACACGCCGGGGATCACCGTCGGGTACTGAAACGCCAGGAACAGCCCCTTGCGCGCCCGCTCGTCCGGCGACCACTCCAGGATGTCCTCGCCCTGGAAGCGAATGCTCCCCTCGGTGACTTCATACCGCGGATCGCCCGCGACGACGTACGCCAGCGTGCTCTTGCCGGAGCCGTTCGGCCCCATCAGCGCGTGGATCTCGCCCTGGTTGACGGTCAGATCGACCCCCTTCAGGATCTCCTTGCCGTCGATCTCCGCGTGCAGATTCTCGATCTCGAACATCGGCGTCGTGCCGTTGCTGTTTCCGTCGCTCACCGTGACTCGTGACCTCCCGCGCAGGCTCCCCGCCCGCTCAGCAAAGAAAACCAGACGCCGCCTGGCGCCCTTCTCACGCCGAAGCTCCCGCGCCCCCCTGGACGTGGATCCGCTCAGCGCTTCTGCACCCGGGACACACCCCGGCGAACACCGTGTGGTGGCTTGTGACGTCGAACCCGCTCTGCTCCGCCGCCACGTGTCGCGCGATCAGCGCCACCGGCACGTCGACGTCCAGCAGCACCCCGCAGCCCAGGCAATGCACGTGGTCGTGCCGCTCCACCCGCCCGTCGTACCGGCTCGCCTGGTCCGCGAACGTCAGCTCCTGGATCAGCCCGTGCTTGGCCAGCAGATGCAGCGTCCGATACACCGTCCCGTACGCGATCCGCGGATCGCGCCGCCGCACCCGCTCGAAGATTTCCCCGGCCGTCAGGTGCCCTTCCGACCGGCGAACCTCCTCCAGGACCTCCGCCCGTTGCGTTGTATTGCGGAACCGCTCTCCGGGCATTCCACCCACCAGACTTCATTGAGAATGAGTCTTACTAACCTTTAGAAATGATACCACCCCAGCTGGGAACCCGCCATGTCCACCCAGCTGGTTCTCGGGTACGATTCCATGGCGTTCAGACCGCCATATGGGAGCAAGAACGGATGGCCGCCATTCATCTGGATCTCGATGACGACTTCCTCAACCCCCTGGGCCAGCAGGGCCCTTCCATTGAGCGCGCCGACCGCGAGTTGATGGTCATGGAGCTCTACCGGCGCGGCGCACTCTCCCGGGGCAAGGCGGCCGAACTCCTCGGCATGCCGCTAGGCGACTTCCTGAATCGGGCCAACGCGCTCGGCGTCCCGTACTTCAATTTCACCGACGAGGAGTTTGCGGCAGAACTCGCTGCCGGAAAGCGCTAGTGAGAGTCGAGATCGGGGTCTTCGACGCCAGTCCGCTTATTGCCCTGGTGTTCCGTCCCAGATGAAGTACGGGGTAGAGGCGCTTGAGTTTGGTGCGGGCATCCGCCGTGGTGAACCGCCAGTCGATGGTGGTCGCCGCGGCGTTGCGGGCCTCGACCCAGGCCGGCGCCTCGCGCTCCAGCGTGGCGCGGTCGCCGATACGCCGATTCAGGCACTGTCGGGCGAGCACGCTCAGCTCGATCTCGGCCATGTTCAGCCAACTGCCGTGCTTGGGGGTGTGGCGGATCTCCACCTTGTCGGCCAGCCGTTTGGCCTCGGCGGGAGGGAAGGCCTGGGAGAGCGAGGCCAGGGAGTGGGTGTTGAGTTGGTCCAGCACCAGCACGACGCGTGCGGCCTCGGGGTAGTGGACATCGGCCAGTTCCTTGATGCACTGGTGGAAGTCGATCCGCGTGCGCCGATCGCTGAGGCGGACGTGGCGCCACCCACGCAGCGGTTCGCCGACGATACAGAGGTTGACCACCCCGTTGCGTTCGTACTCCGGATCGCGCCGCGCCGCGCGACCGGGCGCCACCGGCAGCGGCTCGCGGGTCTCGGCCACCACTTGGCGGCTGGTCTCGTCCAGACAGACGACGGGATGGGTCGCATCGTACGGGCGCTGATAGACATCGAGGACATCCTCCATCGGCCAGACGAACTCCGCCGTGGCCTCCGGGATCGCCCACTGCTCGCTCAACCGCGGTTTGAGCTCGTTTGCTTCAAGGTCCGCCGCACCGTCTCGTACGAGACGGTCTCCGCCACCTCCAGCCGCACCAGTTCGTCGGCCAGCAGCCGCAGCGTCCAGCGCTCGCGTCCCGCCGGCGGCTTCGTGCAGGCGACGGTGGACAAGTGGGCTTCGGCCGCTCCGTCCAGCACTCGCGGATACACCCGATCCGGCGTCTTGCGCGCCAGCGCGGCCTCCAAGCCCGTCTCCACGTACGCCCGACGCACCCGCGCCACCGTGGTCGGATGGACTTCCAACGCCCCCGCGATCGCGGCATCCGCCCAGGCCGCGCCGCCCTCGCCCTGGTCCGCCTTGAGCAAGATGCGCGCGTGGGTCAGCAGCCGCGCCGGCGCCTCCCCACGTCCGATCAGCGTCCGCAAGTGGGCGCGCTCGCCTTCCGTCAGTGCCACGGCATACTTGCTCTTGCGCACGCGGGGTCTCCTTGCGGAAGCGGTCGTCGTCTTGGCTGCCAGCCTACCGCTCCAACCGTCACTCCGCAATTCATCCGTGCCGGAACACTAGACGGAGATTCTGCACGCTGGACCGTTCGAGATAGTCATGCACTCGTAGAGTTGCGGTGCTCTTTGAGGTGGACGCCATAGTTGATTCGTCAGGAAAGTCGGCGGCTGTGGGTCCCCTGCTCGAGACCAAGCTCTACGTCCCCGGGCGGCATCCCGGGCTGCTATCGCGTCCGAGGTTGATCGAGCGCCTAAACCAGGGCGCGCAGCGCAAGCTGACGCTCGTCTCCGCTCCGGCGGGCTCCGGCAAGTCGACGCTGGTGGCCGAATGGGTGGCGGCCAGCAGACGCGCCGCGGCGTGGATCTCGCTCGACCCGGGTGACAACAACCCGGCGCTGTTCTGGACCTACGTCGTCACCGCTCTACGGACGGCACGCCCGGACGTGGGGGAGAGCCCGCTCTCGTGGCTGAGCTCGCCTCGGCCGCCGGCAATCGAGTGGGTCTTGACGAGTCTGATCAACGAGATCAGTGCGAAGGATCAGCACGTCACGGTCATCCTCGACGATTACCACGTCATCGACGCCGAACCGATCCACCACGCCGTCGCCTTCTTGCTCGAGCATCGAGCGCCGCAGATGCACCTGGTGATTGCCACCCGGTCGGATCCGCCCGTGCCTCTGGCCCGCCTCAGGGCACGCGGCGAGCTGACCGAGGTCCGGGCGTTTGACCTGCGGTTCACCCCTGAGGAAGCGGCTGCCTTTCTCAACGAGGCAAAGGGGCTGGGCCTTTCGGCAGCCGATGTCGCGATCCTGGAGGCGCGAACCGAGGGCTGGATCGTGGGCCTCCAGCTGGCCGCGCTCTCGATGCAGGGGCGGGAGGACCTGCCGGGCTTCATTTGGGCCTTCGCCGGCGACGACCGGTACATCGTCGACTACCTGGTCGACGAAGTCCTGCACCGTCAGCCCGACCGCGTCCGTACCTTCCTGCTGCAGACCTCGGTCCTCGACAGGCTCAGCGCCCCGTTGTGCGATGCGCTCACCGGCCGGGACGATGGCCGGGCAATGCTGGAGGCCCTGGAGCGAGACAACCTGTTCGTCGTGCCGCTGGACGACAAGCGCCACTGGTTCCGCTACCACCACCTCTTCGCCGACGTGCTCCGCGCCCGCGCGCTGGCGGAGCAGCCGCACCAGGTATCTGTCCTGCATCAGCGGGCCAGCGCGTGGTACGAGCGCAACGGTCTGCCCTCGGACGCGATCCGCCATGCGCTGGCCGCCGAGGACTTCGGGCGTGCGGCGGACCTGCTCGAGCGGGCAGGACGGGCCATGCTCACGACCAGACAGGATGCGTTCCTCGACTGGCTGAAAGCACTGCCGGACGAGGTGATCCGCGCCAGACCGGTGCTCGGCGTGTACTATGCCGTCGCCCTCCTCTCCGATGACCTGGAAGCTGCCGAGGCGCGCCTGCGGGACGCTGAAGGCCTGCTTGACAGGGCGAGTGAGCGGCTGGACGCCGCGGCGGTCGAGATGGTCGTCGTCGACGACGAGGGATTCCGGTCACTGCCGGGGAGTATGGCCATCGTCCGTGCCTACCTTGCCGGGGCTCGCGGCGACGTGCCCGAGACCGTGCGCTACGCCCGGCAGGCGTTGGGCCTCTTGCCCGAAGGTGACGCCTTATGGCGTGGCGCCGCCGGTGCGCTTCTGGGGCTCGCCCACTGGACCAGCGGAGACCTGGACGAAGCCTACCAAGCCTTTGCTGAGGGGCTGGCCAGCCTGCGCATGACCGGCGATGTCACCCACGAGATCACCAACGCGTACGTCCTGGCGAACATCCGGGCGGCGCAGGGTCGCCTCCGCGAGGCCACACGGATCTATGAGCGGGCATTGGACCTGGCCGCTAGTCTGGGTGGATCCGTGCCTCCGCCCACGGCGGACCTGTACGTGGGGCTAAGCGAGCTGTGCCACGAGCACAACGATCTCGATGCCGCCTCACGCTACCTGCGGAGCAGCAAGGAGCTTGGCGAGCACGGTGGGCTGCCGGAGAACCGGTACCGCTGGTACGTCGGCATGGCGCGGATCGCGGAGGCGCAGGGAGACCTGGACCGCGCGCTCGATCTGCTCGATGAGGCGCAGCAACTGTATGTCAGAAGCCCGGATCCCGAGGTGCGTCCCGTTGCCGCGGTGAAGGCGCGGGTGTGGATCCGGCAGGGCAGGCTGGCCGAGGCGCTGGGCTGGGCCCACGAGCGAGGCCTGTCCGTCGGCGACGAGCTCAGCTACCTGCGAGAGTTCGAGCACATCACGCTCGCGAGGCTGCTCCTCGCCCGCCACCGGAGCGATCGGGGTGAAAGCGCCCACCGAGAGATCAGGGTACTGCTCGATCGTCTCGAGCAGGCAGCGGAACACGGCAGGAGGCCGGGGAGCCTGATCGAGGTCCTGGTGCTGCAAGCACTCACGCATCAGGCACAGGGCGATGTCATCCGTGCCCGCGTGCCCCTGGAGCGCGCCCTGACCCTGGCCGAACCGGAGGGTTACGTCCGGACCTTTGTGGACAAAGGAGAGGCGATGCGGGCGCTGCTCGGTCACGCCACCGCTGATGGTCCCGGCGGCGCCTACGCCCGGCGACTGCTGTCTGCGTTCGGGGAACCCGCTCAGTTCCCGTCCACCTCGCTCCAGGCCGTTTCAGCCGAGCTCGCCGAGCCGCTCACACGCCGGGAGGTCGAGGTCCTGCGACTCATCGCGGCAGGCCTCCGGAATCAGGAGATCGCCGATCAGCTGTGCCTCAGCGTCTCCACGGTCAAGCGGCACATCGCGAACGCGTACGGCAAGCTGGGCGTCGGTCACCGCACGGAGGCACTCGTGCGGGCGAACGAGCTGAAGCTGCTGTAAAGGACCCTGCCGCGGTCGCGTTCTCCCCCCAGCGGGTGGGCTTACCACCGGTCTCCCACGCCGTGCTCGGCGCCGGTTTCCGCTCGGTCTCCCCAAAACTACACCCCCTGATTACACCTTTCGGGTGATCTCAAGCGACACCCACGGTTCGTAGAGTGTGAGTGCGCCAATGACAGACGGAGGGGTTGCGGACGTGCCATGACCGACATCTATGAAGTGCGTGTGCAGGGGCGCCTTGAGGACCACTGGTCGGAGTGGCTCGGGGGGTTGGCCGTGCAGCGTCAAGCGGACGGCACGACGGTGCTGGTGGGACCGGTGGTTGATCAGGCGGCGCTGCATGGCGTGATCAGTCGCATCCGTGACCTCGGCGTGCCCCTGCTGTCGGTGAGGCGACCGGCCCATGACATCAACGAAGGAGGAGACGATGCACGCGAGTAGCACCGCCACCATGGAGTTGGAAGGCGTCAAGGCAATGGAGAAGGAGCAAACGATGCACGCGAGGAGACATGCCACAAGGGATCTGGAAGACGTCAAGGTACACGTGAAGCTGAAGCTCGCAGCACTGTGGGCGAGTGTCATGTTCGTGTACGTGTACGTGGATGTCCTTGGGTTCTACAGGCCAGGGGTCATCGAAGAAATCCTGGCGGGCTTCATGTGGGATTTCGAGATCACGCAAACACTGTTAGTGGCAGCGTTAGTGCTGATGACGATCCCGAGCCTGATGGTCTTCCTCTCTCTGGCGTTGCCGGCTAGGGCGAATCGCTGGACGAACATCGTTGTGGCTGCACTGTACGTCCCCATTTCGATATTCAATGTGATCGGCGAAGCCTGGGTCTTCTACTTCTGGTTCGCCGTCATCGTCGAGGTGGCCCTCCTTGCACTGGTGATTCGGTATGCCTGGACGTGGCCTGCGACTGAATCGCGATCCGCAAGCGTTCCGATCTTTTCGGCGGCGCAGCCTGTCGGTGCAGCGGGCCTGCGCGGGCAACGAGCAGAGATGCCGTCGTCTTATCGGTACTTTGTTGACAGCGCTGCGAAGACCGAGAATCGGGGCTGCGACGTGCGTGACAGGGGCGCAAAGCGTTCAAG
>CALMZR010000192.1 GCA_937870845.1 uncultured Chloroflexota bacterium
GCCGGTCTCCAGGATGGCCGGCGCAGCGGCCATGGAGGCGACCAGCTCCTCGAACTGGAGGAGGACCAGGCCGGTCTGCGTCGGGCGCGGCACGAGGTTGAAGGTGATTTCGAGCAGGGTGGCCAGGGTGCCCTCGGAGGAGACGAGGAGGCGAGCCGGGTTGAACGCGTCGTCGGGCTTGAGCAGCTCGTTGAGCGAGTAGCCGGTGGCGCGGCGCCAATGGGGCGGAAAATCGCGGGCGATGAGGCCGCCGTATCGCTGCCGAAACGCCAGGAGCTGGGCAAAGAGGCGGCCTCTGGCGTCGTTCAGCCCGGCATGACCCGCCATTGCCTGGGGCGACACGGGGCCGAGATCGAGCAGCGCGCCATCGATCGTCGCGGCTTTTAGCGATTGAACGTTGTCGCCGGTCATGCCGTAGAGGATGGAGTGGGAGCCGGTCGAGTTGTTGCCGACAACGCCGCCGGCGGTGGCGCGGTTGGCGGAGGCCGGGTCGGGACCGAACATGAGGCCCGTTGGCCGGAGCTGGCGGTTGAGGGCATCGAGGTTGATGCCGGGCTCGACGGTGACGGTTCGGGATTCGGCGTCGACGTCGAGGATGCGGTTCAGCACCTTCGAGAAGTCGATGACGAGCGCCGCGCCGACGGTTTGCCCCGCGAGGGACGAGCCGCCGCCGCGAGGGAGCAACGGGACACCATGCTCGGCGGCGATCTCGATCGTGGCGAGCACGTCCTCCCGCGACGCGGGGATGACGACGCCGACCGGCTCGATCTGGTAGTTGGAGGCGTCGGTGCTGTAGAGCATGCGGGAGACGGCGTCGAAGCGGACTTCGCCAGCGATACGGGATCGGAGCGAGGCCTGGAGTGTTTGGGTCAGCGAATCTGCGGATTGCTGGCGATGCCGAACGCGCCCATTGGCCGCGCTGCTGACATCCGTCGAAGCGGGGACGGTGGCCGTCATCTCCCTGTCGTCCTCTCCGTGGCCCGTAGCGTCGATCCGAGCTGCCGGGTCCATATCCCTGTGGGCGACCAGTCGCCCGAGTGTAGCACCGCATCTTCGCCGCCTATGGCGTTGGAGAGGCGGCGATGCGCACATAGCCCCGGTGTCGGTTGCCGCACTCTTGTCATCCCCGTACCATGCGCTCATGTCCAAACGATTCACGGCCTGAGGGACCGGGGATGCTCCCCGATGATGCCTCCGTCGCCGTCACGTCCAGATGAGACCGAAGGAGCGCCAGCATGGTGGAGCAGACGCGGTACACCCTTCCCGAAGACGCGATCCCGACCTCCTGGTACAACCTGGCGGCCGACTTGCCGAAGCCGCTGCCGCCGGTGCTGCATCCGGGGACGCACCAGCCGATCGGGCCGGACGATCTGGCTCCGCTCTTTCCGATGGCGGTCATCATGCAGGAGGTTTCCACCGAGCGGTTCATCCCAATTCCGGAGGAGGTGATGGCGGTCTACCGGCTGTGGCGGCCGACGCCGCTCTACCGGGCGCATCGGTTGGAGCGGGAACTAGGACTGCCGGGGGACGTGCGCATCTTCTACAAGTACGAGGGGGTGAGCCCGGCCGGGTCGCACAAGCCAAACACCGCCGTGCCGCAGGCGTACTACGCCAAGCAAGAGGGCGTGAAGCGGATCGCGACGGAGACCGGGGCCGGGCAGTGGGGAAGCGCTTTGGCGTTGGCCGGCTCGCTGTTCGATCTCGAGATCAAGGTCTACATGGTGAGAATCTCCTACGCCCAGAAACCATATCGGCGGGCGCTCATGGAGACGTGGGGCGCGCAGTGCGTCGCCTCGCCCAGCCCCGACACGAACGCGGGGCGGACGATCCTGGAGAGGGATCCGGATTCGACGGGATCCCTCGGCATCGCGATCTCCGAGGCGGTGGAGGATGCGGCGACGCGCGACGACACGAAGTATGCGCTTGGCTCGGTCCTCAATCACGTGCTGCTGCACCAGACCGTGATCGGCCAGGAGGCGATGCAGCAACTCGAGATGGCCGATGCTTTCCCGGATGTGGTGATTGGGTGCGTCGGCGGGGGGTCGAACTTCGCGGGCATCAGCTTTCCGTTCGTGCGGGAGAAGCTGGCCGGGAAGGCGATCCGCATCGTGGCCGCTGAGCCGGCGGCATGCCCGACGCTGACGCGGGGCACGTACGCGTACGATTTCGGCGACACCGGTCAGCTCACGCCGCTGGTGAAGATGCATACACTGGGTCACACCTTCGTGCCGGCCGGCATCCACGCGGGAGGGCTGCGGTATCACGGGGCGGCGCCGCTGGTGAGCCTGCTGCTGGAGGAGGGATTGATCGAGGCGACGGCGATCAAGCAGCGCGCGGCATTCGAAGCGGCGACGCTGTTCGCGCGCACGGAAGGGATCGTGCCGGCGCCGGAGCCGTCGCACGCGATCCGCGTCGCGATCGACGAGGCGAACCGCGCCAAGGAAGCTGGCGAGGCGAAAACGATTCTCTTCAACCTGTGTGGGCACGGCTTTTTCGACCTCTCGGCCTACGACAGCTACCTCTCCGGCTCGATGCAAGACTACGAGCATCCCAAGTCAGAGATCGAAGCGGCGCTGGCGGGGCTGCCGACCGTGGCGGACTGAGAGGCTGTTCGTGGCGCCCATGTTGCACTCTGGTCTCGAACGGGCGGCCCTCTGAACTGAAGCTCGCATCCGATGGGTCGGGGCCTCACCGCGTGGTGATCGTTGTTACTCCGAGGGGACGCCGTGGAACCTGTCCTCGTCATTATCGGCATCCTGGCGCTCGTGGGTGGGTCGGCGGTGGTGATGGCTCGTCAAGGATGGCTGCCCGCGGCACTCCCAATCATGCGGCCATCGGGCGGCAAGCTGCTGGCTGCGGGAGGCGACGAAGCGGCTGGACCCGCGTTCGAGCCGCTGGCGCTCGCCTCCGCGAAACCGGCGGCGACGAGTGCGTCGGCCGTGCCGTCGGGAACGGCGCGGGAGCCGATTCGGCTCGACCTCGTGCCGCCCGCCGACTCTGGATTAGCGCGAAGCGATCGCATCGACAGCCGGCTTGAGGAGCTGCAACGCGCGCTGAGCTGGCAGAACGATAGTCTGGCCGAGGAGGCCCGGCGGCTGCGAGAAGAGCTCCTCCG
>CALMZR010000193.1 GCA_937870845.1 uncultured Chloroflexota bacterium
GCCAGGGGCTGTAGAGCCCGGTGAGGCCCGGCAGCCCCGAGGCGACGAAGGCCAGGGCCGAGAAGCGCGGCAGCGCCGGCGCCAGCACGGTCCGGCGCCCTTCCGCCGTCAGGTCGCGCATCGTCGGCATCAGGGCGCCGACCAGGAGGAACAACCCGCCGACCCAGAGCGATGCGGCGAGGAGGTGGGCGACGTCGAAGGCGATCGCCGCCGTCCTCCCCATCGTCAACGCGGAGGCGTGGGCGTTGAGACTGACCGGGAGCGGGAGCGCGGCGCTCAGCGCGAGGGCGATCGCCGTGCCCCAGGGGCGGCGCCTGGGCCACCACCACGCCACAAGCGTCAGCGCGACGCCCCACACCCCGAGCAGGATCAGGCGCAGCCCCCACAACCGCCCGTACCGGGTGTCGGTGACCGTGTCGACCACCTTCGTCGCCAAACCGCCGGACGGGAGGGTCGCCGCCTGGACGAGAAGCGCAAACAAGTTGCCCGCGAACGCGAGAGCGAAGGCGTAGCCGGCGAGGCGGCGGACGCGCCGCGTCAACATGGGTCCGGCCTGCCAGGCCGGGGAGATGGCGGGGCGCAGCACGAGAACCCAGACGGGCCAGACGGCGACGGCCGCCGCCAGACCGAGAAACGCGGCCCAGCGGGAGGCGGACCGCAGCCAGAGGGGCACGCCGCCAGTCGTCGTGGCGGTCGGTGGGGCGACAGCTTCGACGGCGGCCTGGGTGCCGACCGAAAACGCGAAGTAGGCTTGCGCGGTGTGGCCGTCGGCGTTGGAAAGCGTCTGCCAGACAACCGAGTAGGTGCCGTTCGCCAATGGCGCCGCGAGGTCGATCACCAGCGCCTTGTCGCCCTGGCCGGGCCGGCTCTTCGCCCCCGGCAGCGCTTGGCCGCTTTGGTCGAAGAGCTCCGCTTTGCTGTAGGAGTGCTCCAACGGCTCGGTGAACCAGAGGCTGATCTGCGCCGGCGAGACGGCGAGGACGGCGGTGGCGGGCGGATCGCTGCGGTCGAGGGCCGCATGGGCCGCGGTCTGCCTGCCGGTCGCCCCGCCGACCAGGATCGCGAACGTCAGGGCGAGCGCCATCGCCCCAACCGGTGTCGCGCGGAGGAAGCGGGGAACGTTCATCGCATCACCGTGGTTCTCGGTATGTCCCGCGAGGCGAGCGACCGGGGCGAGGGCGAACCAGACGCTGGAATGCCCGGATCCCGATCGCGAGCCCGGCCGCGCCGAGCGCGGCCGGGAAGCCGACGGTGGTCGTCAGCGCCCCGCTTTGCTTCGGGAACTCGTACGGTGCGCGCGGTTCGACCGGCGAGAACGTCTCCGGGCCGGAGGTGAACGTCTCGTCGATCGGATTGCCCGCGATGTCGCCGAAGACGCGGAACGAATAGTCGCCCTCCGCCATCGGGAAGAAGTACCCGACGTAGGCGCCGGGTTGGTTGAAGAGCGGCCGGAGCTGGAGCTCCATTGTCTGGTCGACGTAGAACACTTCGGCCCTCAGGGTGTCCGCCAGACCCTCCACCGGCGTGCCCTCATCGCCGTCGCCCGACGCCGGCGACGCCGCGGCGTCCGTCGCCGTCGTCGACACTTCGACGATCAGGGCGTTCTTCTCGCCGACGAAGGCCGGTTCGTCGAAAAAGCCGACGACGATCTCGTACTGGCCGTTGGCAACTTCGCGCCCCTCGTGGGCCGAGGCAACGACCGGAACGAGGAGACCGAGCACGGCGGCGACGCCCAAGCTCGCCGCCAGGCGCGCGAAGCGCTGCATGGCATGATCCTCCCGCCGCCGCAAACATCGCGGCAGCGCTTATGTTGCGCCGATCGAACCGAAGTCAGGCGGGTGTGGCCGCGGATCGCGGCGGGGGGATATCCGGGCAGGGCGACCGCCCGCCCAGGATCGAGCAAGCGCCGTGCGCCTGGGTTCCGATGCGGCCGAACTGCCATGCGACCCAGGCGCTGGCGATCAGCGCCAGGGAGCGCACCTCGGGCACGACCGAGGAGGAGAGCGCCGGACCGTCCGCTGCGTCGTCGTCGATGGCGGTCACCGATTGGGGCGGCGCGCTGAGGCGCGCTGCTGACGACGCCGGCTGGTGGTCGTCGCGGCCGTGATGGTCGAAGGAGGTGTTCGCGGCATCGACCCAGAGTTGGACGAAGACGTGGGGATGCGCGGCCTCGGCACCGCCCCGGTACGACACGGGCATGCTGAGGAGGCTGAACGCAACCAGCGCGAACAGGACACGGACTGACCGGCTACGATGGTTCACGCGGCTGGTTCGTCGCACGCGAACTCCAGAGCATCGACAACCCAGGCGGCAGCGGTTGTCCGCCTGCTCCTCGTTAGCGTAGCACGCACGCGTCTCTCCCCGTAGACCGACTCACCATCGCGTCGCATGGATGCCGGACATTGCCACCGAATCGCGCCAGCCCGCGAACATGGCGAAGGCGCCTCCGCGCCGTGTCGGTGACGCCCAGGCGCCCGGGCGGACACCGCGAGGTTCGACAATGGTCCGGCGTGGATCGCCACGCGTGCCGGCCGGCGACCCGCACCGGCAGCAGAAGGGCCATGGTGGGAACCGCGAGGAGCGGCTGGGTGGCCGCGGCGCTAATCGCCGTAGATCGCGACCAGATCGCCGAGCGTCAAGAGCACCAGGGTCGTGGCGCTGGCGACGAGGTCGACGTCGACCTGTTCGATTACGTCGTCGGCCGTGTGGTGGATCGCGCTTTCGCCGTAGAGGGCGCGTGCGACGAGGACCGTCGGGATAGCGGCGCGGCGCAGCACGCTGTCGTCCGCAACAATACCCGGATTCTGGCGGATCAGCAACTCCTCGTCGAGACCGAACGCGACGTTGATCTTGGCCAGTGTGTCTTCGATCCAATAGGACGCCTCGTCGCCGTTGATGACCAGCCCGTTCGCCCGTCCCGGCCAGCCGAGCGCGTCGAGGTTGAACGCGGCGGCAAAGGACGTGCCCGTCGTCGCCGCGCGCGCCACGAACGCGCCCGCACCCTGGAACCCCACCTCCTCGCCGGTCAGCGCGACGAAGCGGACGGGGTGGGCCAGCTGGTATGCCGACAGGATGCGCGCGATCTCCAACATCGCCGCCACCCCGGAAGCGTTGTCGTCGGCGCCTGGGGCGTTACCGCCGCTGGTTGACATCGAGTCGTAGTGGGCGGCAACCAGGTAGATCTTGCTCGGATCGCGTCCCGGCAACTCGCCGACGACGTTGGTCGCGTAGGTTCCGTCACCCGCGATGAAATCCTCGTACCAGACCGCGAGCCCCACGTCGGTCATGCGGCGAGCGATCTCGCCGGCGGCCAGGGCGTTGCCGGGAGCGGTGTAGTAGCGGGAACCAAGACCGTCGTCGGTATCGCCCAGTTTCTGAAGCGTTTGGATTGTCTCCGTCAGGGTCCCGGTCGAGACGGCGGCGGCGATGACGCCGGGACCGGTAAGCAGCGGCAGTGAGGTGCGGTCCGGCGCGGCCGGCCGTGGCGGCGGAAGTTGTTCGATCGCGATCCCGATCGCCGCCAGCGCCGACACGGCGGGAGGCACGTCGAACGGCCGGACGAGATACTGATCCCCCGCTTGATCGAGCACCGTGCCGATCTGCCGGAAGTTCGCGAAGCGCGCCTCGAGCAGCTTCTGCAGCTGCTCGGCGCCATCGGCTCGCAGCTCGGCAAGAGACCAACCGCGCTCAAGCCCCTGAGGGAATCACTCAATCCTCTCTCGCGCTTTGATTTCGGGATGCTGCGGGGCCTATCTCACGCGCAAGCCTGGCAAGCGAAGGGCGGGGCCCCATGAAGCTGTTCGAGCATCCGGATTTCGGGCAGGCGATCATGCGGGCGGCGGAAC
>CALMZR010000194.1 GCA_937870845.1 uncultured Chloroflexota bacterium
AGACATGGTCGACCGTGACCGCCTGCTTGAGCAGAAACGCGGGGTTGCGGTACGTGTTGCCGCAGACGAGCACGCCCAATCGCATCGTTTGCGTGAACGGCGCCAGCGCCGCCAGCATGGTGTAGGCCTCGTGCGTCGGGTCCATGACGTCGAAGAGCCCGTAGAAATGGTCGACCAGAAACAGCCCGTCGAACCCGAGCGCCTCCGTCTCCCGCGTCCGCGCCAGCAGCTCCGGCCAGCTCGCCCGCTGCCCGAGGACGATGCGGAACTGGGTTTCGTCTTGCGCTGCCACGCCTTACCCTTTCGATTCGCAGCGGAAGATCATGTCGTTCAAACCGCACCGTGCTGAAGCGCGCTCCGCAGAGCCGCGTATCGCAGATAGGCGTTGACGGTCATCCCCTCGTCGATCGCGGCCCGCTCGATGCGCAAGAGTTCATCGTAGGACAAGCGAACTTCGGTGATCGAGTAGCCGCTGGGCTCGACAATGGCTTCCTGGGCGCCGTTCCAGTCCCACGTGTCGGGATTCATGAGCTCGCGTTCTTCGTCGTCGAGCGGTTCGCGAAGTGGGTGATTGAGGAACTCGGCGGTGCGCTTGGCGGCACGTTTGCGGTGTTGCATCAAGGCTCCTTTGCGTCAAATTTTCCGGCCACTGGCAGGCGCGTGTTGATGAGACTGCGGTCGAGGACGGTGCCTGAACCGTAATCCCGGCGCCCAACCGTTCTCCCCAGTCACCCTGACACCCTTTCACCCTGTCACCCACGTCTCACTTCCTCCGCCGCCGCTTGGCCGGCTTGGCCGGGGACCAGTCGGGTTTCTTTTCCGACCACTGGGCCGGAAAGGTGGGGAAGAAGGGGTCGAGGTCCTCGTCGTCGGGCGGGCCAAAGAAGGGCCCGGGGGCGTTCGCCAGGGCGTCGAGGAAGGGAAACGGCCCGGGGCCGCCGAAGATGAAGTCGTCCAATGCCTCGATCTCGTCCCAGGTGGGGAAGGCCGAGCCGACGGTGGGATTCACGCCGAGGTGGAACAGGTCGGGGCGGCTGTAATGGCCCACGACGTCGAAGTCGAAGCGGGCCTCCACTGCCGCGCCGGGCTCGATGCGGCCGCAAACGATGCCCGCCTCGTCCCAGAGCGGGCCGGCGACGTAGTCGCCCAGCGGCCCCACGATGGCGCTGCCGCCGCGGCAGAGCGGATCTGGCGCGTCGGCCAGTTCCCGTTGCGACGCCTTGCCGAGGTCGGCCGGATAGTCGGCTTTGGTCACGAACTGGTTGGCGGAGAGGACGTAGCAGCGCCCCTCCAGCGCGATGTGGCGGATCGTCGCCTGCCAGCTCTCGCGCGCGTCCGCGGTCGGGGCCAGATAGAGATCGATCCCTTGCTGGTAGAGCGCCATGCGCGGCAGGGGCATCATGTTTTCCCAGCAAATCAGCCCGCCGATGGAGCCCAGCTCGGTCGGCACGGTGCGCAGGCCGGAGCCGTCACCCTCGCCCCAGATCAGGCGCTCGCTGGCGGTCGGCTTCAGCTTGCGGTGCTGGTTGAGCAGCGCGCCGTCGGGGCCAAAGAGGAGCAACGTGCAATAGAGCGTGCCGGCGGTGACGGCGTCGCGCTCGACGACGCCGACGGCGAGATGGATGCCGAGCTCGGCCGCGGCCGCGGAGAGCCGCTCCGTCTCCGGCCCCGGCACGACGACGGCGTTCTCGGCGTAGCGGCGGAAGAGCGCGCGGCCCTCGGTGCTGCGGCTGCCGACGATGGCCCCGAAGCTCAATCCCCGCGGATAGCCGGGGATGAACGCCTCCGGGAAGAGGACGAGCCGCGCCCCGGCGCCCGCCGCCTCCCGGGCCAAGGCGATGGTCTTTTCCAGCGACCCCTCGCGGTCGAGGACGACGGAGGCGTCCTGCACGACGGCGACGTCGAATCCGGCTTCCTGGCGGGATGGCATGGCGGATCTCCTTGATGCCGCCGCGCGGAGCGCGGCGGGCGATGCGGGCATCGCCCCAACAGAACGGGATGCGATCGCGGGCACGGCGCCCTGTGCCTCAACGGTATCGTACTCCCGCCTCCCGCCTCCCGCCCTCGCTATCGCTGCCCGCCTACCCCTTGATCGCGCCTTCCGCGAAACCCATCAGGATGTAGCGGCGGAAGACGATCGCCAGCAAGATCACCGGGACGCTGGCCAGGGTCGCCGCGGCCACCATCTGCCCCACCTGGGTCTGGTACTGCCCGGCGAACTCGGAGATGGCGATAGGGGCCGTTTTGGTGTGAACTCGGGTGAGGATGATGGCGAACATGAACTCGTTCCAGCTCTCGATAAAGGCGAAAATGCCGGTCGCAAAAAGCGGCGGCAGCGAGATGGGGAGCGCGATGCGGGTGAACGTCTGCCACGTGCTCGCCCCGTCCATGGCCGCCGCCTTCTCCAGATCGGGCGGGATCGCTTCGAAGAACCCTTTCAGCACCCAGATGACGATGGGGAGGATGAACGAGAGGTAGACGGTCGCCAGGCCGGCGTAGGTGTCGATCAGCCCCAGGCGGGAGAGGACGATGAACAGGGGAATGATGATGACGATGCCGGGGAACATCTGCGTCGCCAGCGCCATCAGCGCGAGCTTATCTCCGCCCGGCACGTCGAGGCGGGCGATGGCGTAGGCCGCCGCCGAGCCGAGCGTCAGGGCGATGCCGGTGGTCAGGAACGCGACGATCAGGGAGTTCCGGAACGCCGGAACGAGGCTCCCTCCTGTCGCCAGGACGCCCCGGTAGTTGTCGAGGGTGAACTGGCTCGGCGAGAGATCCGGCGGGACGCTGGTCAGCGCGGTCTGCTCGAGCAGCGAGGAAACCACCATCCAAACGACCGGGCCTAACGTCCAGAGGACGAAGACGAGCAGAGCGATGCGGACCAGAACGTCGTCGAGGAATCGCACGGGGCCGCGCACTCGGCTCGTCTCCGCCTGGCGCGGCGCGACGTCGGCGCGGGCGGAGCGGGCGTCAGCCCGGTGAAGCATCGCCACGTCAGACCCGCCCCTGCGCGCGCGGCGCCCCCGGCTTGAGCACCTTGATGACGGCCAGCGCCAGCACGAACATGATGAGGAAGGTGACGTTGGCGATCGCCGCGCCGTAGCCGAAGTCGAGGAAGCTGAACGAGACGCGGTAAGCGAGATAGTTGAGCAGCAGCGTCGCGTCCGCCGGCCCCGCGCGGGTCATGACGAAGATGAGGTCGAAGACCTTGAACGACCAGATCGTCTGCAACACGATGGCCAGCGCCAGCGGCGTGCGCATCCCCGGCAACGTGACATGGCGGAACCGCTGCCAGCCGTCCGCGCCGTCGATGCGGGCCGCCCCGTAGAGGGTGGCCGGGATGTTCTGCAGTCCCGCCAGCAGCAGCAGCGCGATGAACGGGATCGATTTCCAGACATCGGCCAGCAGCAGCATCGGCAGCGCCAGCCCCGGCGCGCCCAGCCAATTGACGTAACGATCGATGAGACCGAGCCACGACAGCAGCGCGTTCAGCGCCCCGTAGTTGGCGTGCAGGATCCACTTCCACAACACCGCGTTCGCCACCGGCGCGATGACCCACGGCACGAGGAGGATGACCGTGAAAACGGGGTTGCGCCCCGCGTGCGTGTTCAGCAACAGGGCCACGCCCAGCGCGATGAGCAGGACGATTAGGACCTCGGAGACCGTGAAGAATGCCGAGTTGCGCAGCGCCAGGGCGAACGCGTCGTCTTCCGCGAGCTGCCGGTAGTTCTCCAGGCCGATCCACGCCGCCCCGATCTCGCCCGCGCTCAGTTGCGCGTCCTGCAACGAGAGGACGATGGAGCTGGCGATGGGATAGAGGATCACCGCCGCCAGTACGAGAAGAGCCGGGGCGAGGAGCAGGATGGCCGTGCGCTGTCGGCGTTGGGCTAGCGTTCCCATGGTGATAATGTTTCCGAGCGCCGCGCCGGCTTTGTCCAAGCCGTGTCGTTCCGACGAAGGAGCCGTGTCGTTCCGACGAAGGAGGAATCTTGGCGCCCGGGAAACGTCCGTTCATCGTTCCCGAGATTCCTCGCTTCGCTCGGCATGACACCGTGCGCGCTTGGCGCATGCGAGCCGTGCGTTGCGTCGTCCTCTCTCCCTACCCCTCCCGCGCCGCCACGATCTCCGCCACCTGATCCGAGGCGTCCTGCAGCGCCTCTTCGGGCGTCTTGGCGCCTTGCAGCGCGCGCTGGATCTCGGTGCCGATGGCCAGCGTCACCTCGGTGTAGTCGGGGGTGACGAAGGAGTCGTAGGGGTGCTGCGCCTGCTCCAGCACCACGGCGGCGTTCGGCGCGCCCTCCTGCACCTCCGGGTCTTCCAGCACGGAGAGGCGGATCGGCAGCCAACCGGTGTCGAGCACTTGGCGCGTCTGCACCACGGGGTCGAGGTAGAACTCGATCAGTTTCATGGCGAGCTCCGGGTCGGCGGCGGTGGCGGCGATCGTCCAGGCGTCGGTGCCGTCGATGGAGGCGGCGCCGGCCGAGCCGGCGGGGAGGATGGCGCTGCCGAGCTGGCCGACGATCTTCGACGTGGCCGGGTCGTTGGCCGGTTTCCACATGAACGGCCAGTTCATCATCATCGAGGCGTTGCCAGCCGTCAGCACGTTCGTCGCGTCGTTGATGCCGACGTAGGAGATGGAGCCGGGGTCGGTCGAGCCGTTCGTGTACATGTCGACCATGAACTGCAGGGCTTCCAGCCCCGGTGCATCGTTGAAGGCCGGCGCTCCGTCGTCGCCATAGAGCGTGCCCCCGGCCTGCTGCAGGAAGACCATCCAGTACGAGGCGACGCCGCCGATGCCGTCGGCTTGGCCGTAATTGAGCACCCAGCCGTAGCGGCCGTCGCGCGTCAGCTCCTGGGCGTAGCCCTTCAGCTCGTCCCAGGTCGTGGGCGGGCCGTCCAGCCCGGCTTCCTCCAGATGGGCGGTGTTGTAGAAGAGGGTGAGCAGCGAGAGGGTGAAGACGACGCCGAGGCGGTTGCCGTCCCAGGTGACCGTCGAGAACGATGATGGCGGCAGGTCGTCGACGAGATCCTGCGGGAGCATGTCGTCGAGCGGGGTGAGGAACGGGGCGAACTCCGGGACCCAGCCCGACATGTAGTAGACGTCGTGGACGTGCGTTCCGGAGGCGAAGTTGGTGGCCATCTTGTCGTGGAGCTGCGGCCAGGCGACCGCCTCGTAGGTCACCTCGGCGTCGTTGGCGGTTTTCCAAGCGGCGAAGCCGTCCATGGCGAACTCGGCGACGCCCGGCGGGGCGGGGTCGGGCGCGAGCGGGGAGAGAACGGAGAGGTTCGTTGCGGCGGATGCGCCCGGCGTCCACACGCTCGGGCCGTAGCGGGCGGCGGCCAGCCCCGCCCCCGCGGCGGCGCTCCGGCGCAGCAATGAGCGGCGGTCGAAGCGGTTGCTCGTGAAGCCGTGGCCCAAGCGATGCACGACAGACTCCTTTCGTCACCCACTCATGTGGCGATCCGCCCCGACATATCGGGGCGCTGGGCGCGCGGTCTCGGGAGCGCCTGCTCCAGCCGAATCCTCTGGCTTCGCCCGATGTTCCGCGGATGCTATACGACGTTGCCGAAAAGGGGAAGTCCCGCTCGCGACATCCCGGCCGGTGGCGCCGCCGTCGCCGCATGCGCGATGCTGCGCCGAAACAGAGGCACGCGCACGAGGATCGGGGCCACGTTCGTCGTCGGGTTCGAGGCCGGCGACCACGCCGTCTCCGAGACCAGGAGGTTGTCGTTTCGGACAGTCGCTCATCCGTAAGGAGGCACGCCATGGCAACGGAAACGACGCTCTCAATCCACGGCTTCGGCGGACAACCCGTGGCGAACAGGTTCCTGCGGCCGGAGGGGGCCATCGATGCCTTGGCCGTGCTCCTGCCGGGGTTCGGCTACACCCTTGACATGCCGCTCTTCTTCTACGCGGAGAACCTTCTGCTGGAGCGGGGTTGGGACGTGCTGCGCGTCGAGTATGCGTATCACCGGCTCCCCGAGTCGGAGGTCAGCCCGCGATCGAAGATGGTCGAGCGCCTGTACGCGGACACGACGGCGGCCTGGCGGGCAGGGCTTGGGCAACGTTCGTATGAGCGGGTGGCCCTGATCGGCAAGTCGCTTGGCACGCTGGCGATGGGCCATCTGCTGACGGCGGAGGCTCCGTCGGTCCCCGTGCGCGCCGTCTGGCTGACGCCGATGCTTTCCGAGGTCCGGCTGCGCGAGCAGGTCGCCGCGTTCGGCGGTCCGTCCCTCTTTGTCATCGGCACGGCCGACGAGGAGTACGACCCCGAAACGTTGGAAGCGATGGTCGCCGCCACGCACGGCGAGGCGGTTGTCGTCGAGGGCGCCGACCACGGCATGGACGTCCCTGGCGACCCCATCGCCTCGATCCGCGCCGTGGAGCGCGCGGTGGAGGCGATGGGGCGGCTGCTGTGACGGTCTACTCGACCGTCAGCGTCCCCACCATGCCGGCCGGCTTGTGGCCCGGGACGTTGCAGTAGTACTCGTAGGTTCCGGCAGGAGCATTGACGACGACCTCCTGGGTCGCGCCCGCATCGATATCGACGTCGATGCCCAGGTCGTCGATCGAGAAGTTGTGCAGCGTCACCCCCTCGTTCGGCAAGACGAACGTCACGTCCGTGTCCGCCGGGATCGCGATCTCCTCCGGCTCGAAATAGATGTCATATGAGACGACCTCGACCGCGTCCGCGCTCTGCGCCGCCGCGGCCGGCGTGCCGGCGACCGGCGTGGCCGCCTCCTCGCCCGCTGCCAGGATCGTCAGCGTGGGCCGCGCCAGGTCGGGGACCGGGACGTGCCCCGGGTTGGCGATGACGAGCTGGATGGTGTGCAGACCCGGCGCGAGGCCCTCGATCGTGGCAGGGTTTGCGGCGGTGTGGATCACGCCGTCCTGCGTGGGGATGGGCGCGTCCTCCACCACCTGGTAGGCGCCGTCGATGATGAAGTGGGCGTGCCGGTCGTCTTCGTCCTGGGCGTCGGCGGCGGCGACGATGCTCATCCCCGGCGCGTCCCAGGCGATCTCGACGTCCGGCCCGGCGACCTCGTCGCAGTTCTCCGGCGAGGTGATGCGGACGGCGTCCGGATCCTCCTCGACGGTGAAGGTCACCGTAGGCCGCTCGAGGCCCTCGACGGGGATGTGCCCCGGATTGGCGATGACGAGCGCTACGGTGTGCTCGCCGGGCGCCAGATTGGATAGGGTGGCCGGGTTCGCGGCAGTGTGCAGCACGCCGCACTGCGGGTTCGGGATCGGCGCGCCTTCGGCCACCTCGTAGGCGCCGTCGACGATGAAGTGGGCGTGCAGATCGGTTTCTTCCTGCGCCTCGGCGGCAGGCACGATCGTCAGCCCCGGCGCCTCCCAGCCGATGGCGACCTGACGGCCGACGACGGTGTCGCCCTCGGCCGGCGCGGTGATGGCGATGGGTCCGGTCGCCTCCGGCGTCGATTGCGCCGCCGCCTGCCCGAACGCCGCGCTCGCCGTCAGGGAGAGCGCAATCGCCAGCGACGGCCCAGACCAGTGGCTGTACCGAACAGAGGAGCGTGCCCGCACGGTGTTCTCCTTTCGCCTCGAATCCTGCGAAGTCGCCAGATGTGCTCGCCGGGGACGATAACACGGGCTTGACGGCCGCGCTCGCCGGCCATAGGATGATGGCGACGGCGCTCGCCCGCGCCGAACCCCTCGCCCGGCGCTCACGCCGCCGTTTCGGAGGGGCAAAGGGGCTCCGCCTCGGGCTTGGTCCTCGCCCCCTGAGGACCGGTATGGGGTCGTTCTTCGCCGGGGCTGGCGGTCCCGGGAGCGTGAGTCCCGCGGCGGCCGGCCGGTGAGAAACCGACCGCGATGATGACCAAAGACAAAGCGCTGAAGCGGGCCATCCGCGCCCGCATGGACAAGACTGGCGAGCGCTACACCACCGCCCGCCTCTATCTGCTCGACCTCCATCGCGCCGAGCAGGACGGCCCGGAAGGGCCGGATGCATCGGCCGCAGCGGCCCTCGACGCGGTCCCGGAGCAGACCGCCGACCTGGCGGCCAGCGAACCCACGGGCCTCCCGCCGCGGGTCGCCGAGCCCGGCTTCAGCGACGCGGCGATCCGCAAGGCGACCGGTAGGGGCTGGGACGAGTGGTTCGCCCTGCTCGACGCCTGGGGCGGCACGAAACACAGCCATCCTGACAGAGCCCGCCACGTCGCCGAGGCGCACGGCGTCGACGGCTGGTGGGCGCAGAGCGTCACCGTCGGCTACGAGCGCGCCCGCGGCATGCGCGCCCTGCACGAGCGCCCCGACGGCTTCTCCATGAGCGCCAGCAAGACCTTCCCCGTCCCGGTGGAACGCCTCTTCGCCGCCTTCGTCGAGCCGGAGGAGCGCGAGCGCTGGCTGGAGGCCGTCGCGTTCCGCAATCGCACGAGCCAACCGCACAAGTCGGCACGCTTCGACGTGCTGCCGGGCGAGACGCGGTTGGCCCTCTTCTTCGCCGCCAAGGGGCCGCAGAAATCGGCCGCCCAGCTCAATCAAGAGCGCCTCGCCGACGCCGATGAGGTCGCCCGCTGGAAAGCACTCTGGAAGGAGCAGTTGGCCCTGCTCGCGGACTACCTTGCTCCGAACGGCGCGGCGCGCTGACGCGCTGGCTGGAACACCTGAAACGCAAGGCCGCGCCCCGTCGCCCGCGGCTTCTGTCGCCGCGCATTGCCGTCAACCCGGTTCGGCGGTGGTCAGCTCTCCGCGACGAACGGGGTCGCGGCATCCGGCGCCGGGCGGCCGCCGCCGAACACTTCGTCGATCCGGTCGTTGGGGAGGATCGGCGCGTCGCCATGGAGGAAGCAGGCGCTGGCGCGATGCGGCGCGGTGCGGAATAGGGACGGGGTCTGTTCGACGCAGACCGGCATCGCGTAGGGGCAGCGGTCGTGAAAGGCGCAATACGAGTCGCCGTTCGGGGCGAGTCCCGTCGGCGCGCCAAGCGCCCGTTCGCCCTGCCACGGCGCGTCGGGATCGGCCAGGGGGATCGAGCCGACGAGGAGTTTCGTGTACGGGTGCTCTGGTTGCGGCACCACGAGCTGCACGTCGCCAGCCTCCGCCACCGCGCCCCGGTAGAGGACGATGATGTCCTCGCTGATCTGGTAGGCCGTCGTCAGATCGTGGGTGATGTAGACCAGCGAGATGCCGAACTCCTGGTTGAGCTTGAGCAGGCTGTTGAGGATCGTCGCTCGCAGCGACGCGTCGACCATCGACACCGGCTCGTCGGCGATGATCAGGCGCGGCCGCAGCAGCAGCGCCCGCGCCACCATGATCCGCTGTCGCTGACCGCCGCTCAACTGGTGGGGATAGCGGCCGAGCGTCTCCGCAGGTTGCAACCCCACCGTCGAAAGCGCTTCGGCCATCAGGTCGCGCCGCTGCTGCCTCGTCCTGGCTAGCCCGAAATTGCGGATCGGCGATTCCAGGACGTGATCGACTTTGTAGAACGGATTGAAGACCTCGAACGGATCCTGAAAGATGGCCTGCACGTCGCGCAGGTACGCCCGGCGCTGCTGGGCCGGGAGGTGGCGCAGGTCCTGGCCGCGGTAGAGGATTTCGCCGCTCGTGGGGGCGATGAGCCCGAGAAGGAGGCGGACGAGCGTCGTCTTGCCGCTCCCGCTTTCGCCGACGATGGCCGTCACCGACGGCGTCTCGCCGCTGATGCTGAACGTGAAGTCCCGCAGGGCGATGGTCTGCGTCTTATGGACGAGACCGGCCCCGAAGACCTTGCTGATGTTTCGGGCTTCCAGTAGCCCGGTCATGACGTTTCGTACAGATGGCATGCTGCGAAATGGCCGGGCCGGTGCTCGCGCGGCGGCGGCATCGTCGTCCTGCACACGTCCATGACGAACGGGCAGCGCGGGTGGAAGGGGCACCCGGCAGGCGGGTTGAGCAGGGACGGCGGGGAGCCGGCGATCCCCTGCAATCGCTCCTTGCCGTCGAGCGATGGCAGGCTGGCGATGAGCAACTGAGTGTACGGGTGCAGCGGTGCGCGGAAGAGATCGCGCACGGCCGCTGATTCGACCAGCTTGCCGGCGTACATCACGCCGATGCGCTCGACCGAGTGGGCCATCAGGCCCATGTCGTGCCCGATCTGGATCACGGCCGCGCCCAGCTCGCTCTGCACGCGGCGCAGCGTGTCGATCACCTGCCACTGCACGACGACGTCGAGGGCGCTCGTCGGCTCGTCGGCGACGATCACCTGCGGTTCCAGGCTGATCGCCATGGCGATGCAGACGCGCTGCTTCATGCCGCCGCTCAGCTCGTGCGGGAACATGTCGCCGACGCCGCGGCGGAGGCCGACGCGTTCCAGCAGCTCGGTCAGAAACGTGTCGAACGCGCGGCCCTCGCGCGCGGCGCCGTGCTCGCGCAGGCCGAGCGCGATCTGCTCCCTGATGCGCTTGACCGGGTTGAGGGAGTTCATCGCCCCTTGCGCGACCAGGGAGATGCGGGCGAGGCGGACGCGGCGCATCTCCTCATCCGTCAGCTCGAGTAGCTCGACGCCGTCGAGCGTGACGGAGCCGTCTTCGACCCGGCCCGGCGGCTTGATCATGCGCAGCAGGCTGAGGGCGATCGTCGACTTGCCGCTGCCCGACTCCCCCACCAGACCGAACCGCTCGCCGGGTCGCACGGCGAAGGAGACGCCATCGACGGCCTTCACCGGCCCCGCGGGCGTCTGGTAGTGGACGCGCAACCCCTCGACGCGCAGGACATTGGGTTCAGACACGCAGCGGACCTCCAGATCGGCGCCAAGACGGTAAGGCACGGCTGAGGATTCGTCAAACGGCGCCGGTGACGGTCCTCAAGGCCGCGTTGACAGGCGCCCCCCAAGCTGTATGATCCTCGCCACACTCCCGCGCCGGGGTCGCTGACACGGTGGTTGGCCAATGGTGGCCAGATGGGACGGGCGTCGCCCAGCCCGATCCGCTCCGGCGGGGCACTGATGGAGGTGCGTCCGTGACGGCAACCGATTCCCGACCGACCAGGCTTTCCCGCCGCGACATCGTCAAGACCGGAGCCCTGCTGGCCACGGTCCCCCTCATCGGGGCCGGCGCCGCCAGCGCGCAGGAGATCCCCGAAGTCGCCCGCAACCGGACGTTGATCCTGCGCTGGAGCCAGAACTCCCAGCCCCGCCACATCGACTTCGACCTCTGGAGCGGCTACCCCGTCGGCGCCAACCACCAGAACGGGCTCGGGCTCTTCTACGAGCCGCTCGCCTTCTACAGCGCCTTCGCCGACGAGACCATCCCCTGGCTCGCCGAGAGCTGGGAATACAACGACGACCTCACCGAGCTGCGCATCGTCACCCGCTCCGGCATCACCTGGAGCGACGGCGAGCCCTTCAGCGCGGAAGACGTGGCCTACACCCTCAACGCGGTGCGCGACGCGGCGGCGCAGGTCCGCTGGGGCGTCGACGTCGAGCAGTTCGTGGAGGAGGCGACGGCGGAGAGCGACACCGAGACGCTCGTGCGCTTCAAGGTCCCCGCGCCCCGCTTCTTCTACTTCATGACCTACAAGTACGACATCGGCCTCTACATCGTGCCGAAGCACATCTTCGAGGGCCAGGACATCGCCACCTTCAAGGCCTTCGACATCGAGGCGGGGCTGCCGGTGACGACGGCCCCGTGGAAAGTGGTCTTCTCCTCGCCGGAGCAGAAGGTCATCGACCGGCTCGACAGTTGGTGGGCCGTCGATCAGGGTCTGGTCGACGCGCTGCCCCAGGTCGAGCGCATCATCTACCTGCCATGGACCGAAGAGACCCAGATCGCCCAGCAGTTGATCGCCAACGAGATCGACTGCTCGCTCGATCTGCGGCCGCTGACGATGGAGACGATCCTGGTCCAGAACCCGGCCATCATCACCCACACCGGGACCGAGCCGCCGTACGGCTACGTCGACTGGTGGCCGACCTCGCTCTACGTCAACAACGAGCTGGAGCCCTTCAGCGACCCCGACGTGCGGTGGGCGCTGAGCTATTTCATCAACCGCGACCAGATCATCGAGGTGGCGCTGGCCGGGGCCGGCAGCACCTACCCGTTGCCGCTGCCCTCCTACCCGGGGCTCGCGCCGTTCGTCGAGGAGATCTCCGACTTGCTGGAGGAATACCCAACGCTGGAGCACAACCCCGAGAAGGGGGCCGCGCTGCTGGAAGGCGCGGGGTGGGCCAAGAACGGCGACGGCCTCTGGGAGAAGGACGGGCAGACGCTCGACCTGGACATCGGCAGCTTCGCGGTGATGGCCGACATCGGCCCGGTGGTGGCCGAGCAGTTGCGGCAGCAGGGGGTGAACGCCTCCTTCGCCATGCCGCCCGACTTCTTCGACCGCTTCCAGCAGGGCGAGTATCGCGGCGCCCTCTTCGGCCACGGCGGCAGCGTCAGCGCCGACCCGTACTTCACGTTGCGCCTCTACCAGTCGGTGACGGAGGCGGTGCCGGGCGGCCACCAGGTGAACTTCTCGCTCTGGCGCAACGAGGAGTTCGACAAGATCGTCGACGAGATGGCCGTCACGCCGCCGGAAGACCAGGAGGCGCTGATGGACCAGTGGCGGCGGGCGATGGAGATCTGGCTGCCGGAGCTGCCGGACATCCAAATCCAGGAGTGGTACCACCGCATCCCGATGAACACGACCTACTGGCAGGGGTGGCCGACCCAGGACGACCCCTACGTCAACGGCGCCTTCTGGCACCTGACGTTCCAGCTCGTGCTGAACCGGCTGACGCCGACGCAGTAGGACAGGTGACGGGTGACGGGTGACGGGGTGATGGGGTGATGACCGGCGATGGGGGCTTCCCCATCATCCTAACACCCAAACACCCTGACACCCAAACACCCTGACACCCTCACTCCCCGTCACTCGACACCCGACACCCGTCACCCGACAGGATCGATTCGTGCCAATTCGCTACGTCCTGCAACGCCTCGGGTTGTTCGTCGCCGTCGTCTGGGCGGCGGCGACATTGAACTTCTTCCTGCCCCGCATCTCGGGGCAGGACCCGGTGCGCGAGAAGTTGATGCAGCAGGCGGCCTCCAGCGGCTACGTCCACACCGGCATCAACGAGATGGTGGAGGAGTACCAGCGCCAGTTCGGGCTCGACCAGCCGCTGTGGCGGCAATACCTGACCTATCTGGAGAACGTGGCGCGCTTCGACTTTGGCTACTCGATCGCCAACTATCCGCGCACGGTCGTCAGCATCCTGGCCGATTCACTGCCGTGGACGATCGGGCTGCTGCTGATCACGACGATTCTCGCCTTCGCCATCGGCACGCTGGCCGGGGCGTTGCTGGCCTGGCCTCGCTCGCCGAGGTTTCTGCAATACCTCTTCCCGCCGCTGCTGACGCTCTCGGCCATCCCCTTCTTCCTGCTGGGGCTGGTCCTGATCTATATCTTCGCGTTTCAACTCCGGCTCTTGCCGCTTTTTGGCGGCTACACCCCCGGGAGGTTTCCCGAACTGTCGCTCAGCTTCGCCCTCGACGTGGGCAAGCACGCGGTGCTGCCGGCGCTCTCCATCCTCCTCGCCTCGCTCGGGTTCTGGGCGTTGGGGATGCGCGGCATGATGGTCACGGTGGAGGGCGAGGACTACATGACCTTCGCCGAGGCCGCGGGGTTCAAGGACCGCACCCTCTTTTTCAGCTACGCCCTGCGCAACGCGTTGCTGCCGCAGACGACGGCGCTGGGGCTCTCGCTCGGCCAGCTCCTCTCCGGCGCGCTCCTGGTGGAAGTGATTTTCTCCTTCCCCGGCATCGGGTCGGTGCTCTACAACGCCATCCGGCAGTTCGACTACTTCCTGATCCAGGGGATCGTCTTCACCATCGTGCTGGGGGTGACGTTCGCCACGCTGATCCTCGACCTGATCTACCCCCTGCTCGATCCGCGCATCACGTACGAGCGGGGGTGACGGGGTGGAGGGTGTCAGGGTGACAGGGTAATGGGCCGAGCGTCATGAGCCGTGGTTCGTGCGCCTCCGACGGCGTTGCTTGCCGTCGAGCCCTCCTCCCGTCACCCCGTCACCCCGTCACCCAGTCACCCCCGGAGGCCGTTCGATGCTGAGATACCTGCGGCGCAACCGGCAATTGCTGGCCGGGCTTACGCTTATCGCGCTCCTCCTCGTCTTCGCGGGGGTGGGGCGGCTTGTCTGGGACACCGCGCAGGGGGCGCCGCTGTCGGGGCCGCCGAACCGGCCGCCGTCGTGGGAGCACCCGCTGGGGACGGATCGGCAAGGGAGGGATCTGTTGGCGGTGATGATCGAGGCGACGCCGCTGACGCTCTACATCGGACTGCTGGCCGGGTCCCTCGGCGTGGCGATCGGTACGGCGCTGGCGTTGGTCGCGGCCTACAAGGGGGGGCGGGTCGACGCCATCATGCGCGGCGTCGTCGACGTGGGGTTGACGATTCCGCCGCTGCTGCTGCTGATCCTGCTGGCCGTGTCGCTGAACACGGGTCTGACCGTCAGCCAGATGGCGCTGGTGGTGGCCTCGCTGGCGTGGCTCTTCCCGGCGCGCACGATTCGGGCGCAGGCGCTCTCGATCAAGGAGCGGGCCTACGTGCAGGTAGCGCGGCTTTCGGGGGCCAGCGGGGCCAAGATCATCTTTCTGGAGATCATGCCGAACCTGCTGCCGTATCTGGCGGCGACCTTTGTCGGGGCAGTGTCGGCGGCGATCCTGGCGTCGATCGGGCTGGAGATCCTGGGGCTGGGGGTGATCGAGGCGAACACGCTGGGGATCACGCTCTACTGGGTGAACTACTACTCGGCGCTTCTGCACGGGATGTGGTGGTGGTTCCTGCCGCCGGTGATCATCATCATCCTGCTCTTCATCGGTCTCTTCCTGATCTCGGCGGGGCTGGACGACCTGGCCAACCCGCGGCGGCGGCGGGCGGTCTGAATCGGGTGGCGGGTGACGGGTGACGGGTGTCGCGTCTCGGATGGCGGGGGCGCGGGGCCTGGGTTGAAGGTCAACGGATCCCGAATTGGGCGTCTCCAGGCATGCCCCACAACCCATCATCTATTGCCCCGCCACCCGCCACCCGCCACCCGCCACCCTCGCTTTGCCCGTATCATCCCGACATCGATTGAGCGAGCGGAGGCGGGATGATGGGAACGGGCGAGGCGCTCCCGCGCGGGGCGGGGACGGTCGTGGTCGGGGCGGGGCCGGCGGGAGCGGTGATGGCGGCGCGGCTGGCCGAGGCCGGCGAGGACGTGCTGCTGCTGGAGGCGGGGCCGGACTACGGGGCGCCCGACAGCGGGCGCTGGCCGGAGCGCCTGCTCGACCCGACGCTGATGCCGGTCGAGGAGCATTCCTGGGGCTACATCTCCGCGTGTCAGCACGGCACGCCCGACATGGCGTTGCAACGGGCGCGCGTGCTGGGCGGCTGCTCGGCCCACAACGGCTGCGCCGCCGTCTGGGGCCACCGCGCCGACTACGACGCCTGGGCGGTGGACAACCCCGGCTGGAGCGCAGCGGAGGTCGAGCCGCTCTTCCATGAAGTCGACCGGCGGCTGCGCGTCCACATCCCGGCGCGCGAACAGCTCACCCCCTTCCATCAAGCCGTGCTCGATGCCGCCTCGGAAGCCGGCTACCCCTTTATCCCCGATCTCTCCAGCCTCGACCCGGAGTTCGGCTTCGCCATCGGCCCCGTCAACATCGACTCCGAGATGCGGATTCGCTGGAACGCCGCGTTCGCCTACCTCGACCCAATTCGCAACCTGCCGAACCTGCGCATCGTCGGCGAGACGCTGGTCGATCGCGTCACCCTCGATGGCGCGCGCGCCACCGGGGTGGCGGTGGTTCACGACGAGCGCGCGTCCTGGGTCGCCGCCGACCGGGTCATCCTCGCGGGAGGGGCCTACGGCTCACCGCTCATCCTGCTTCGTTCCGGCATCGGGGCGGCGGAAGATTTGAGCAATTACGGGATAACCGTAAATCACGACCTGCCGGGCGTGGGCTGCAACCTGCAGGACCACCCCGCCATCGGCGTCCACTACGACGCCAGGGCGGAGACGATCGACGCCCTGGAGGCGTTCATTGCCGCCGGCGGGTTGCCGCGCGAGGAGGGGACCATCGGGCTGGCCCGATCGTCGCGCTGCGAAGGGCCGTACGACCTGCACCTCTACCCCATCGCCTCCCGACCCTTCGGCGGCAAGGGCTGGCGCTGCCACATCTCGGCGGCGGTGATGGCCCCGCGCTCGCGCGGGAGCATTCGTCTCAACCCTGCGGCGCCAGCGGATCCGGAGGCCGCCCCCGTCATCGACACCAACTACCTCTCGGATCCGGACGGCTACGATCTCGACGCGCTCGCCGACGCCTTCGCCCTCTGCCGCGACCTCGGCGCGCAACCGTCGCTGGCCGCCTTGTTCGAGCAGGAAGCGAAACCGGGTCCCGCCGTCGCCTCCCGCGGGGAGATCTCCTCGTGGATCCTGCGCAATGCCTCGCACGACTACCACCCCGCCGGAACTTGCCGCATGGGCCCGGCCAGCGACCCCGCCGCCGTCGTCGGTGCCTCCGGCCGCGTGCATGGACTCGAGGGGTTGCTGGTGGCCGACGCGGCGGTCATGCCCTTCGTGACGCTGGCGAACACGAATCTCCCGACGTTCGTCGGCGCGGAGAAGATCGCGCGGGATCTGGCGGGCTGACGCCGATGTCGCCCCGCGTTGCCTCCGCTGCGTCGATTGGATACTTGGCGCCGGCTCACGTATGCTGAACGAGCTTCGCTGAAGAAACACTCAGACAGGCTCGTCTGCTCGCCTCCCGGCGACGGTCGCGCCGAAAGGAGTTTTCGTGGGAAATCGGTGCAGTGATCTTGGCACGTCTGCCCCCCTGACGCGACGGAAAGCGGTTGGGATGGGATTCGCCCTGGCCGGCGGGACCCTTGCCGTCGGGCCCGCACGCCCCACCCTGGCCGCCCCATCCCGTCAGGCAACCCCGGAAGCGGGGACGACGGACGACCGCGCCGCGGCCATCCTCGCCATCGCCCGCGATGCGATGGAGCAGCAGGACCTGAAGGCGGTCATCCTCCGCGTCACCATTGACGGCGAGGAGATCGTCACCGCCGCCATGGGCGAGTCGATGACCGGCGTGCCGGCCACGACCGACATGAGCTTCCGCAACGGGGCCGTCGCCATTTCCTACATGTCCACGCTCCTGTTGCGGCTGGTCGATCAGGGCGTGGTCGCGCTCGACGATCCGCTGGCCGCGTGGCTGCCCGATCTGCCCGATGCGGACGCGGTCACGCTGCGCATGCTGGCCAACATGACGGCGGGGTATCCGGACTTCGAGAAGAACCCGGAGTTCCAGCGGGCGTTCTACGCCGACCCGTTTCGGCACTGGAGCGCCGAGGAGCGGATCGCGCTCTCCCTCTCCGTGCCGCGCCTCTTCGCGCCCGGCGCCAACTGGGACTATTCGCACTCCAACTACGTGATCCTGGGGCAGGCGCTGGAGAAGATCGGCGGCAAGCCGCTGGAGGATCTCCTGGACGAGGAAGTTCTCCGTCCCCTGGGCTTGGGCAGCACCGTCGCCTCGGCGACGGCGACGATCCCCGAGCCGGCGCTGCACGCGTTCAGCTCGGAGCGCCGCCAATCGCTCGGCATCGCGCCCGGCACGCGCTTCTACGAGGAGACG
>CALMZR010000195.1 GCA_937870845.1 uncultured Chloroflexota bacterium
AAGGCGTAGTCGCCCAGGGGTGGGGGCCGGGCTTTGCGGAAGGGAACGGGCACAATCCATTCGCGACAGCGACTCGGCCTGGCGGCATGCCTGCTGGCGTTGCTCCTCAGCCTCGCCATGCCGCTCGCGCCCGCCGCCGCGCGCGATGTCAGCGAAGGCGCGTCGTTCATCGACGTGCCGCTCTATACCCAGCAGCGCAACCTCTCCTGCGAGTACGCCTCGATGGTCATCGCCATGGGCTCGTACGATGTCTGGGTCTCGGAGTGGGTCTTCGACGAGATGGTCCCTCAGTCCGACAACCCCCATTGGGGCTATCGCGGCGACATCAACGGCTGGTGGGGCAACACCACCGACTACGGCGTCTATCCCGAACCGCTCGTGGGGCCGCTCGCCCAACTCGGATTCCGCGGCGAAGTCTTTTACGCGCAGGGAGACTCGAGCGCGCTCACCACCTTCCTGGATAACGGCGTGCCCGTCGTCCTTTGGCTCGGTCTCTGGGGAGACCAGAGCTTCTACGAGTACGCCGAGGACGGGACGCCCTACAAGCTGAACGCCGGCTATCACGTCGTCGTCGCCTACGGCTACGACGAGTCGGGCGTCTACGCCGCCGATCCCGCCACCGGCGGCGCCGTCTCCTGGACCTGGGGCGACTTCATGTGGATGTGGGACGCGCTCGACGGCATGTCGATGGCCGTCTGGCCCCTGGTCGGCTCGGCCGGGGCCGCGGCGGCCGAGCCCGTCTGCTGCCGAAGCGCCTACTAAACCCCGAGCACCGGCCTTCCTTATGCCACGCCCGCTAATTCACGCCCGATCTCCCGCCGCTCGACCTTCGGATGATGCAGCCGGTAAAGCGCCGCATACACCCCATCCAGCGCGAGCAGATCCTCGTGGCCTCCCCGCTCGACAATCCGTCCCCCGTCGAGGACGACGATTTCCGTCGCCTCCCGCACGGTGAGCAGATTGTGCGAGATGACGATCGTCGTCCGCCCGGCCATCAACCGCCGCAGCGGCTCCATGACCCGCTCGCTGCTGGCGGCGTCCAACCCGGTGGTCGGCTCGTCCAGGATCAGGATCGGCGCGTCGCGGACCATGGCGCGGGCGATGGCGATTCGCTGCCGCTGCCCCCCGGAGAGGCGCGCGCCGTCCTGTCCAACCGGCGTGTCGTACCCCTGGGGCAAGGCGCTGATGAAGCCGTGGGCATCAGCCGCAATGGCCGCGAGCACGATCTCCTCGTCGCTCGCTTCGGGCCGGCCGTAGACGATGTTGTCGCGAATCGTCCCCGGAACAACGAGCGACTCTTGCAGCACGACGGCCATGTTTCCCCGCAAGGAAGCCAGGTCGAGGTCGCGAAGATCCTGGCCATCGACGGCGATGCGCCCCCGAGCAGGATCGTGAAACCGCAACAGCAGCCGCACGATGGTCGACTTCCCCGCCCCACTCGCGCCGACCAGCGCCAGCGTCTCCCCCGGCCCCACGGCGAGCGACACGTCGTCCAGGGCACACCGGGTCTCGCCGGGATACCGGAACGACACGCGATCGAACGCGACCACGCCGCGGGACGCCGAGAGCGCGTGGGCGTCGCTACGCTCAAGAACCCCCGGCTGCTGGTCGAGCAGTTCGATGACGCGCTCGGCGCTCGCGGACGCGGCCGCAACGGACCCCACGAGCTGCACCATCCCCCGCACCGGGTCAAAGAGCTGGGTCAGGTAGGTCAGGAAGACCAGCAGCCCGCCGAGCGTGAGATTCCCGCGCGAGAGCTCCCACGTCCCCGCGGCGACAACCGCCAGCACCCCGCCGAGCTGAAACGCCTCCAGCAGCGGATCGAACAGCGCCCGCAGCCGCGTCAGCGCCATTTGGGCCGCGAAGCCGCCCAGCGCCTCGCGGCGAAAGCGAGCCACCTCGGCATTCTGCCGGTTGTACGCCTGCACCAGCGCCGCGTTGCGCAACGACTCCTCGGCCACGGCGCTGACGCCCCCGTTCCAGCGCCGCTGTTCGCGCGAGACGCCCTTGATGCGACGCGCAAACACATGCGATGCGAGCCAGAAAACCGGGGCGGCGACGAACGCCAGCAGCGCTAGGCGCCAATTCAGGTACACCAGCGCCCCGGCGAAGAAGGCAATGCGCAACCCGTACGACACCGCCTCGGCCACACCGGAGATCATCAGCGTCTCGATCTCCGCCGCGTCGCCCGTCAGGCGCGCCATCAGGTCGCCGCGCCGCTGCCCGCCGACGAAATCGAGCGGCAGCCATTGCAGATGGGCGAAGACGCGGCTCCGCACCTCGATCAGGAAGCGCTCGCCGATCCAGTCGGAGAGCACGTCGTCGCCGAACGAGATCAGCCCTCCCGCAACGGTCAGGGCGACGTAGGCCAGCGCGATCGTGGGAAAAAGGGCAAAGTCGCGGGGGACCAGCACCTCGTCCACCAGCAGCTTGTAGAGCCAGATCGCCGCCGTATCGAGCGCCGGCCCCAGCGCCACGAACACCAGCAGCACGGGCAGCCAACGCCGATACGGCCGGGCATCGGGCCAGAACCGCCGCGCGATCTCCCGCAACGACGCCGTCGGCGCCGCGCCGACGGAGGCCTCGCCGCCCTGTTGAGCGAACCAGTGATTGCGTTGCGCGATCGCCCGTGCCATGGAGTCCTCGTGAAGTTCGATTCCGGACACACGTCCGCCTCGCCGATCGGCGAGGCGGACGCGCCGCTATGCGTTGTCTGCCCTGCGCGCCGAGCCGGGGGTTAGTTCCGGCGGCGCTTGCGCCGGCGATCCTCCCGCCGATCTTCCTTCTCGTCGCGGCGACCCTCGCGCCGCTCCTCGCGCCGCTTCTGGCGGGAGGTGTAGCTGACGGCGGTCTGACCAAAGGGCTGCAACACGGTGCTCATGGGTTTCTCCTTTCGAGCATCACCCGACAACCTCTGCCGGTATGTGCCCAGTAAGCCAGACGAGCGCCGCCGCAACTTCCTCCCGACGGGTGAATCGCGCCGACGATTCCGCTCACCCAATCGGACGATGCGCCATCCGGCCTTCACGACAACGTCCCGCGCACCGCCATCACCGCCAACTGCGCGCGGGAATCGGCGTGCAGCTTGGTCAGGAGCGATGCCACGTGCGACTTGACGGTGTTCGGCGAAACGAACAGCGCCTCGGCGATCGCCTTGTTCGAGCGCCCCTCGGCGACCAGGGCCAGAACCTCCCTCTCTCGCGGACTGAGGTCGCCGGCCACGTTCGCGCCGAGCGCTCTCGACGCTTTCGGAATGGAAACCGGCGCCCGTTCCGCCCGTTGCAGCGCCGCCAACGCCTCGTCCAACTTCTCAGCGTACGCAAACGCGCGCTGAGCAGCGACGGCCGCGGCAACAGCCGCCTCCTGCAGCGCGCTCCGCGCATCGAGGGTGGCTTGCTTCAAGCCGTCGCGGTCCACCCGCCGTAGCGGATCGTTGGGGCGTCGATGCGGAATCGGCGATCGGGCTGAGGCCGGGACGATCCAACTGCCGAAGCCATCTTCTCGTGCTCCCGGGCCAAGAGCCAGCGGAGTTTGTCCTTCCACCGGTGCTACGCCTCCATCAGGGCGACGCGCCCCTGAACGACTTCGATCAGGTCATTCACCATGGTGCGGTCGATGGCCGGGGCGATGTAGTGGTCGATGCCCATCCCCGCGAGCTGCTCGATGAGTGTGGGCAGCGCCTCCGGCGGCATCGCCATGGGGTGCGCCTCCCGCGTCGGCGCCGGTCCGAGAACCGTCTTCTCGATGCTGTCGTAGTCTCGGCCCTCGGCCTCGCAATGCGCCTGCAGGACCTCGAGCTTGTGCTGGAGCTGCGCCATCCCCTCCTCGCCCGGCATGGCGAAGAGGTTGCAGGCGTCGGCGTAGCGCGCCACCAACCGCAGCGTCTTCTGCTCGCCGCCCCCGCCGATCAGGATGCGCGGCCGCGGAATAGACAGCGGCATCGGATGGTTCAACGTCTCCGCGAGCCGGAAATGCTGACCGTGGAACGGCGCGACCTCGCCCGACCACATCTGGTTGGCGATCTGCAGTGTCTCCTCCAACCGCTCGAAGCGTTCGCCGATCGGAGGAAAGGGAACTCCCAGCCCATCGTGCTCGCGCTCGTTCCAACCGGCCCCGATCCCGAGCCAGGCGCGGCCGCCGGAGAGCACGTCGAGCGTGGTCACGGTCTTGACCAGGATCCCCGGATGACGATACGTCACGCCGGTCACCAGTGTCCCCAGCGAGATGCGCCGCGTGATGCCGGCGGCGAAGGCCAGCGCCGAGTACCCCTCCAGCATCGGCTCCTCGGCGGGCCCGATCACCTCGATTTGGAAGAAGTGGTCCATGACCCACAGCGAGTCGAGCCCTGCCTCGTCGGCGTCGCGGATCATGGCGGCGAACTGGGGGCCGATGCCCGCATCCCCGACGGGGGTGACGAAGCGCGGAATGGTGATGCCGAATCTCATGGCGTCCGTTTCTCCTGTTTCTGCGCGTCGCGGTCGTCAACAGGTGTTGACATGTCGTACGATAGGCCGACGCGGCTCAGTTGTCAACAGGTGTTGACATAGTAGGGTCGCCTAACGGAGGTACTATCGTGCACGGCCGCGGTCACAAGACCCGACCCCCCGCCGCCGGCTGCGGCCCGCGCGGCCGCAACGCCGCTGCCACCCGCCAGTCGATCCTGGATGCGGCCAGAGTCTCGTTCACGTGCGACAGCTACGAGCAGGTCGGCGTGCGCGAGATCGCCGGCCGCGCCGGGGTCGATCCCGCCCTCGTCAACCGCTACTTCGGCTCCAAAGAGGGCTTGTTCGCCGAGGCCGTGGCCAGCAAGTTCGACCTGCGCGCCCTCTTCGCGGGGGATCGCGCCACCCTCGGCGAGCGACTAGCGCGCTACGTGCTCCAGAAAAAGTCGCCCCATGACGGGTATGATCCCCTGGTGGCGCTGCTCCGCTCGACCTCCTGTGAGGCGCCGGCGCGCATGCTGCGCGAGGCGCTGCAGGAAGGATTCGTCAAACCGCTGGCGGCGCTGCTGGAGGGGCCGGACGCGCTGCAACGGGCGGAGCTCGTGGGCTCGACGCTTCTGGGCTTGCTCGTCCACCGCACGGTGATCGGCGGGGCGTCTCCAGACAACAACGATCGCGTCGTGGCGCTGGTCTCCCCCACGTTGCAAGCCTTCATCGACGGGCAGGGATAGGGCAGGAAGAACCGAACGGGCGGAGGAACGGGATGGAGCCGTTGGCAGGGCGGGCGACGCTGGTGACCGGAGCAGGCATCGGGATCGGCGAGGCGATCGCCCGCGAACTGGCGCGGCAAGGTGCGCGGGTGGCGCTCCACTACGCGGGCAGCAGCGCCGGCGCCCACGCCGCCATGGCCGAGATCACGGCCGCCGGCGGCGAGGCCGTGGCGCTGCAAGGCGACCTCCGCTTCGTCGAGGAGTGCGAGCGCGTCGTCTCCGAGGCCGTCGAGACATTTGGCGGCCTCGATATCCTCGTCAACAACGCCGGCGTCACCCGCGCCGGCACGATCGAGGAGACCAGCGAGATTCTCTACGACGAGATGTTCGACCTCAACATGAAGGGCTACTTCTTCTGCGCCCGCGCCGCCCTCCCCGCACTGGAGGCATCCGGCCACGGATCGATCGTCAACATCACCTCCATCCACGGCGGAGCCGGCTTCCCCAACCACGCCGCCTACGCCGCCACCAAGGGCGCGGTCATCGGCTTCACTCGCTCCCTGGCAATTGAGTTGGCGCCCCGTGGCGTCCGCGTCAACGCCATCGGCCCCGGCGTCATCGAGGTGCCCCGCTACTTCGACATGCCAGGCTACACCACCGACTTCGGGCACACGCTGATCCCGTTGGGCCGCGTCGGGCTCCCGCGCGACATCGCCCCGGCCGTCGCCTTCCTGGCCGGGGACGGCGCCGGCTTCATCACCGGCCAGACCCTCTATGTCGACGGGGGAACCAACGCCCGCATGGGCCTTTGGTGGGAGACTCGATCCGAATGAGCGGGCAACCCGGCCACAACTACGACGTGCCGCCGCTGGAGAAGCTCATCGCTTGGCGCGACAGCAAAACGGGCGGCGGTTAGCTGGCTGGCCAGATCATCCGAGGGTTGAGCTCGATCCCGATGCCAAACGCCAGGCCAAACACCAGCCACGCGAGCAACGCCAGCAGCGCGATGGCGACGATCTGGATCACCGCCGTCTTGAGGGATTCCAGAAAATCGTACGTACCGGGCGCCTGCCGTCGGTCAATGTAGACGGCGCTGATGCCCGCCCCGACGAACGGGATGAGCGCCAGCAGCGCCCCAAACACGAGAGTCTTCCACGCCGGTCGGGCGCGTTCCGGCGGCAGATAGGACGGGGTTGTGAATCCAAATTCCGTGGGCATCCGCGAACGATCCATGTCGCCTCCGAAACGTGCGGCGACGAGCGGGATGACGCCGCTGCGCCGATCCTACCCGAGCCCCGACTGGCCGCGCGAAGTCGCGCCAAAGGCCGGCCAATGACGACCGCTCCCACGCCAGCCCAGGATCCCGACGAGCCGTTCGACGTCGTCCGCGCCGACGGCACGCCGACCGGGATCGTGAAACCGCGCGCAAAGATCCACCGCGATGGCGACTGGCACCGTGCGCTGCATGTCTGGATCGCCGGGATCGACGAGGCGGGCAGTCCGTTCCTGATGTTCCAGCGCCGCTCCCCGCGCAAGGACACCTGGCCCAGCCGCTACGACGCCACCGTCGGCGGCCACTACCGCACAGGCGAGACCCACGCCGAAACGCTGCGCGAGATCGAGGAGGAGATCGGCATCAGCCCCGAAGGTCTTGCGCTGCAACCGCTCGGCGTTCGCGTCTGCGCCAACGAAGCCGAAGCCGGCATCATCGACCGGGAGCTGCAGGACGTCTATCTCCTCCGCGACGACCGCCCGCTGGAGGCGTTTCGGCCACATCCGGCCGAGTTGGCGGGCGTCGCCCGTTTCCCGCTCGAGTCGCTGATTCCATTCCTGGCAAGTGAAGCGGATGCCGTGCAGGGCATCGCCATGGCGGCAGGCGCAGCACGAAGCGAGCCCGTGCTGGCGCGCATCGACGATTTCATCCCTACCGTCGACCGGTACTTCCTCCGGACGGCGATCGCGGCGCGGAACGCGCTTCGCGGCGACCTCTTCGTGACTATCTGAGGTCAGCCAACGACACGACGGCCTGACCGGTGTTGGGGCCGCGTGCGGCCCGTGGGCAGCGCCAGTACAACGATCAATGCTCCGAACACCATCCACCAGGTCCCGATATCTCCATCCATTGCCGCCCCTCCGATCGTCCGCGACTGCCGCCAATCGTGGAAATCACAGTAGGGCGGGACCAGGCGTCAAGGCTGCTTCTTCAGGCACGGCGCCGGCGTCAAATCGGGAACAGAGAACCGGGGGACCAGAACATCGGCGCCGGGACCCAATGGCATCCGACGCTATGCTTTGCGTGCATAAGACCGGCGACGGTGTCGCCGTGGAGCTTCGGAAACGCGCCATGACCGAATCGAACGAACCGATGCCGCCCGCGCACGATGGCAGCGACACACAGGACGCGATCGCCCGCGCCCGCGAGGCGCTGGCCCCCGTGCGCGTAGCGCTGGAGCGAGCTGGCTTCTACGCCTACGGCACGGTCGATGCCGAGAACCAATGGGTCGTCAGCGCCGACGACGAGGCTGGGCATGTCGACGTCCGCGTGGGCGCCGACGGCTACCAGCTCGACCTGTGGGCGACCTCCCCGGGGCTCTTCTCGGAAGAGGAGAACGAGTTCCGCCGCCGCGCCATGGAGCGCCTGGCGCGCATGACCATCCCCGCCGTGCAACGGGGCTTCCTCGCCCCGAACCAGGCCGCCTGGTGGGACGAGACCGACGGCGGCCCCGCCGCCCGCATCCGCTACGACGTCCCCTTCACCGCCGCCGCTCAGACCGGCGCCTTCGCCCGCGAGCACCTCCCCGAGCTGGAAAAACTGCTCGACTTCGTCGCGACGCAAGTCTCGTCGTAGCGCGCGATCCGCTCTTGGCTATTGGCTGCTGGCCTTCGGATCGTATCCGTTGCTTGCGCAGAGCCATGGATGCTAGCGGCCACCAGCCAGCAGCCAAGAGTCAGCAGCCGCACAAACACGAACCCGGCCACTTTGGGCCGGGCACGTGCGGGAAGGGGAAAGGGGTTTGGGTTCGAGAAGCCGGTCACCTGGGGAGGGCTCTCTGGCTTCTTGTCTCTATCTACGTCGCCCATCGAGGGTTGGATTCATGGCGCCGGTTCTTCCGGCGTCCCGTACACCGTCTGCCGCCGGGCGCTGACCAAATCCTCCGTCAGTCCTACATCGATCCCTTGCCACTCGAGCACCTGGCGCACGAACTCCATCCCCGCCTCGAACTCGGGCTGCACGACCTCGTCCGCGCCTCTCTCGGAGAGACTGCCCACGTCGCGGGCCCCCGGAGCGCGGACGATGACACGGATGCCGGGGTTCATGGCGCGAGCGTTCCGAATCACGTTCTCCGTCGCAATCAAATCCGGAGTCGTCACCGCGATGGTGCGCGCGGCGCCCGCCCCGGCGCTTTCCAGCTCGGCGCGGGAGGCGGCATCCCCGTACAAGGCGTCGACTCCGCGTTCCCGCAGGTCGCGCACGATGGCCGGATTCAACTCGATCACGCTGTACGGCTGACCCCAGCGATCGAGCGCGGCGCCGATCTCCGCTCCGACGCGGCCGAACCCGCAGATCACGACGTGGCCGCCGGCCGGCGCCACCGGCGGAGGAGGCCCGACGGCCAGCCGCTCCTGCCGCTCGACGCCGGGCAGGCGCTCGGCGATGCGCACCAACCACGGCGAGATGGCCACCAACACCGGCATGGCCAGGATCGAGCAGAGCGCCACCGAGAGGATCGTCCCGTACTCCCCGACCGTGATCACTCCATACGCCAGCCCCGAGCCGGCCAGAATGAAGCTGAACTCCCCCATCTGCGACATGAAGACCGCCGCCAACGTCGACGTCCGGTGGTCGACCCCGGCGGCGAGCAGCGCCCCGCCGATGATCAGCAGCTTGCCGGCCACCAGCACGGCGGCCAGGGCGAGCACCAGCGGCAATTGGGCGAGAAGAACGAAGGGATCGATCAACATGCCGACGGCGACGAAAAACAGGGTCGCGAAGATGTCGCGCACCGGGATGATGTCGGCGAGCACTTGCTCCTCGAAATCCGATTCCGAGACGACAATACCGGCAAGAAAGGCTCCGAGTCCGAGGGAGAGTCCCACCGCGTGCGTTGCCAACGCCACCCCGAGGGCGATGGCCACGATGGTCAGCATGAACAGCTCGCGGGAGCCGGCCAGCGCCACCACGCGCAGCAATGGGGGAACCAGGCGAGTGCCGAGCAGGAACGCGCCCGTGAGCACAATCCCCGAGATCAGAAGCGACTGGACGATGGGCAATCCCCCGCCGCGCTGGCCGGCGATGACCGGCACGAGCGCCAGCATGGGGGCCAGACTGAAGTCCTGCACGATGCCCAGCCCCAGGGCCACGCGCGCGTGCGGGCTCTCCATCTCGCCGCGGCCCAGCAGCGTCTTCAGCGCCACGATCGAGCTGGAGATGGCGAACGCCCCGCCCAGCAGGAGCGCCGCCCCGATCGTCCACCCGCCTGCCAGCCCCGCCGCCGTTCCGAGGACGATCGTGAGCGGGATCTGAATGCCGCCCCCCAGGAGCGCGGCGCGGCGCACGCGGACGACCTCGCTCAGGGAGAACTCGACGCCGAGCCCGAACATCAGCAGCGCCACGCCGAGGTTCGCCAGCAGTTGCACCCGATCCTGATCGGCGACGAGACCCGGCGTGTTCGGCCCGATCGCCAGCCCCGCCAGGATGTAGCCGATCAGCGCCGGCAACCCGAGCCGCTGCGCGATCAAACCGCCGATCGTGGCCGCGCCCAGCGCGATCACGATATCGACGATGAGGCGAACGTCCTCCATGCGGCGCTCCAATCGGACGAACGTCGCGATGTCGACCTGGCCGGGCCGGCTTCCGTTTCAGCCCCGGAAAAAGGTCAGAAGCGTCACCATCAGGAGCAGCCCGAGCACCACCGGCCAGTACGCCAGAACCGGCACGAGGTTGTTGCGGTGGGCGACCACCCGCGGCTTCCACGGCGCGGCCACCAGAATCGCATTCAGCACCACCGCCACGATGGCGCCATAGAGGATGATGGGGATGACCTCGATGTAGCTGACGCCCTGGTTGCCGACAACGGTGCGCAACTGATTGTGCTTGAGAATGACCGCGAAAAGGAGTCCGCTTGCGGCGCCGAGCACCCCGGCGGTGCTGAGCTGGAAGCGCGATTTCAGGTTTTCGTCGTCCGTGGTCAACACCAGTAATCCGAACAGCAAGACCGCGACGGCGATCGAGAAGACCAGGTGCTCGAAGAACGGGCCGCCGAACTCCCGGTCGAGGATCAGATTGAAGTACAGCTCCGGGAGCGGTGGCGCGTCGTCGGCAGCGCCGATGCCGAACGACGTGTCGTAGGGTTGCACGGAATAGGTGAATCCAGAATCGACCGGCTTCCAACCACCGAAGACGAACTCCGACTCGATCCCCGGCAGGGCCCCGGGCGCCAGATTGCGGTAGGAGGCGAAATCGGGCACGAGCACCACGTCACGGGCGAAATCCCGCGACCAGAGCCGAAGCCAGACGTCCTGCTCGTCAAACGGATAGCGGCCATAGGAGAACGGCTGGCGCAACGTGGCGTAGAAATACCAACCGACGGTCTCCACGTCGCCCTCGACGTAGCGGTACGCCTCTTTCGCGTCATAGGCTTCCCGGATGGCCTCTGGCAGCACGACCCCCCGGGCTACGTCGTCGGGCACATCCGGGCCGAATCGCTGCCAGACGTAACCGGTCAGTTGGACGTTATCCCCACTCAGAAACTCCATCGACTGCACCAACACGCCGGTGGGGATGCGAATGGGGTCGACGCCTGCCGGAACGTGGCCACTGAGGTAGGCGTCGGCCTCGGCCGGTGTCGTCACCCGCGTGCCGTGCCAGAGATCTCGAAGCCCGGTGGACGCGATCACGGCCCACGCCGACGCGAGCGCGATCAAGAGGGCGAGCGACCAGGCGGCCGAAGTCGCCACCAGACCGTGGAGCGTCCCTCGCTCCGGGCGGATCGCCGCCACCGCGCCGGCCATTGCCGCCACAACGCCGAGGACGATCGCGGCGGCAGCCGCTGGAGGATTCTCCGATGCGGACAGCGAGCCCGCCCCGCTCGCCAGACTCCTGACCAGCCATATCGCTGCGCCGGACGCGAGGATCGCGAGGACCGCGACGACTGGCCGGATCCACCCCGCACCTGGCGGCGCCACGTGGTCCGAACCGGCCGCTTCCTTGGATCCTGTGTCGATGTCGTCCGCGTCGGACCCCACAGAAGAAGACCCCAATGTACTCCCCCAGGTCAGTGGACCCGCCACCATCCGCAAGAAGGCCCGCGAGAACGCCCGGCCCCCGCCGCTAACGTCAATTGTGGCAGAGTCGCCTCCGTGCCATTCAACCCGCCCGCGGCGCCGCTCCGTATACTCCGCCAATCCTGAAGGCGGATGCAGACCACGGGAGCGATTATGTCCGAGCCGGAAACAATGTTCGACGCCGCCTCCTGGCGACGGCGCCTGCGTGTAGCAATGGGCGAGGAGCCAGCCGATCTCGTGCTGGCGGGAGGCTCCGTCGTCGATGTCTTCGCGGGAGACGTCTACCAGGCTGATGTCGCCATCGCCGACGGCGTCATCGCCGGCGTCGGGGTCTATCCCGAGGGCCGGGAGCGCATCGACGCCGCCGGTCAGTGGATCGCCCCGGCCTTCATCGACGCCCACGTCCACACCGAAAGCGCGCTCGCCTGGCTCCCCGAGTTCGCCCGCGCCGTGATCCCGCACGGGACCGGAGCCATCGTCACCGATCCCCACGAGATCGCCAACATCACCGGGCTGCCTGGCATGGAGGCCATGCGCGCCGCGGCTCGCCACCTGCCTCTCGAGGTCTTCTTTACGGTCCCGTCCTGCGTGCCCGCCAGCCGATGGGAATCGCCCGGGGCGACGTTCGGCCCGGCCGAGATCGCCGCGATGCTCTCCTGGCCCGAAAGCGTCGGTCTCGGCGAGTTGATGAACTTCCCCGGCGTCCTCGCCGGCGACGACGACATCGCCGCCAAGCTCGCGGTCTCCGCCGGTCGCCGCCGCGACGGCCACGCGCCTGGTCTGCGCGGCGCCGGATTGCAGGCGTACGCGGGATCCGGCCCCGGCTCCGACCACGAGGCATCGCAACTCGACGAAGCGATGGACAAGCTCCGCTCCGGACAGATGATCATGATCCGCGACGGCTCGGCGGCGCGAAACCTGCCCGCGCTCCTCCCCATCGTCACCGACGCCACGTACCCCCGCTGTTGCTTCTGCTCCGACGACCGCGACGCCCATGCACTCCTCCACGACGGCCACATGGACGTCAGCATCCGCCATGCCATCGCCCTTGGTCTCGATCCCGTGCGCGCCATCCGCCTCTCCACCTGGAACGCCGCCGACTACTGGAGGCTGGACGGCTGGGGCGCCGTCGCCCCCGGCTACCGCGCCAACCTCGTCCTCCTCGCCGACCTGCGCGACGTGCGGGTCGCCACGACCATCCACGATGGCCGCATCGTCGCCCAGGACGGGGAGATGATCGTCCACGGTGTCCCCGCCCTCTCCATTCCATCCAGCTTGCGCGACACCATGCACGTCGCCCCGCTCTCCCTGGGCGACCTGCGGCTCGAGCCCGAGGCGGCGCGGCAAGCCGTCGGCGTCATCCCCGGCGAAATCGTCACCCGATTGGTCGACGTCGAGCCCACCCTAAGCAACGGAGCCGCGGTCGCCGTGCCCGAGCGTGATCTGCTCAAGCTCGTTTGCGTCGAACGCCACCACGCCACCGGCCGCGTCGGCGTCGGCTACGCGCAGGGGTTCGGCCTTCGCCGCGGCGCCCTCGCCTCTTCCATCTCGCACGATGCCCACAACATCGTCGCCGTCGGCGCCGACGACGCGGACATCCTCGCCGCCGTCGCCGCCGTCGCCGAAAGCGGCGGCGGTCTGGCCGTTGTCGCGGGCGGAGACGTCCTGGCCCACATGGCGCTCCCGATCGCCGGCATCCTCTCCGACCGCCCATTGCCCGAGGTCGCTGCCGCCTATGGCGAGCTGGAAGCAGCCGCGCACGCGCTCGGCAGCCAGCTCCCATCGCCGTTCGGGCTTCTCGCCTTCATGGCGCTGTCGGTAATTCCAGAGGCTCGCGTCACCGACCGCGGATTCGTTCGCGTCGGGTGACGGACGTCGGGTGACGAGTGTCGGGTGTCGGGTGATTGGGTGACTGGGTGACAGGGGAAGTGGGCTCGTCGGCGCCCTTCACCCGTAAGCGATGGCCCGTGTCTTCTCACCCGTCACCCGTCCGCCCCGAAGTATCCTGTCCTGGTGCGGCTCGATACGAAAGGACCGACATTCTCGTGAGCACGACCGAAGCCGAGCTGCAAACCGACTCCGTCCCGGCGCCCGGCCACGCCCCCGCCGCCAACGGAGCCATCGACCCGTCCCAGGTCCCCCCGGACACCGAGCGGTTCGACCTCGGCTCACCGGACTATCTGGAGCGCGCCCACGAGCGCTACGAGGCCATGCGCGCCAGATGCCCCGTCTCGCGAGGCGTTTTCACCGCGGCCGAAGGCGTCGAGGACCAGGGCTTCTTCAACCGCCCCTTCTGGCTCGTCACCGACTACGAGGAGGGCTCGCGGGCGCTGCTCGACCGTGCTTTCACCGTGGATGCGTCGACGGCCATGACGCCGGAGATGGCCGCCGCGGCCTCCGAAATCCCGGCGGAGTTCAAGCCGCTGCAGCGCAACATCCTCACCATCGACCCGCCCGAGCACACCCGCCTGCGCAAGCTCGTGCAACCGAGCTTCACCGCCGGCGCCATCGAGATGCTACGCCCCCGCATCCAGCAGATCGCCGACGACCTCCTCGACACCGCCGAAGCCGCCGCGGCGGAGCGCGGGGAACGCGCGTCCGACCGGGCGCTCGATCTCATCCCCCAATTCGCCTATCCCCTCCCCGTCACCGTCATCTGCGAGATGCTCGGCATCCCGCCGGAGGATAGGGAGCAGACGCGCCTCTGGTCGGAAAGCTTGCTCAGCGCCCAGTCCCCCGAGGGCCAAGAGGAGATCCGTCGCAACATCAGCGCGTTCATCGATTACCTGCACGGTCTCTTCGCCCAGAAGCGGCAGAATCCTGGCGACGATCTCATCTCCCAGCTCCTCCAGGTCGAGGTCGACGGCGACCGGCTGACCGACGACGAAATCCTGGCCATGGTCTTCATCCTCTTCGTCGCCGGGCACATCACCACCGTCAACCTCATCGCCAACGGCGTCTTCGCCCTGCTGACGCATCCGGAGCAACTGGAGAAGCTATGCTCCGACCCGGCCCTCGTTCCCAACGCGGTCGAGGAAGTCCTGCGCTACTTCGGCCCCGCCGAGACGACGACCGCCCGCTTCGCCCGCGAGGACGTCGAGCTCGGCGGCCAGCCAATCGCCAAAGGCGACTCGCTCCTCGTCGTCCTGGCCGCCGCCGACCGCGACCCGGCCCGCTTCGCCGATCCGCAAACCTTCGACATCACCCGCGAAGACGCCAATCGCCACATCGCCTTCGGCAAAGGCGTCCACGCCTGCCTCGGCGCCCCGCTGGCGCGGGTGGAAGGGCAAGTCGCCCTGGAAACGCTCTTCCGCCGCTACCCGGAGCTGCGTCTGGCCGTTCCCGCGGACGAGATCATCTGGGCTCCGAGCTTTCTCCGCAGCCTGACCCGGCTGCCGCTCCTCTTCTGATCGAGCAGCCAGGAGGTTGACCGTGGCCATCGAGACGCGCATCAACAACGCGGCGTACGAGCGCCTAGCGCTTGCGGAGCCGGAATTCAAGTGGGAGTTGTGGGATGGAGTGCTGCGAGAAAAACCGCCGATGAGTGATGCACACGATTGGCTGATGACCAAGGTCGGCTATTTCCTGCTTTCGCAACTCGATTGGTCGGAGTATCAGGTACGCATCAACTCCTCGCGGGTCCGCCGTCCTGAATCGACTTACTTCATCCCCGATGTGTTGGTGCTTCCCACCACCTATACAGCGCCATTCCGGGATCGTCCCGACCTCCTGTCGATGTTCGATCCCCCCGTGCCGCTCATCGTTGAAGTCTGGTCCCGCTCGACCGGTGACTACGACATCAACGAGAAACTCGCGGTGTACCAGCAGCGCGGCGACCTCGAGATTTGGTGTTTCCACCCGTACGAGCGCACATTGTCTGCTTGGCGACGCTTGCCGGACGGGACGTACGAGCAGTCACACTACCGCGAGGGCATCGTTCGCCCGGCGGCGCTGCCTGGCGTCGAAATCGATTTGGCGGCGCTCTTCACCATGTAGTCTTTCGCCCACCGCGAAGTGACGCTGCAGAAACGCTCGATGGCCCACGAGCGTCTCGTGGGCCATCGAGCCTCACACGATCATTCTGGCCCGATCCGCTATCCGTACCCCTCGTACGGCACGGTGCAGCTCGAGTTCAGGCAGAACATGCTGCCGCAGCACTGCCGGTCGCTTTCGCACCAGGCGCCGTAGAACGCGCAGCAGACGCTGCCTTCGCCGAAGCCGTTTTCGCCGCACGTTGCGTAGGTGCCGCTGGGGTCGCACTGTTCGGGATAGCCGCACGGATCCCCCAGCAGGAGCGCGCCCGAGTTCCCCGGCCCCGACCACCAGGCCCGGCAAAAGCCATCGATGCAACTCCAATCCCCGCAGCACTCCTCGTCGCGCCCGCAAAACCCGCCTTCGTAGCGGCAACAATTGAACTCGCCGTCGTACCAGAAGCCGTTGTCGCGGCAGTAGACCTCTTGCAAGTCTGGGTTCAGCCCCGCCCCGCCCGGCGCGTAGTAGTCGTTGATGCACTGCTTGTCGCGGTAGCAGACGCCGCCGCGCGGCACCGAATGCGGCGATGCGTCCACATCGCTCCGCTCTCGCGCCGCCGCCACCGTCGCCAGCCCGGCGGCGATGCCGCGCAGCAGGTTGCGCCGCGTGCCGCCGCGAGCAAACCGCCGCGTCAATCGATCGAATCGCGTTCCGTCCACCCCTGGCCTCCTCCATTCAATCTGGCTCAAATCAATCGCGCGGGACGTGGCCCTTGCCCGTGGCGAGGGTCCGCTTGGCCGATCCCACCGCGCGGCGTCGTCGACATCGCGCACCGGTTCCCACCTCCCCGAAACTTCAGGAAGTTCAGGAAGTTCGCCGCGCCCCGGCGGGTTCCCTGTTCCAGCATCAGGTCCAGGCGGTCACGACATCCACCAGGTCGGTGGCCGACGCGCCCTCCGCGAGATAGGTGACCCTCCACACCGGGAAGGCGTGGTCGACCTCGCCCAGAACAAACCCGCCGTCCTCGCAGCCGTAATTGATCCGTTGCCCCGCCAAGACCGCCGTCGCCCCGGTCAAAAGCCCGCAACGCGTGCCATTGGCCAGCTCCAGCGCCCACGGGATTTCACGCGGGTCGATCGCCTCTGCCGCCGCTTCGGCCGGGGCCGCATCCTGGGCGTCTGGCCCGCCCCCGGGTCCACTCGCGGGCGGCATCGCAGGTTGCGGGGCGCCAGGCCCCTGCGACGCGCCAGCGTCCTCCGCCGCACCCTCCTTCAACCGCTGCAGCGGCTGGGTCAGGGTGAAGCGCACGACCTCCGGCGAGAACGGTGAGGCCACGCACGCCAGTTGCGCGGGCTCGTCCATCGGCGGGAACGGATCTTCGAAGCACGGGTCGAGAATCTCGCTCGTTTCCAACTCCATGCACGCCCACGCATCGGGCCGCCCCACGTTGGCCAACGACGGGAAGAGGCAGACGCCGCTCGCCTCCCCAACCTCCGTCAAATCCGCCGCCAGACCATCCGGGGTGTACGGCAGGAAATAGCGAACGTTGGTGCGTTCCGCGCCGGCCGGCTCGGCCGCCGGCGTCGCCTCCTGCGCGATCGCTGGGAACACCCCGACGAGACTCGTGACCCCAATCAGCAGCGCAATCAGCACACGCATGCCCCTCTCCTCCTCGACCGCCCCAGGCGACGCCATCGCCGATGCGGTGCTTGCCCACGCCGCCCGCGTAGCTCACGGGCTTTGCACCATGTCCTGATTAGTCGCGCGCAATACCCGTGCCACCGGTCTTGCCCTACTTGAAGCCCGAGGTCTTGATCGACTCGACGAGCTGCTTCTGGAAAATAAGAAACAAGATCATCGTCGGCATGGCGACCACGGTCGAGGCCGCCATGATGTAGTTCTGGGCGGAGCGGTACTGTTGCTGGAAGCTCGCGATCCCGGTCTGCACCACCCACAGGTCGGGGTCGCTGGTGATCGTCAGCGGCCAGAGGAACGAGTTCCAGTTGGCGAGGAAGAAGAAGACCGCCAGCGCCGCCAGGATCGGCCGGCTGAGCGGCAGGATGACGTCGGTGTAGAGCCGCCAGTAGCCGGCGCCGTCGAGGATCGCCGCCTCCTCGAGCGCGCCGGGAATGCCGAGGTAGAACTGGCGCAAGAGGAAGATGCCGAAGGCGTTGAAGATGGCGGGCACGATCAGGCCGGCGTAGGAGTCC
>CALMZR010000196.1 GCA_937870845.1 uncultured Chloroflexota bacterium
CGAGACCACCGGCTACCCCGTCTTCGGCAACGACGTCTGGGAGCACGCCTACTACCTCAAGTACAACAACCGCCGCCCCGACTACCTCGCCGCCTGGTGGGACGTCATCAACTGGGACGAGGTCAACACGCGCTACAACGACGGCCTGAGCGGAATGGGGCGGTAGAAGACTTTTTGCTCCTCACCTCAACCCCTCTCCCTGCGCACGGGGAGAGGGGCCTTTCTTGCCCCATCGAGCCAGGCGCCGAACTCGTGTCATTCCGAGCGAAGCGAGGAATCTCGGCTCCAGATGACGGCGCCGCCCCGAGACGCCAAGCTCCCTCATGGTCGGAATGACACGAGTTCGGCGCCGCGCTATGGCGCTTGGGATTCCGTCAGAGAGCCTTCGCGGCGCCGCCCTTCCGCCGCCACCGTTGCCGGGAGGTCGCTTGAGGTTCGTGCTCAGCGGCGGGAATCGCCGCCTCCTCGACCATCGGCTGCAAGAGCGCGATCTGCGCCGTCAGCCGGCCGGCCACGCTCCGGGCAAAGCCGCGGTCCAGCCGACCCAGCGGCGCCGACTCGAACAGATGCCCCCACGACGCCGTCCACCGCTCCAGCTCCACCTCCGGCCCCAGCGCGTGCTTGATCTCCACGATGCGCGCGTCGAAAAACGCCAGGTAGGCCAGCGTGCTGGCCGGCCCGTCCTCGAAGTGCAAGCCGATCTCCACCCGCCCCCGCGCCCCGTCGGTCCAGACCTCGTAGTGGACGCGCTCGTTGCCGTAGTCGATCTTGAGCAGCATCGAATTAGCGCGGTGGCGAAACCCGGCCAGATCGGCGGGCAGCGCCGTGCGCACCTCGGCCGCGACGGCGGCGAAGAAGTCCCGGCGATTGAGGCTGGCGGAGTTCCGAATCGACATCTGTGCTTGGGTCAGGGAGATGCTGGCACGCGCCCTGCAATGCCTCCTGCCGTGAGTGTAGCGGCAAGCAGGACTGCCCTCGGCCGCCCGCCTCACCTCCGGTATCGCGGCGGAGTACAATACCGTACAGAGCTTGCCCACACGGTCCGCGCCGTTCGCCAGGACGACCACGCGGCCTTCTCGAAAGCGTCGCGTTGGAGCGAACCATGTCGCCTACCCCATCGAATCCCAAGTCCTTCGGTGAGAAACTTGCCGATCTGCTCGACCGCCTCGTCGGCGGTCTCGCCCAGCCCCTCCGCCCGGTGCCCGCGCCGGTCCCGGTTCCCGTCCGCCGCCCCGACGCGGCTCGCTTGCCCCGGTCCCGCCGCTAGCACAGCACCCCCACATTCCGTGTAACATTCCTCGTGCCACGCACGCCGCAAGGCCGTGTCGTGGCTCCGTGTGTGTCCGATCGAACGTGGCCGCGCGCGCGACGCCGACGATCCCCGATCCGGCCGTCGCTTCGTCGCGGGCGAGCGGGGATAGGCCCTCGCCCCGCGCGGCCCTGAGCGCGAGGTGGTTAGTCGACATGGAAGGCCAGACGGCGAGCACGCTGACCGTTGGCGTGCCGCGCGAGACCGCCCCCGGCGAGCGGCGGGTGGCGATGACCCCCGACACCGTGAAACGCCTCACCGCCACCGGCGTCAGCGTCCGGGTCGAAAGCGGCGCCGGCCTGGCCTCCGGCCACAACGACGACGCCTACGTCGCCGCCGGGGCGACCATCGTTCCCGACGCGCAACAGATCTACGAGTCGCAGGTCGTCATCAAGGTGCAGAAACCGGACGCCGATGAGGCCGCCCGCCTCCGCCCGGGATCGACCCTCATCGCCCTCCTGCAACCGATGACCAACCTCGACCTGATGCGCGATTTCGCGGCGCGCAATATCACCTCGTTCAGCATGGACGCCATCCCCCGCACCACCCGCGCCCAGTCGATGGATGTCCTCTCCTCGCAAGCCACCGTCGCCGGCTACAAGGCGGTGCTGATGGCCGCCGACACCCTGCCCAGGTTCTTCCCCATGCTCACCACCGCCGCCGGGTCGATCGTGCCGGCCAAGGTGTTGGTCGTCGGCGCGGGAGTGGCCGGATTGCAGGCCATCGCCACCGCTCGCCGCCTCGGCGCCGTCGTCGAGGCGTACGACACGCGGCCCGTCGTCAAGGAGCAGGTCGAGAGCCTCGGGGCCAAGTTCGTCGACATCCCGGTCGACACCAGCGACGCCCAGACCGCCGGCGGCTACGCCAAGGAAGTCTCCGCGGAGACGTTGCGCAAGCAGCAGGAAGTCCTCGCCGACCACGCCGCCAAATCGGACGTCGTCATCACCACCGCCGCCGTCCCCGGCCGCCCCGCCCCGCGCCTCATCTCCAAGGAAACCGTCGAGCGCATGCGTCCCGGCTCCGTCATCGTCGACCTCGCCGCCGAGACCGGCGGCAACGTCGAGCTGACCAAAGCCGGCGAAACCGTCGAGCACAACGGCGTCGTCATCCTCGGCCAGCTCAACCTCCCCAGCGCCATGCCGGTCCACGCCAGCCAGATGTACGCCAAAAACATCCAGAACCTGCTCGACCTGCTCGTCAAAGGCGGCACGCTCGACCCCGACTACGAGGACGAGATCGTCAAGGGCACCGTCATCACCCGCGGCGGCGAGATCGTCCACGAAATGACGAAGCAGCGCCTCGCCGAAGCCGGGGCGGCGCCTTCGCCTGCACAGAACCTCGTCTCGGCTCCGCAGGGCGAGCAAGACCAGGCCAGTTCACAGGAATCCGCCGAAACCCGCGTCGAAGGCTCGGGCCAAGGCATCGATTCGTCCAACGGCAGCGATGCGGCGTCCGCCCTCCCGGCCGGCGCGGTCGCCGGGGACGGCTCGCCCGACTGCCCAGCCGACTATCCGATCAAAGGGAACGCGACGTCGGCCATCTTCCACGAGCCGGAGAGCAACTCCTACGGCCGCACGGTCCCCGAAATCTGCTTCAACTCGGTCGAAGCCGCCGAAGCCGCGGGCTTTCGCGCCTCGCGGGCATAGGAGAAGGTGATGATCGCTCTAGTCCTCTTGCAGGAAACGCTGCAAACCACGCTCAGTGAAAACGCCACGGTGATCATGCTCACTATTTACGTCCTCATGCTCGCCATCTTTCTCGGCTTCGAGCTGATCGGGCGCGTGCCGGCCACGCTGCACACGCCGCTGATGTCCGGCACCAACGCCATCCACGGCATCGTCGTGCTCGGCGCCATGATCATCATGGGCAGCCTCGAAGGCGGCTCGCTCATCGCGAACGTGCTGATCGTGCTCGCCTTCATCGCCGTCGTGCTCGGCGCGGCCAACGTCGTCGGCGGCTTCGTCGTCACCGACCGCATGCTGGAGATGTTCAAGCGCAAGCCCACGGCCGGGAAGGGCCCGGGGGCGGGAGGCCGATAATGGACTGGCTCAGGAACAACCTCGTCTTGCTCATCAACATCGCCTACCTCGTGGCGGCGGTCTGCTTCATCGTCGGCCTGAAGCTCCTCAGCTCCCCGGCTACCGCCCGCCGCGGCAATCAGATCGCCGCCGTCGGCATGGCCATCGCCGTCGCCGCGACGTTGTTCATGCCCGGCCTGCGCAACATCCCCCTCATCCTGGTCGGCCTCGTCATCGGCTCCATCCTTTCCGGCTTCGTCGCGCGCCGGGTCAAAATGACCGCCATGCCGCAGATGGTCGCCATCTTCAACGGCATGGGCGGGGCCACGGCCGCCCTCGTCTCCCTGGTCGAGTTCCAGCACAAGCCCGACATCGGCCGCGGCGAGATCATCTCCATCGTGCTTGGTCTCATCATCGGCTCCATCTCCTTCACCGGCAGCATGATCGCCTTCGGCAAGCTGCAGGAGCTCATCTCCGGCCGCCCCGTCTCCTACCCCTCGCAGCAGCAGGTCAACGCCATCATCGGCGTGGCCGTCCTCGCCCTCGCCGCGCTCATCGTCGTCCTCGGCCAGGCCGGCGTCAGCTACCTGCTCATCGTCGCCCTCTTCATCGCCGCCCTCGTCCTCGGCGCCCTGATCGTGCTCCCCATCGGCGGGGCGGACATGCCGGTCGTCATCGCCGTCCTCAACTCGATGACCGGCGTCGCCGCCGCCCTGACCGGCTTCGTCCTCAACAACCAGGCCCTCATCATCGCCGGCATCCTCGTCGGCGCCTCCGGCGCGTTCCTGACCCTCCTCATGGCGAAGGCCATGAACCGCTCCGTCGCCAACGTCCTCTTCGGCGCCTGGGGCGCGGCCGCGGCCGGACCCGCCGCCGCCGCCACGGCGGAAGCATTGCCGATGCGCGAGACGGACCCGGACTCCGCCGCCATCCCCCTCGCCTACGCCGACAAGGTCATCATCGTGCCCGGCTACGGCCTCGCCGTGGCCCAGGCCCAGCACGCCGTGCGCGAGCTGGCCGAATCGCTCCAGGACCGCGGCGTCGACGTCCGCTACGCCATCCACCCCGTCGCCGGCCGCATGCCCGGCCACATGAACGTCCTCCTCGCCGAAGCCAACGTCCCCTACGACGAACTGTTCGAGATGGAGCAAATCAACGACGACTTCGCCAACGCCGACGTCGCCATCGTCGTCGGCGCCAACGACGTCACCAACCCCGCCGCCCGCGACGACCCATCCAGCCCCATCTACGGCATGCCGATCCTCAACGTCGACCAGGCCAAGCAGATCTACGTCCTCAAGCGCGGCCGCGGAGCCGGCTTCGCCGGCATCGAGAACATGCTCTTCCACGACCCCAAAACCGCCATGCTCTTCGGCGACGCCAAGGATTCGCTGAGCAAGCTGAACACGGCGGTGCGCGAGGCATAGCACGAAGTCGTGGGTCGTGAGTCGTAAGAATTGACGCAGAGCGGAAGCCAGCATCGCGAATCTCACAGAACGACTCACTCACGACCCACGACTCACGACCCACGACTGGGAGAACCATGTCCACCGACGCTAACAAGGCCATCATCCGCGACTTCTTCGACCAGGTCTGGAACCAGGGCGATGAAGCGGCCATCGACCGCTTCGTCGCCGCCGACGCCGCCGGCAACGACCCCGACTTCGGCATCGGCCGCGAAGGCTTCAAACAACAGTGGCGCAACTGGCGCGCCGCCTTCCCCGACCTCCATTTTGAGGTTGAAGAGCTCGTCGCCGAAGACGACGTCGTCGTCTCCCGCTGGACCCTGACCGGCACCCACACCGGCGAGTTCCTCGGCATCGCCCCCACCGGCCGCCCCATCCGCGTCGGCGGCATGAGCCTCGACCACCTGAAAGACGGCCTCCTCGTCTCCGGCTTCGACGGCTGGGACAACCTCGGCCTGCGCCAGCAACTCGGCGCCATCCCCGAAGACCCACGCCACTGATTCCCGCCGCCAAGCATCGCCGGACGACAACCCCTCCCCCATGTCATTCCGACGAAGGAGGAATCTCGGCGCTCAGGAAGCGACGTTTCGCCAGCGCCGAGCTTTCTCGCCGACACTCGGAACGACACACCTTCGGCACGCCGCTTTGGGGACGCCAAGAGGGCGATCGGCAACGGCAGGCATCGCCTACTCGACGATCTTCCAATACGAGTCCTTGCGCGCGATCAGCCCGTCCCGGAACTCCCACAGGTCGCACCCGCGCACCGCGACCCGCTCGCCCGCCGTCGTCCTCCCGGTCAGCAGCCACTCCGAGACGCCCCGATCCCCGCAGACGAAGTGCCGGTCCTCGGAGTACCGAACATCGGGGAGGCCCGCAAACCGCGCCGCCAAACCCTCACGCACCGCGGCCTTGCCCACGGAGCGCGCCCCCCACGGCTCCGGACCCCGCGGCATCTCCAGGACGGCGTCCTCGGCGAAGAAAGCCATGATCGCGTCGAGGTCGTGGCGGTTGAACGCGGCCAGGACCTCCTCCATCGTGGCGACCGTCACTGCCTGCGCGCTCGTCATGGCATCCCCTTTCAATGCTAATGCCCCTTCGCCGCCCGCCCCAACGCCTCGATCCCCTCGATGTCGTCCAGATCGTCCACCCATTGCAGCATCACGCCCTGCACCCCCGCCGCCTCCAGCGCGCGCAACTGCTCCGGAATCTCCGCCGCCGTGCCGACGATCCGCCCGGCCGCCCGCAGCTCGTCGGCGCTTTCCCCGTCCAGCCGCTCCGCGAGCTGCTCCTCGTCCTTGCCAAAGATGACCCGCGTCATCAGCGTGCGCTTGACCTCGGCCGGATTGCGCCCCTCGTCCCGCAGCAGATCGTCCAGCAAGGCGATCCGCTCCCGGAACCCGTCGGCGTTGAGGTAGACGCCGTTCCACTCGTCCGCGAAGCGCGCCGCCAGCGGCAACGTCCGCTTGGGCCCGTTCCCTCCGATAACGATCGGCAATGTGCCGAAGCTCACCGGATTGGGAACGAACTCTGCTCCGTCCAGCTCGTAGAACTCGCCGGAAAACGAAACCGGCCCCTCCTCACGCACCAGCCGCGTCACGACCTCCAGCGCCTCCGTGAACCGCCGGAACCTGGCGTCGATCCCGAGCAGATCGAACCCAAACTCCTCATGCTCCCGCTCGTTCCACCCCGCGCCCAGTCCCAACCGCAACCGCCCCGGCGCCAGCGCATGAATCGCCGCCGCCTGCCAGGCCATGATCCGCGGGTCGCGGTACGACACCGGCGCCACCACTGGCCCAAAGGCGATGCGCGATGTCTGCGCCGCCACCCACGTCAACGACGTCCATAGCTCCAACGCCTCGAGATGCGGCCCCTCGGGATCGGTGAAATGGTCCGATCGATACAGCCCGTCGAACCCGGCCGCTTCCGCGGCCCGCGCGATCCGCTGCCACCGCGGCCACGTGACCCCCATCTGGCCTTCGATCATCAGGTTGACGTCGATCACGCGCCCATCATCCTTCCCACGCGGGTGTCGGGCGTCGGGTGACGGGTGTCGGGTATCGGGTGTCGGGGCGACAGAGTTGTGAGCATGTCGGCTCCCACAACCCATCACCCATAACCTACAACCCGTCACCCGTCACCCGTCACCCGCGTCACTCGTACTGCAACAGGCTCGTCACCGGATACCGCGCCAGCCGCTCGCGCCCCCCGAGCCCGGTCAGCTCGATGAGCACCCCGATCCCGGCCACCGCCGCCCCCAGGCGCTCCACCAGCTCCGCCGTGGCCGCCGCCGTGCCGCCGGTCGCCAGCACGTCGTCGACGATCAGCACCCGCTGGCCGGGGCCGAAGGCGTCCGTATGCACCTCGACCGTGTTCGTCCCGTACTCCAGCTCGTAGTCGGCGCGCTCCGTCTCTCGCGGCAACCGGCCCAGCTTGCGCACCGGCGTCATGCCCACCCCCAGCGCGTACGCCACCGGGGCGCCCAGGATGAACCCCCGGCTCTCGATGCCGACGACCACGTCGATGTCCGCGTAGGCTCGCGCCAGCGCATCGACCGCCAGCCGCAGCGCCGCCCCGTCGCCCAGCAGCGGCGTGATGTCCCGAAACAGGATGCCGTCCTGCGGGAAATCGGGGACATCGCGCACGAGCGCCGCCAGCGATTCGATCGCGTTCTGATCCAATACCCTCTCCACCTCGGCCACGCCTTCCCTCACGACGCCTGAATGCGGCGTCCTGCACCAGTGACTTATAGCAGGTACGCCACCGGTTCGCGGCGAAAAGCCCCCCTCTCCCGTGCCTCACGGGAGAGGGGGGTTGGGGGGTGAGGGCAAGCGCCGACAACACCAGGGTAAACCGTTCCTTATCGCACAAAACGTGCCGGCGCCTTATCAGGCCCTATCGTTCTCCGAATCCGGGTGATAGACTGCGGGCGCGTGGCGTTCGCCGCGGCCGGCGTTCCCGCGTGCGCCGGGAACAGGGCGGTTCTCCGCGAATTGGGGCGCGGGGCCGTCGCAGAGGGGGTCGGTATGAGTCAACGAGAACTGACGGGACCCGCCGGGGCCGCGCTCGCGGCGGGCAGCATGGCGTTCGAGCTGGCCAAGAAGTGGTGGGTGCTCCTCATCCGAGGCGTCCTGCTCATCATCGTCGGCTTGCTCGCCTTCGCCAGCCCCATCACCTGGGTCATCTTCGTCGGCATCGGCATGCTGTTCGACGGCGTTTCGATGCTCTTCGCCGGATTCACCGACGAGCCCGGCGGCCAGAGCCGCTGGCCGCTCCTCATCGTCGGTATCCTCGGTCTCCTCGCCGGGTTGATCGTCTTGTGGAACCCTGCCCTCGGCGGCATCACGCTCACCTACGTCATCGCGGCCTGGGCCGTCGTCATCGGCGTCCTGGAGATCATCTCCGCCATCCGGCTGCGCGAAGAGATCGACAACGAGTGGTGGCTGATCCTGACCGGGATTCTGGCGGTCATCTTCGGCATCCTGGTCTTCAGCAACGTGCTGGCCGGGATTCTGACCATCGCCTGGGTCTTCGGCATCTTCGCCATCGTCTACGGCATCCTCTCTATCGTGCTCGCCTTCCGCGTGCGCGACTTCGGCACGAAGATCGGCGCTGTCACTTAGACCGGCCGCCCACGAGTTCGCGCGTTGTCCGGGGCATGGCGGCTGCCATGCCCCGGCCGCGTTCCAGGCCTCGAGGAGGAAACTCGCCCGTGTCCGAAAAGCCCCTGATCGCCTTCATCGCCACCTACGACGACGTCGCCGCCGCCCGCCAGGACTACGACGAGGTCAAGCAGGCGCACGCCAAAGGCTTCATCGGCCACTACGACGCCGCCATCGTCTGGGAAGACGACAATGGCAAGGTCGAGATCGACTCCGTCAGCCACGAAGCCAGCAAGAAATGGCTGCTGGCGGGGCTCGGCGCGGGAGCCCTGATCGGCCTCATCTTTCCGCCGTCGATCCTGGCCACGTCGGCGATCGGCGCGCTCAGCGGCGCCATCATCGGCAAGTTCCGCGACGGCCTCCCCCAGGACGATCTGGAGCAGATCGGCGAGGCCCTCACCGGCGACAACGCCGCGCTGGTCGTCGTCGCCGCGGACCACGTCGCCGCCGCCCTGGAGGCGATCGGGGCCACGCTCGACGCCTCCAACACCCGGATCGAGACCATCCTCAGCCCGGACGCCGCCGTCGCCGCCGAACAACTCCAGGCCGCCATCGCTGAGGCCCACGCCCAACTCGACGAGCTGACGGCGCGAGACGCGGATCGGGCTCAGCCATGACGGTCGAGACCGGGAACGGTTGACGGGCGGCGAGCGCCAATGACCGAACTGGCTCCGCCAACCCCGGCGCCGTCGCCCAATGCGGTCTCGGCGCGAGATGCGGGCACGGGCGCCTCGTCTGCTGCCGCCGCGGCGCTTTCCGGCGTCGTCCTCGGCGCCGGCCACGCCGCCATTGCCGCCGAAGCGCCGGTCGCTGCCCGGCCTCGGCGCATCGTTCGCCGCTCGGCGCCTGACGCTCGTCGCGCCGACGCCTCATTGCCGCCAGACTCCCCTGATCCGGCGTCCCGGCAGCCAGCCAACGAGCAAGCCGCTCCGGACACCACGTCGGAATTGCGCAACTGGATCAAGGACAACGCCACCCTCCTCTCCAACGCCAGCCTGCTCATCAGCGTCGCGGCGCTCGCCCTCAATGTGCTGCCGGACACCGGGGTGCTCGATCCGTACATCAAGGCCCTCATCTTCGCCGCCGCGCTGCTGCTGCTCATCGAAATGCACTATCAGTGGCCGGCCGATCTGCAATTGCACATGTTTCGCTCCATGTCGCTGCCCCAAAATCATTCCTGGCGGATGGTGGCATTCGCGTTCGTCATGCAACTGGCGACCGTCGCCTTCGCGGTGTGGGCCACATTGAACACCCCGCTCATCCTGATCCCGCTCACCGCGCTCGGCGTCGTCGTGGCCTTCCGGCAGTGGTACTTCCGGCGCTTCCGCGGCATCGCGGCCCGCGGCTTCGGCATCCTGGCGTTGATCGTCGCCCTGCTGCTCAGCGAGCTGCTGATGGTGATCGTCTGGGCGGTGATTTCCCGCGAGACCATCACCATCGAGCTGTGGGCCGACGAGCGCCCCGGCCTCACGCTCGAGACTTTCCCCGATCCCTGAGCCGGCGACACGCCGCGCCGAACACGGCCTATGCTTATCGCCATTGTTGGCCCTGGGCTGCGCCGACCGCCCCCCGTGTCATTCCGACGAAGGAGGACTCTCGGCTCCGTCCTCCGCCTGTTCGAACAACCCGCGAGACTCCTCGGTCTGCTCGGTACAACACGGTTGGTGTATGGCGCGTTGGACAACCACACTTCGTTGCCGGAGGACGACGGGAGACCTCGCGTGACCGACTTTGATTGCGTGCTGATCCCGCTCGACGGGTCGCAGCGCGCCGAGGCCGCCCTGGACTGGGTTCGCGTGCTCAGCGCCAGGCAGATCCGCCTGCTTCGCGTCTGCCCTCCCGAGAGTGAGGGCGACGCCGACGCCGCGCGGGAATACCTCGCGGAAGCCGCGGCGCGCTCCTGCCCGCCGGGAGCGGCAGTCGATGTCCGCGTTGCCTGCGGCGACCCGGCCGAGCGCATCGTCGGCGAGGCCGCCGAGGCAGACTTGATCGTGATGTCCACCCAGGGCGCCGGAGCCGGCGGGCGGCGGCTCTTCGGCAGCGTTGCCGACCGCGTTTCCCGCCACGCCCCGGTCCCTACCCTCCTCCTGCGCGGCGGCCGCGCCCCGGTCTCCACGACGCCGCTGCGGCGGATCGTCGTCCCCCTCGACGGCTCGCCGTCCGCGGAGCGCGCCCTGCCGCTGGGGATGCGCCTCGCCGCCATCCTCGGCGCCCCCCTGCACTTGATCTCCGTCCACGAAACGCCTCCCGACGAGGCGCGCCGCGCCGCCGTCGCCGCCTACCTCGACCGCGAAGCCGCGGCCGTCCAGACCGCCGGCCTCCGCGCGACGACCGAAACCCGAACCGGGACACCAGAGAACGAGCTGTTGGCGGTCGTCGCTCCCGGCGATCTCCTCGTCATCACCACCCACGGCCGCGGCGCGGCGCGGCGCTGGCAGATCGGGCACGTCGCGGAGAAGCTCTTGCGCCAAGCCCCCGTCCCGGTGGCCATGATCCGCGCCGACGGCCAATAGGTGA
>CALMZR010000197.1 GCA_937870845.1 uncultured Chloroflexota bacterium
CGAGGGGCAGCACGCAGGCGCCGGCACATCGAAGGAATTTCTCCATCCGGATGCCGGGGAATTCGCGGGCGCGCGTCGCCAGCCCGACTTCAAACTGCTGGTTCGAGATCCAGTGCCGGACGGTCGACGAGCTTCGCGTCTGAAGATGGATCGTCACCCCGGGTCGACGCTGCCGATATTCGCTGATGACGTCAGGGAGGAAGCTGACGCCAAGGGCAGGCAGGGCGGCAATGCGGAGATTGCCGGTGCTCATGTTACGAATATCGAGCGCAGCCTGCTTCAGCGCGCTGATGCCGATGAAGCTGCGTTCCACCTCGAAGAGAAAGGCCTCGGCCTCCGGGTAGTAGACGCGGCGCACCTCGTCGTCGCGCTCGATCTCGGCGATCGTCCCCTCGCGCAGGACACGTCCCTTGTGCAGCACCGTCACCACGTCGGCGATGCCGCGCACGAAGTCGATGTCGTGCTCGATGACGACGGCCGTCGTGGCCGCCGCCGCCTCCCGCACGATGCCGGCGACGGCGGCCGTCTCGTGCGCGTTCATGCCCGCGGTCGGCTCGTCCAGCAAAACCAGCGCCGGCCGCATCGCCAGCGCCATCGCCAGCTCCAGCCGCTTCTTCTCCCCGTGGGCCAGCTCGCCTGCCGGAACAGTTACGCGATTCGCCAACCCGACCTACATCATCGCCTCGCCGGCCACCGGGCACTCGCGCGCATGCTCGCGGCTGGCCAGCAACACGTGATCCAGCGCGGAGAGCGATGGGAAAACGCGCGGCGTCTGGAACGAGCGAGCCAATCCGAGCCGGCCGATCGCGTGCGGCGGCTTCCCCGTGATCTCCTGGCCGCGGAACGTCACGCGCCCCGCCGATGGGGGCAGCATGCCGCTGATGAGGTTGAACAGCGTACTCTTGCCCGCCCCGTTCGGCCCGATGATGCAATGGATCATCCCCTGGCGAATCTGGAGATCGACCCCGTCCACGGCGTGCAGGCCGCCGAAGCGCCGGCTCAGCCCCGTGGTCTGGAGAAGCACAGCCGCCTCAGCCATGGAGTCCTTCCGAGGGCCGCTCTCGGCCAGTGGACAGCACACTCGGCGCCGGCCGCGCCAGTCTCGATTTCGCTTCGCGCGCGATATCCGAGAAGAGCCCCGCGATCCCCCTGGGCAGGAAGATGACGGCCAGCATGAACAGGGCCGCGAGCGCCATCACGTAGCCGTCGGCGGAGACGTCGCGCAGCCGGTTCTCCAGCAGCTTCAGGGCGATGGCCGCCAGCAGCGGCCCGATCAGCGTCCCCTGCCCGCCGACCGCGACCCAGACGAAGGCCTGGATGGAAAAGGCGATGCCGAACAGCGAGGGGTGCGCGGTGCCGGCCAGCGGCGCGTAGAGCGCGCCGGCCAACGCCCCGATCCCCCCGGCGACCGCCGCCACGGCCAGCTTCACGGCGGAGACGTCGTACCCCAGGGTGGCCGCCTTCTCCTCGTCGTCGCGGATGGCGGCCATGACGCGCCCGAAGCGCGAGCGCGTCAGCCAGAGCAGGCCGAGGTAGACCGCGATCGCCGCGCCGGCCGCCAGGGGAAAGAACTGCTCCGTCGTCGTCACCTTCAGGTCGAGACCGGGCAACGAAAAGTCGGGCAGGCGGATGCCGGTGATGCCGTTGGAGCCGCCGGTCAGGTCGTAGCTGACCGCCGTCCAGCGCTGCAGGATCAACGCCACGGCCAGCGTGATCAGCGCGTAGTAGACCGGCAGCGTGCGCGCCTTGAAGGCCGGAAAGGCCACGATCACCGCCAGCGCGACCCCGAGCAGGATCGCCAGGCCAAACGCCAGCCAGGTCGGGGAGCCGGCCGTGACCTTGCGCTGCACCAGTGCGTAGGTGTACGCGCCGAGTCCGAGGGAGGCCGCCGGCCCCAGGTTGAGAATGCCGGCGTAGCCCCATTGCAGATCGACGCTCAGCGCCAGCAACGCCAGCACTAGCGCCGACGAAACGATGAACAACCCGAACGGATCGGAAAAGCGTCCGTACAACGCCAATCCCACGAGGAGCAAGACGGCCCAGCGCGCGGCCCAGAAGGCGCTCAGCACGCGACTCACCCCCGCATGAGGCGTCACCGCGTCCCTCGCCTCCATCGTCCGGTGAAGAGCCCGCGCGGCCGCACCAGCACCAACGCCCAAACGATGATCAGCACCGTGATCTGGGCGTAGGTGGCGTCGTAGGCGGCGGTGAATCCGGTCTCCCAGCCGCCGACGATGGCCGCCCCTCCCAGCGCCGCCCATATCGAGCCGACTCCGGCGACGATGACGACCAGGAAGGAGCGCACCACCCAATCGAGTCCCATCGTCGGCACCACGCTGAGCAGCGGCGCTGCGAGCGCGCCTGCGAACCCCGCCAGCGCCGAACCGAGCGCGAACGAGAGCGCGTTCATGCGCGCGGTGTCGACGCCGAGCGCGGCGGCCATGCGCGGGTTGACGATCGTCGCCCGCGCCCGCAACCCGAAATCGGTGCGCAGAAACAGGATCAGCACCGCCGCGATGACCGCCATCGCCAGCAGCATGACCAGCACCTGGTAGGTTGGATAGGTGTTGCCCAGGATCGTCGGCCCGCCGGAGATGGGGCTGGCCACGAACTGCGGCCGGTCGCCGAAGGCGATGGCGACCCCGCGCTGCAACAGGATGCTCAACCCGAAGGTCGCCAGCAGCGTGCTCAAATCCCCCCGCGCATACAGCCGTCGCACGATGCTGCGCTCCAGCACGATGCCGAAGCACCCCACCGCCAGCGCCGCCAGCGCCAGATTGACCCAGAAGTTGACGCCGCGCTCCAGCAACTGCCACATCGCGTAGGCCCCGAGCATGAAGAACTCGCCGTGGGCCATGTTGATGACCTTCATCATCCCGAAGACGATGAACAGCCCCAACGCCACTAGCGCCAGCAGGCTCACGGCCGACACGGCGTTGAAGAGCTGCTTCAGGAGGAGCCCGGTGTTGATATCCACGAGGGTCACAGGGTGACGGGGTGACAGGGTGTCAGGCACGAAGGAGAGCAACAACCGGAGCTGGCCCACGACCCCGATGAAGTTCATCCCGTTACCCTGTCACGCTGACACCCTCAGACGACCGAACACCCCTCGTGCCCCGGGTGCGCGATCTGGCCGAAATCTTCGTCGATGACGTAATCGTCGTTCTCGATGCGCAGCAGGTAGATCGGCTGCTTCAGCAGGTGGTTCTCGGGGTCGATCTCGACGTCGCCTTGCGGCAGCGTCATCGCCAGCCCGGCGCACGCCTCGGCAAACGGCATCGGATCGAAGGAGCCGGCGGCGTTCGCCGCTTCCCGCCAGAGCAGGACCGCGCCGTAGCAGGCGGCCGCCGTGCCGCCGATGGGCAGGTCATAGTCGTACGCCTCGCGGAAAGCGGCCACGAACTCGGCGTTGACCGGATTGTCGATCTGGTCGGAGTAGCGGTCGGCCGTCAGGACGCCGCCGGCGAAGCCTTGCAGCCCGCCGTAGACCTCCGGCGCGAAGGTGGCGACGCCGGTCACCGTCATCCGATCGAACAGACCGCCCTCTCGCGCCTGCTTGGTGAAGGCGACCCCGTCGGCGCCGACCGTGGTCGAGAAGACGACCGAGGCGCCCGAGTTGGCGATCTTGTCGATCACCGGCCGGTAGTCGCCGGTTCCCAGCGGCACATACTCCTCGGCCACCACCGTGCCGCCGGCCTCCTGCAGGAACTGGATGGCGACGGCGTTCACCGAGCGAGGGAAGACGTAATCATTGCCGATGAAGTACCAGTCGCCGCCGGCCTGCTCGACGATGGCCGGCACGAAGCGGACCAGCCGTTGCTGCGGGGTATCCCCCAGGCCAAAGACGAGCGGGTTCGTGCCGCCGCCGGGGAGACAGGTCTTGTCCTCGCCGTCGAGGGGGTAGAAGAACACCTTCTGCGCCTGGTCGACCAGCGGCAGCACCGCCAGGGTAGTTGCGCTGCTGACGGTCCCCATCAGGATATCGACGTTGTCTTGCACCAGCAGCTTGCGCGCCCGCTCGGTGGCGATGGCCGGGTCGCCCTGGTCATCCTCCGCGATCACAGTCAACGGCCGCCCCAGGATGCCGCCTTCGGCGTTGACTTTTTCCACGGCCAGATTCGTCGCCTTCGTCATCAGGTCGCCGAAGTCGGCGAAGACGCCCGTGACCGGGGCCAGCAGCCCGACCGTGATCGGGGGACCGGCCGCCGGCGTCGATTGCGCGCTCGCCAGTCGCCCGCGCCCTGGACCGGACGCCAGGAGCGCGCCGCCCGCGGCGCCGAGCTGCAACATCCGTCGACGAGAGAGATGGTTCATCGCGCCCTCCTTGCCTGCCTGGATTCGCTCGCTTCCGCACCGTCGTTCTTCGGAGTCAGTCATGGGCCTCCTCTCGCTGGTGGAGCAGCGCCGAATTCGTGCGCGAAAGCGTTGGCGCGGACGCTTGGGCCGGGAACCCAAAACCCCGCATCCGGCTCCCGCACAGCCGCGACATCTCGCCCGCGGCGGGGAGCAGGAACCGGGACCAGGCGTTCTCGTCGAAGCGGGCCACCGGCCCGGCGATGCTGAGCGCGCCCAACGGCCGGTCGCCCGCATCGAAGATGGGAGTGGCCACCGCCGCGATGCCGTCGACGAACTCGTCAATCTGCCGGGCGTAACCCTGGGCCCGAATCAGATACATCTCGGCCAGCAGCGCATCGCGCTCGCGCAGCGTGAGGCGGGCCGACGCTGGCAAGCGCGTCTCGGGGAGATGCCGCTCGAACTCCTCGTCGCTCATGGTGGCCAGCAGGGCCTTCCCCGACGCCGAGGCATGCAGCGGCATCCGCGTCCCGGGCCGAATGTCGGCGCGCAGCACCTCCGGACTCTCCACGCGCTGCACGAACAGCACCGACCCCGCGCTGAGCACCCCGAGCGACACGCTCTCGTTGCAGCGGCGGGCCAGCTCCTCCATTGCCCCAACCAGGCGCGTGCCGAACCCGCCCTGCTCGACCGCCGTCGCCCCGATCTCGAAGACGCGCAACCCGACGCGATAGGTCTGCGTGTCCCCGTCAAACTCGACCATGCCGTTTTCGCGCAGCGTCTGCAGCAGCAGATGCGCGGTGCTCTTGCCCAGCCCCAACTCACGCGCCAGAGCGCTGAGCCGTTGCGGCCCTCGCTCCGCCAGAGCGGCGAGTGCGCGAACGGCGTTGCGGACGGTGCTGAGGGTGCGTTCCGGCATGCGACCGGCCCTGTTCGACTATTCCGAACGTCGTTTGATCATGTCCAACAGAAGCAGTCTATTCGTCAGGAACCTTGGGGTCAACTGGAGAGGCGCCGCCGGTTCGGGTCGGCGTTGACTCGAGGATTGACCGGGGCTCCGCGTATCCGCGCGGCATCTGACACGCGCACGGCATGCCGTGCCCGGAAATCAACGTCTCATACGGAATCCGGGCGATTGCCGGGGAGGGGCCGCGCCGGCGAAGGGGGCTAAGGGGGCTAAGAGGGCTAAGGGGACGAGAGGTAGGGGGTTTGCATCCTTCGGCCGCCGCCGGGTCGCCCACGCGCCCCGGCAGCGTCCACCCGGATTCCGTATCAGAGACCGAGCGAGGCCAGATACTCCCGGTTGCGCCGCGCGCTCTCCCGCGGCGTTCCCATCCCCGGCAGCACGTCCTGCTCCACCACGATCCAGCCGTCGTACTCCTGGCCCTGCAGCCACCGCACCACTGCGGGAAAGTCGACGTGCCCCTGGCCCAACTCGGAGAAGAGCCCGGCGCGCAGCGCCTGAAAGTAGTCCCAGCCTTCGTCACGGGACCGCTGCGCCAACCCCAGATCAGTGTCCTTGAAATGGACGTACCAGATGCGCTCCCTCCAGCGCTCCATCGCGTCCACCACCGGCGGCCCCATCCCGCCCGCGCCGAACAGGTAGTGCCCCGTATCGAAGACGATCCCGATCGCCGCCGGGTCCGTTTCGGCCAGGAACCGCTCGGTCTCCGCCGGGGTCTCCACCCAACCCGCCGAATGGGGGTGGAACACCGAGCGCAGCCCGGTCTCTTCCCACACCGCGCGGGCGACTGCCTCCGCTCGACTCGCGAACCCGGCCCACTCCTCCTCCGGCAGCGCCATCTCCGGGGTGATGCGCCCCGCATGCAGCGTCCGCATGGGATCGGTGGCGTTGTCGTCGGCCACCACCACGAACGGGCCGTTGCGCCGGTCTCCTTCACCCACCACGGCGGCCAGGAGCCGGGCTACCCGCAGCGCATGCTCGATCCCCGCCGCCAGCGCGTCCTGGTCGCGCAGCAGCACCGGCACGAACGCCCCCAGCAGCGCCAGCCCCCGCCGCTCCAGCTCCTCCCGCAGCACCGCGGGATCGGTCGGCATGAAGCCCCAATCGCCGAGCTCGGTCCCGGCATACCCGGTCGCGGCGATCTCGTCGAGCACCACGTCGTAGGGGAGCGGCTTTTGATCGAACCCCTCGAACTCCAGCGCTCCCCAGGAGACCGGCGCGTTGGCAACGCGGATCGGACTCATCGCGGGTGTCGGGGTCGCAGGGTGTCAGGGCGACAGGGTTGAGATGTTCGACACTCGCCGCTGTTCCCGCGAAAGACACGGGCCACGCCCAGCCTGGCCGTCTTGCCGTCTCGCCGTCCTTCCGTCGCCACCCCAGTCACCTTGTCACCCCGAAACCCTGTCACCCTCATTCTCCAGCTCCCGCCCCATCTGCATCATCGACACATCCGTCTCGGCCGCGACCGGCGTCAACCGCGCATGCTTCTCGGCGTCGAGGCGGGCGAACTCCTCCAGTTCGTTGCCGAGCCGCTCCAGGTCCTCCCCGCCCGCCATCATCTGCACCACCTGCTCGCGGCTGACATCGTTTTTCTCGAACGTGCCGTAGGAGCGGCCGCGGTTGAGGATCGTGAAGCGGTCGGCGATAGGGTAGGCGTGATGCACGTTGTGGGTAATGAAGACGACCCCCAGATTTCGCGCCCGCGCCTGGGCGATGTACTTCAGCACCACCGCCGCTTCCTTCACCCCCAGCGCCGCCGTCGGCTCGTCCAGGATCAGCACGTTGGCCCCGAAATAGACCGCGCGGGCGATCGCCACCGATTGCCGCTCGCCGCCGGAGAGTGTCCCCACCGCGTGCTCCGGATCGCGGATCTCGATCCCCATCTTGTGCAGCTCTTCGCGGGTGATGGCGTTGGCCGTTTGCAAATCAAACCGCTTGAACGGCCCCCAGCCCTTCTCCGGCTCCTGGCCGAGAAAGAAGTTGCGCGAGATGCCCATCAGCGGGATCATCGCCAGGTCCTGGTAGACCGTGGCGATCCCCCGCGCCAGCGCATCGCGCGGCGAGTTGAAGTGAACCTCCTCATCCCCAACGAGGTAGCGCCCCTCGTCCGGCTGATAGACGCCGGAAAGGATCTTGATCAGCGTCGACTTGCCCGCGCCGTTGTCGCCGAGCAGGGCGTGGACCTCGCCCGCTTTCAGATCCATCGAGACATCTTCGAGCGCGATGACCGACCCGAAGTACTTGGAGGCGTTCTCCAGCGCCAGCAGCCGCGTCCCCTTCGGCACGTCGAGGACGCGCTCGCTGCCGGCGTGGCCGTTCATCACCGGGGCGGTTGTCGAATCACTCATTCGCGTGCTCCCAGCGCCCGCTGCCGGACGTAGCGGTTGACGAGGACGGCGGCCAACAGCATCGCCCCCAGCACCGCCGCCACCCAGTCGGCGTCGATGCCGGCGAAGACAACCCCCTGCCGCACCATGCCGTAGATGAGCGCCCCCAGCACCGCCCCGATCACCGTGCCGTAGCCGCCGGTCAGCAGCACGCCGCCGATGACGGCGGCGATGATGGCGTAGAACTCCCGCTGCTCCCCACGCAGCACGTCGGCGCTGCGGGCGGAGGTGATCTCGATCATCGCCACCAGCCACGCCGCCAGCGCGGTGTTCATGAAGAGCAGAATCTTCACCCGCCGCACCGGCACCCCGACCATCCGCGCCGCCACGGGATTGCCGCCCACGGCGAAGATCCAGTTGCCGAGCTGCGTCCGCAGCAACACCCAGGTCGAGATCGCGGCCACCACGATCCACCAGATGATGGAGACTGGAAACGCCGCCCCAAAGAGCGGGATGTCGTAGGCGAAGATCGTCGCCGCGCTCTCGAACCCTGGCACATTCTGCAAGCCCCCGACCTGCGTCCTCCCCGTAACGAGCCGGGTCGTGCCGATCGTGATGCCGCGGATGATGAAAAGGCTGGCCAGCGTGACGATGAACGACGGCAGCGCCGTGCGCACCACCACCACCCCGTTGACGAACCCGATCAGCAGCGAAAAGACCAGCGCGGTGACAATGCCCCACCAGAAATTGATCCCGAGCTGCGTCGGGATCAGCGCCGCGATCACGCTCCCGGCGCCGATGATCGACCCGACCGACAGGTCGAACTCCCCGGCGATCATCAGCAACGCGACGGCGACCGCGAGGATGCCGAGCTGGGCCGCGACCTCCAGATACGTCGCCACGCCCCGCGCCGAGACGAACCCCCGATCCCACGCCAGGACAGCGAAGACGACCCAGACGATGATCGCCCCCAGCAGCGCCCCCACCTCCGGCCGCAGCAGCAGCCGCCGCCAGGGCGACACATCCCGGCTGCGCGCCGTCTCACGGATCGATTGGGAACCAGCCGGAACGGCCTCGCTCGTCATCGCTGCCTCATCGCGCCGCACGCATCATCGCGCCGAGATAGCCCCTCTCCCCGCGCGCGGGGAGAGGGGTTGGGGTGAGGGGAAGTTCTACCGCGTCCCCGCGGCCGACAGCTCGATGACGCGCTCGGCGTTCTCGGCCGTCACGAAACCGGGGCCGGTCATGATCACGTCGTTGGCGACCGTGTTCAGATTGCGCGCGTTCAGCGTCAGCAGCACGATCGGCAGGTAGCCCTGCAAATACTGCTGCTGGTCGATAGCGAACAGCACGTCGCCGTCCACGATCGCCTGCAGCACCTCGGGCGAGAGATCGAATGTGGCCAGCGGCATCTCGCCCGTCTGCCCCATCGACTCCAGCGCGGCCATGGCCGGCGCGGCGCCGGTCGGGCCGAGGGTGAGGATGCCGTTGATCTCCGGATCGGCCGTCAGCGCGGCCTCGATCGCCTGCGCCGCGCCGGTCGGGTCGGAGATCTCGACGGCGAGCACTTCCACCGTGCCGCCGGCCTCGGTGATGGCGTCGGTGAAGCCCTCGCAGCGCAGGTCGAGCGCCGCGTTGCCGACTTCCTGATTGACGCACAGCGCCTGGGTCACACCCGCCTCGGCCATGCGTTCGCCGCCGCCGAAACCGGCCTCGTACTCGGTCTGCCCGACGTGGGTGAGGATGCCGAGATCGGCCGCCACGTCCGAGCCGGAGTTCATCGAAATGACCGGGATGCCGGCCTCGATGGCCGCCGTGATGGAGGGGCCGAGCGCCTCGGCATCCGGGATGGAGACGACGAGCCCGTCCGGATCGGAGGCGACGGCGGCGTCGATGAGCTGCGCCATGGCCACCATGTCGAACGTGCCGGGCGCCTGATACTCGACGGTGACGCCCAGATCTTCGCCGGCCTGCGCCGCGCCGTTCTGCACGACCGACCAGAAGGGATCGGACGCCTGCCCGTGGGAGACGACGACGATGCGGACCTCGTCCTCCTGCGCCGCGGCGGGCTCGATGAACGCCCCCAACCCCGCGACCATCACGATCGACAACACGCCAAGAAGGCGAATCAAGCGGTGCATTGGCTCCTCCGGGATCGTAGCGGAACCGGGTCGCCCTCGACCCGGCCTGCGAACCAGAACCAGGGAATCGACCTTACACGTGGCTGACGCCTCCCTCCTTCCTGATGGCATCGCCCCGCGGGGCGCCACATTGCCGGCGGTTTGTGCGTGCGCGGATCATAGCGCACCGCTCGGAGCGCCGCTACGAGGAGGGACACGGCTCAGCTTGGTGGCTCTTCGGCGAGGATCCCTTCGATCCCTCGCCTCACTTGTGGAAGATCGCTTTGTACTACGGTCCAGATCACATTGAGATCGATTTCCCTGTAGTTGTGAATGAGTACATCCCGCAATCCCGCCATGCTCCGCCACGCGACCTCCGGGTGGCGGACGCGAATATCCATGGAGAGGTTCTTTGTTGCCTCTCGCATGATGAGCAACTGGTAGATCACGGAACCGTGCCATTGTCGTTCCGCAAAAAATCGGTCCCGACCTACGGCAGCGAACTCTTCCACTTGGGCAGTTGCGTCGAGAATGTGCTGCGGATAGACCCGGTCGCCACTCACAGGGGAGTCGCAGTGCGCATGATATCGTCCCGCATGTACGGGCTGATGGCTGCCTCGGTCACGATGTGGACCTCACGCCCCAAGAGGTCTTCGATCCCGTGCTTTATGGCGATGAGGTCGAACAGGCTACGACCGGGCTCGAGGTCCACAAGGACATCCACGTCGCTATCAGGACCTGCTGCACCTTTTGCAGACGAGCCGAAAATCCGCACGCGCGTGGCGCCGTGCTCCTCGGCAATGTGGAGGATCTCAACGCGATTGTCGATCAGCAGCGCATCCATCGCCATGATTGAGTTCCGGCTCCCGCCATACTCCGTGACTTGCCCGTGCTTCGTGCGATTCCGGCGCCGCTCCTCGGCGAGGATCGCTTCGACCGTCTGCTTGAGTGCCGGCAAGGTGTTTCGAGCTACGTCCCAGGCGAGCTGGCAATCGAAGTTGAGGAAGTTGTGCTCGAACTCGTTGCGGATTTCGCCCATCCGCCCCGATTCAAGCCCGGGATAGCGTCGGCGCAAATCTGCTGAAAGGCGTGTCATCGCTTCGCTTAGGATTTCGAGCTGCCAGACTATGGCGTCGCGCGTCATCGTATCGGCCAGGAAACGCTCGTGACCAACCGCGGCGTACGCTTCGATCGCCGCGATCGCGTCCCGGATATGCAGAAGTCGGACGATATCCCGATCCACCATCGTCTGGCCCTCATCG
>CALMZR010000198.1 GCA_937870845.1 uncultured Chloroflexota bacterium
CGACGTGTTCTTCCGCGACACCGTCGTCGAGCCGAGCGGGATCGAGACCGTCGTGCACGAGTACGGCGTCGACGTCCGATTCGAGGCGGGGACGATCGAGGCGCTCCCCTTCCCCGATACCACCTTCGACACGGCGCTCAGCACCCTGATGCTGCACCACCTCACCGACGACGGCCTGGGGAAGGGGCTCGGGGAGGTCGCCCGGGTGCTGAAGCCGGGCGGCCGCTTCCTTGCCGTCGACATCGGCGACACCGGCGGGAAGGGCCACCATCCGTTCCTGCGCCTGGGCAAGCACGGCGACTTCGACCTCGACACGCGGGTGCCGGCGCTGGAGGGGGTCGGGCTGCGAATCGTCGACCGCGGCGACGTCGGTCAGGGGTTCGTGCGCGGCATGCCCAGTCTCCGGTTCATCCTGGCGGAGACGGCATGAGGCGCCGGGGAACGGGCGATTCGCCTTGGCCTTCGCCGTTGTCGTTCTGCTGGCCCAGGTGGGGTTCCCGACGGTCATGGCGGTCGGGTCACGGGGCGGCGGAGCCGGCGTCGTCGCCGCCCTCTTCGTCGCCGGCTTTGCCCTCGCCCTTCTTTTCACGGCCATCTACGACGGCCCCCGGTCGCTGGCCGGCGTGCTGAGGAAGAGATCGCGCTCCGCCTGACCGGGCTTGGCTCGGGGTCGGTTCGGGTACCTACCAGAGGTTCCTTCGGAAGGAGCCGAGATGAGGCGGGTCAAGGCGTTGCGGCAGAGTGGTTCCACCGTTCGAGCCCTGGCGGCGGCAGTGTTCGTCGCCGTGCTGCTCTCCTGGATCGCGGGTCCAGGCGTGGCGTCGGCCTCCGACTACCACATCGACATCAACATCACCGAGCAGGTGCTGTCGGAGGTCGTGGACGGCCAAGTGGTCTGGTCGACGCACATCTCCACCGGCAACGGCGAGGGGTACTGGTACGAAGGCGAGTGGTGGATCGCTGACACTCCCCGCGGCTCGTTCCAGATTTACGCCAAGGATGCGGGTTGGCAGGAAGGCTCACTCGGATGGATGTACAGCCCGATGTACTTCGTCGGCGGCTTCGCCATCCACGGCAGCCCCTCGGTTCCTGACTACCCGGCCAGCCACGGCTGCGTCCGGGTGCCGCTCGGCGTCGCCGACTACCTCTTCGACCGGATCCCGATCGGCACCTGGGTCGACGTCCACGACTGACTCGCGGCGCACCAGCTACTCGCCGGCAGCGAGGGCCGCCCGCCGGAACTCCCATGCCAGCCGCTCCGCCTCGTCCCACAACGAGTCGTAGGTCGCTGCATCCGCCTGGATCACGCCGTCCCGCAGCGCCTCGAGGATCGAAAGGCGCGAGGGACCGGCAAAGCCGCGGAAGAGCTTGGCCTTGCGCGCAAGCGCGGCGCGGGTTGAGGAGGCGGTCAACATGGGACATCCTCCATTGCATCATCATATTACCAGACGATGATACATTAGCACTCGCGGCAGACGACATCCGCGGTCGTCTGCGTCATTGGTAAGTCTTGGGAAACAGGAGGGCGATGGGAGGGGCGAGTGTGTCGGAACAGGAGCGCAACAAGCAGGCCGTGCGCCGGCTCGTGGACGAGGTGTTCAACGGCCATCGCCTGGACGCGATCGACGAGCTGTTCGCGCCTGAGCTGGCCGCGGAGGCCAGGGCCTGGATCGCCCCGTTCCTGGCCTCCTTCCCGGATACGCGCATGGAGATCCTCGACCTGATCGCGGAGGGGGACAAGGTGGCGGCCCGCTTCGCCTGCTCCGGGACGCACACGGGCGAGTGGCGCGGCCACGCGCCGACGGGCCGCCGCTTCGAGCGGATCGACGAGGCCGGCTTCTACCGGTTTCGTGATGGCCGCATCGTCGAGAGCTGGGGCGTGGAGGACACCTTGACGCGGCTGGAGCAGCTCGGCTTGAGCTGACGCCGCGTGCAGCGCGGGGGCCGCGCCGTCCGGCTCGGCGCGGTCGGCGGTCTGATCCTGTTCCTGTACGGCGTGCTGCCGACATCGCGACCGGAGGCGGCGGCCTTCGGGCGCGTCTACGGGGCGTACGGCGGCGTGTTCATGGCGCTTTCTCTGGAGTGGGGCTGGTGGATCGACGGCGTGCGGCCCGCCCGCTGGGCTCTGCTCGGCGGGACGATTGCGCTGCTTGGCGTGGGGGCATCAGGTACGCGCCGCGCGGCCGACATCGGCGTGAAGCGCCGCGGCGCTCAGTGGCAGCGTGCGCTCCCCGTATCGGTGAAGGCTCTGGGGCCGCGCGACTCGATCCCCGCGTCGACCGGGACAAACTCCCAATCGTATGCCCTGGGGCGGAGCGTCAGGGCCAGCACGCCAAAGGTGTCCGCGTTGCGCCGCTCGCTCGTGGGCAGCGGCTGGCCGAACGGGTAGTGGCCCGCGCCCCCCGTCCCGACCACAAACTCCCGAATACCCCGCTTCCGATCGGGAGTCCCATCCGGAGCCTGCGGCGCGAAGCGCTCGTAGTTGTGCTCGTGGCTCGACAGCACGACGTCCGCGCCCGCGTCGTACAACGCTTGCCAGAACGGCTGCATGGTTGCGTCGCCGCCATGTTTTGTGCCCGAACTGAACAGGGGATGATGCCAGTAGGCAAGGGTGCAGGCCGTCGGATGGGCGGCGAGATCCTGGCGCAGCCATCGCCCCTGGGGGGAATCAGCCTCGCAGCCCCCGACCTCCTTGCAGTTGGAGTTGAGGACGACGATGTGCCAGGCGCCGAGGTCGTAGCTGTAGTACCCGGTTCGCGCGCTGCCGGCGGACGAGCCAAAGTAGCCAAAATAGCCGCGGGCGCCGCGCGTGCCGTACTCGTGATTGCCGGGCGCTGGCCGCGTGCGCTCCTTTTCGGCGCCCCAGGTCGGATCGTAGCAGTTGGCGAACTCCGGCTTGGAACCGGCGGAGTAGGCGTTGTCGCCAAGCGTCGCGACCGTCCCTGGGAGGTCGCGGAGCAGGGCGGCGGTCGCCGCGGAGCCCGGTTCACCGCATTGGGCGATATCGCCGGCGGCGAGGAGGACGGGGGCCTGTTCGCGCCGCGTTCCTGACCCTCGCCCGGGGTTCTCCTCGCCGCCCCGTCCGAAGGCGGCCGTTGACGCGGCAGCGAACCGGGGGCCGCTGGTGGTTCCGGCGCCGCTAACCGCGCTGATCATCGCATTGAGCAGCACGATGACAGACAGCACCCCAAACATTCGCATTGCGTCATTCTCCTTTGCCCGTCGCGCGGGCGGCAAGGGGAGCGAGCATCACGGGCGTCGCGGGACGGCCCCGCCACGCCCGCAGCCCTGGTGGTCGGCGCCCCGGCGCTAGGCCCAACCGCCCAACTTCACCAGCTCGATGCCGCCCTGAGGAGCCTCGTCCTGGACCGCCGCGAGCTCTTGCACCAGACCCACGTCCGCACAGAGCGAGCGGTCGACGACGTCGCCCTGGTCGTCGGCGACGCGCAGGATCGCGCACCCCGTGAAGACGCCCGCCGCGGTCGACACCGACTGGTCGAGCGCCACTACCGTCGCGACGTCCTTCACCAGGCCCGGCACGTCTTCCGGCACGAACGTCTGATCGACGGCGAGCTCGGCCGGCAGGTACACCATGGGGGTAGAGACGTCCTGACCGACGAGCCATGTTCCCGGCTGCTCCACTAGCGCGCCATCCTGGAAGTGGTCGACCCGCTCGCCGAAGAGATAGACCGTCCCATCCTTCGCCTGGGCGAAGTAATCACGGCTGTGCTCGTCCAACTGGCCGTCGACGTAGCCGAACTCTTCCAGCACCGTGACCGCGACCCCAGCCACGATCTCGGTTGCCGGCGAGACCCGCAACTCTACCCGCTCCTTGCTGATTTGCCCCGTTGCCGTATCGCGGCTTGCGCCAGCCAGGATTTTGGGCGCCATCCCGCTCAGCGGGAAGAGCGGGTGATCGATGATGGCCGAGTAGTTAGCGGGGTCGACCGCCGCCGTCTGCGCCTGGGCAGTGCCGGCGAGGGGCGAAACCGCCCCAAGCAGCATCAGTGCGCCGACGCCCAGCCCCGCGAGCAAACTCCGGCTATCCATGGGGTCTGCATCCTTTCCTTGCCCGTCACAGGGCGATGATCCAGCGGAGCATCACGCGCTCCGAAAGATGACTTTTCGTGGGGTTGTTCCGGCGCGACCGCGCTGTCGCGGTCGCGCCGGGCTGACACGTTCAATCCAGATTCCGGCGCAGGCTATGGGTTAGCCTTGCTCCTCGCCCTCCTCGTCACTCTCGTTCTCGTTCTCGTTCTCGCCGTTGCCGTTGCCGTCGTCGCTGTCCTGCTCGGCCTGCTCGGTCTTGAGCACGTCGCCGCTGGTGGCATCGACATCGACTTCCATGCCGTTGTCCAGCTCGATGCTGTAGGCGAGCACGCCGTCTTCCCCGTCGAGCCCCACCTCCGTCACGACCGCGCCGGCCTGTCCGGTGAGGGCAATCTCCTGCGCTCGCATCAGGTCGATGGACGGCTGCAGCAGCGGCGTACCCACCACCGCCGGCCCGCTGGCCCGCTCATCCTCGCCGGCCTCCTGCGCCGCGGTCTGCGCCGCGGGAGGCGTGGAGCTCGATTGGGCGCTGCCGGTGAGCGGTCCGGCGGCAATCATGCCTGTCAGGGCCAGCGTTCCAACACTGAGACCCGTCAACAAACGTCGTGCGTGCATCCTGCGTCGTCCTTTCGTCACCATCGAGGGTGTTCGAGGTCTGGGCCGGCGGCCGTCCGACGGGGCGGGCGCCGGCCCTGCATCGTCAACGCGGGACGCCCGCGCGCCCCGCTCGCGGACGCTCCTTACCGCGCCGCGTCGTCGTTCTCGTTCTGATCGCCGCACTGCAGCGAGTCCGTGTCGTTCGCGTTCTCGGCCGCTTCCTCGGCGGCTTCGTCCGCGGGGCTGTCGGCGTCGGTGTCTCCTTCGGCCGCGTCATCGGCCCCGTGTTCGTCCTGCACGTTGTCCGTGTCGTTCGCGTCCTCGGCCTCCTCCGCCGCATCCGGCGGCTCCAGCGCGCACGCGGGGTCTTCCGCCTGGGCCTGGGCTGGCGGCGCCAACTGGAATGGCAGACCCGCGGCGACCCCGGAGCCCGTCTCCGGCGCCGCGACGCTGGTGATGGCCGGCGCCGCGCCTGCCGCGCCGTGGGCGCTGGCAACGGCCGCCCCGCTGCCCAAGAGGCTCAACCCGAGCATGAGCCCGGCGACCCTCGTCAATCCTGTTCCCATACGCTCCTCCGTTTCGTTTCGGCGGCGGAACCACCCCGCCGGCCGTTGCCCATCTCCTGGGCCTGTCATCACCATAGGGAGGGGGCCATATGGTCCGCGTATGGCGCGCGTCCGGTCGTGCGCGCAGCCCTCTTCGTCACGTGTCTCGTCGACACCCTC
>CALMZR010000199.1 GCA_937870845.1 uncultured Chloroflexota bacterium
CACAAACTGGAGCTGTGACGGCTCAAGTCCGTGTGTTTATTGCTGCCCAGCTCTGCGCCCATCTGCTGACACCTTTGATGACATGTGGCTGCGCAGCGCCAAGTGGAGCTCTTGTTTGTCAACGACTTCCTCAACTACAAAGCGCACGGGTCTTCTACTTCTGCTGTCCAAGACAACACGATCAAGATTACGAACTTCGTCAACCAGATCTATGCCAAACTCAACGTGGGCGTCACCATCACTTTGGTTGCCGTGCACACGTTCACCGGTACTGTGATGGGTCAGCTCATCGTCTTGCCAAAGTTGTCGTTATGATGCAGGAGCGGAGCCGAGCGAGCTGGCTACCAAGACGACCGAGAGCATTGACACATACCTCACGAGGTCAGGTTTTGCTTACCCTCTTGCGAACCAACTTTACCTGCGTTTGCTTGGCGACAGATTCTCCAACTGGCGGAAGTCGCGCAATGGCAAGTTGCTCCATCCAGGAGCATGCGTGCCCTTCACGCCATGATAAATGAAGCTCCAATGCCCTTCCTCTACTTTGCCTCCACCGGGTACGTGACGAAGAGCACGAACCAAGTCCGCAAGCAGACTCTGAGCAATCCTTGCTTCTTCGCTAGAGAACGCGCGAGGATTCGAAGATTTGAAGACTTTCACCTACAGGCTCCCCGAGCAAATCCAATGGATCGACGTTGAGAGCCGTAGCTATTTTCTCCAACGTGCGAAGGGTGATGTTGCGCTCACCTCGCTCGACCGCGCCAATGTAGGTCCGGTGCAGACCGCATCGAGCGGCCAGGGCTTCTTGCGATAATCCCGAGGCGCGGCGCAACTCACGCAGATTTCGAGCAAGGCTTTCGTTGAGATTGGCGGCTCCCATATGGCAACCGTCGGCGCATGAAGACTATTTGTCTACAGACTAGATGTGGCGAACGATCGGCGCGTCGCCGATTCCCTGACTAGCCCCGCACCGCCCCGCTCGTCAAGCCCCGCACCATGAAGCGCCAGACCGGGATGGCCAGCAGCAGGGTGGGGATGGTCCCCACCACGATGCTGGCCATCAGCATGTTCCAGGTGACGTCGGTGTTGGCCGACAGCGTCCCCAGAATCACCGGCAGCGTGCGCCGCTCGCGCGAGGTGGTGATGAAGAGGGCGAAGAGGAACTCGCTGTAGGCCAGCATGAAGGCGAACAGCCCCGCCCCGATGATGCTCGGCAGCGCCAGCGGGATGGCGATGTCTTTCAGAATCCGCCAGGGGGAGGCCCCCTCCACCCGCGCCGCCTCGTCGATCTCCTCCGGCAGGCCGCGGAAGTAGAGCGTCAGCACCAGCGTGGTGAACGGCAGCGTCAGGACCGAGTAGATGACGATCAGCGCCCAGTAGGTGTTGATGCCGCCGAAGGTCTGCACGATCAGGTAGTAGGGCACGGCGATGGCCACCGTCGGGATCAGCCGGCTCATCAGCACGAAGTTGAACGACGCCGCCCGTCCCGGAAAGCGGAGGCGGGCGTAGGCATACGCCGCCAGGCTGCCGAGAATGAGATTGACGATCATCACCGCGCTGGCGACGACCAGGCTGTTGAGGATGGCGCGCGGCACGTCGCGAATCTCGTTGGAGATCATCGTGCGCCCGGTTCCGGCCTGCTCGAACGCCTCCGGAATCTTGCCGGTGAAGATGTACGCGTAGGTTTGCAGATTCGGCGGGTCGGCGAACCAGTTGGGCGGGAACGAGACCAGGTTCACCTCCGGCAGCACGCTCCCCAGAAACACCACCACGAACGGGGCGAACCAGAAGAACGCCAGCAGCAGCGCCCCGCCGTAGACCACGACCCGCCGCAGCGGCGACCGCCGGCTCACGCGCCCTCCTCCACCAGCGCCCCCTTCGGGATGGCGCGCACCAGGACCAGAATCACCGCCAGCGAGGCCAGGGCGATGATGACGGCCAGCGCCGAGCCGGCCCCGAAATCGAGCTTCTTGAAGCTCTCGACCCAGGTGAAATACGTCACCATCGTCGTCGTCGTGCCGGGCCCGCCCTGGGTCAGGGAGTAGACGATGTCGAAGTTGGTGAAGGCCATCAGCGTCTCGTACAGCGCCACGATGACCAGCATCGGCCGGATGCCCGGCAACGTCACCATCCGGAACCGCTCGACGAGCCCCGCCCCGTCCACCGCCGCCGCGTCGTACAGCTCGTTCGGGATCGCCTGCAACGCCGCCAGCAGGAAGACGGCCGCCAGCGGCAGCTGCGTCCAGATGAAGACGACCACCACCGCCGTCTGGGCCAGCCCCGGCGTGGTCAGCCAGGGGATGTAATCGTCGATCAATCCCACGGAGTAGAGCCCGGCGTTGAGCGCGCCGAAGCTATCGAGGAAGAGCCACTTCCAGATCAGCCCGGCCACCGTCGCCGGCAGCGCCCACGGCAGCAGCATCCCCACCCGCAGCAGCGCGTTCCCCACGAACGACTCGTTCAGCAGCAGCGCCGTGGCCACCCCCAGCACGATCAGCAGCGGCACGACGACCGCGGCGAAGCGCACCGTGTTCCACGCCGCATCGGCGAAGAACATCCCCCCCAGCACCTCACGGTAGTTCTGCAACCCCACGAACCGCGAGGGGAAGATGGGCGATTCGATGCGCGTGCTCTGGTAGAGCGCCCGCCCGACCGGGTAGATCGTGAAAACAGCCACCAGCAGGATGACCGGCGCGGCCATGAGCAGACCGGTCCACGAGGGTGACGGGTGACGGGTGTTAGGTGTCGGCTGTCGGAGGGAGGCAACCTCGCCGCTCCTCGGTTGCTCGATCCCTCGACCGTCCGATTCCCGTGCCTCGCCGATCACCGCGTCACCCTACGGCGCGATCCAGATGGTGTGTCATTCCGAGCGAAGCGAGGAATCTCGGCTCCCGGCGCCGACGCTGCGCTGAACGCCGAGATGATTCTTGGGAGCCCTCCTTCGTCGGAAGGACACGACGTGGGCACGACGCTCTAACACCCGACACCCGACACCCGACACCCGTCACCCTTGCACGCTCGCCTTCAGCTCGTTCCACGAGTCCGCCATCAGTTGCAAACACTCGTCGGCGGTGATCTCCCCGGCCAGGGCCTGGCCCAGCAGCGGGTGGAAGCTCTCGCTCCAGATGCCGTACCAGATGGCTTGCCGTCGGGCGCGGGCCAGCTCCAGCTGCTCGCGCCACAAGTCGACGTCGATCCAGGCCGAAAAGGCCTCGATCACCTCCGGGTCGTCCAGCAGCGCGGTCTGGCCGAAGCCGAGGCCCTGCTCGACCGCCCAGCGCTTGGCGACCGGGTACTCGCCGTCGACCTCGCCGGCGAAGTACTGGATGAACTCACCCACCGCGTTGATCACCTCGTCGCCGCGGTTCACCGCCATCTGGGTCATGTTGTAGAACTTGGCGAAGCCGTAGCACTCGTGCGTCTCGCCCGGCATCAGGGCCAGGGCGAACTGCCCGGCCAGCGGCGAGTTGGCCGCGTTGTTGAGCGCGGCCAGGTTGTAGTTGAACATCACCGTGAAGGCGTGCTGCCCGGTGTTCATGGCCCGCGTGATCGTCGTCTCGTGGTCCATGATGGTGAGGATGCCGAGCTCGTTCTTGGCGTCCACCAGCCAGTTCAACTGCCGCGCGGCCGGGCTCTCCGGGTCGGTCCAGAGGGGGTTCATCTCCTCGTCGATCAGTTCCCCGCCGCGGCCGAAGACCATGCTGGCGAACGCCTCGCTGACGTTGGGCAGCGTGTTGGTGAACTCGTAGACGAAGGGGGACTCCATGCCTTCGTCCTTGAGTTGCAGCGACTGCTCCGTCACCTCGTCCCAGGTCGCGGGCGGCGCCGTGATGCCGGCGTCCTCCAGGATCTGGGCGTTGTACATGAAGGTGATCGTGTCGGCGTAGTAGGGGAGCCCGTAGACGTTGCCGTTGAAGGTCATGTCCTGCCAAGCGAAGGGGAGCACCTTGTCTTCGTACCCGGCCGCCCAGTCGAAGTAGTCGTCCAGCGAGACCACCCAGCCGGCGGCCGCGAACTCGTTGAGCCAGTTGCCGCCGTTGTAGGTCACGTCCGTCGGCGTCTGCGAGATGAAGCGGTTGACCATCGTCTCGCGAAAGACCGGCCAGCCGAAGTCGCTCAACCGGACGGTGATATCGGGGTTGATCGCCTGGAAGCGGTCGATGTTGTCCTGGACGATGTCGGCGGCGTAGTTCCAGATCGTGAAATCGAGCTCGGTCATCTCCTGCCGCGCCGCGGCGTGCGGCGCGCGCAGCAGCGCCGGCCCGGCGATGGCGGCCCCCGCCGCCGCCCCCGCGAACGCCCGCCGATGCATGCGATGCCCGAGTCCGGTCTTCGCTGACGTGCCCAAAGCGACCTCCTTGTCCATCTCCGAGGGTGTCTGGGTGACAGGGTGACAGGGTGACAGGGGATTGTTGACCCCGACACCCCGACACCCTGTCACCCTGTCACCCGCGCCGTCGTCTCTCGAATCAGCAGCGACGTCTCCAGCATCCGCACCTCCTTTTCTTCCGGGCGCTCCATCCTCCTCAGCGCCAGTTCCACCGCTGCGCGGCCGGCGGCGGAGACCGGCAGATCGACCGTGGTGATGGCCGGGGTCGCGTAGCGCACGAAATCGGGGTTGCCGAACGCCGCCAGCGAGCAATCGTCGGGGATGCGCGCCCCGAGGCGGGAGAGGGTGCGGATGGCTCCCAGCGCCATGGCGTCGCCGGCCACGAAGACCGCCGTCGGCCGCTCCTCCCAGAGCCGCGCCATCAGCAGCTCGCCGCTGGCGAAGGAGTAATCGTCCGCGACGGCGATGAAAGCCGGGTCGGGCGCGAGGCCCGCCTCCCGCAGCGCCTCCTCGTACCCTTGCCTACGCTGAATGCCCGTGAGGCGGTTGGCCGGGCCGGCGATGTGGGCGATGCGCCGGTGCCCCAGCTCGATCAAGTGCCGGGTCGCCTGCCGCCCCCCGCCGCGGTGATCGAACCAGACCGCCGACAGCGGCGAGGCGACCGGCAACGCGCGGTTTATCGCCACCACCGGCGTCCCCGCCGCCTGGATGGCATGCAACTCCTCGCTCTCCGCATCCAGCAGCGAGACGGCGAAGACGACCAGGGCGTCGACCTGCTTGGCGCGCATCAGGGCAACGGCGCGCTGCTCGCTGGCGGCGTCCTCCGCGTTGGCCAGCAGCAGCCCGTATCCCGCCTCGCGACAGGCCTCCTCCGCGCCAACCGTGACCGGGGGATAGAGCGAATTCGTCACCTCGCTCATAATCAGCCCGATGGTCGCCGTGCGCCGGGTGACGAGGCTGCGCGCGACATGATTCGGCTCGTAGTTCAGCCGCGCGATGGCCGCCAGCACGCGCTCGCGCGTCTCCGGGGCCATCTGCCCGTAGCGCCCGCTGAGGACGTTGGAGACGGTCGACATCGACACCCCGGCCGCGTCCGCGACGGAACGAATGGTCACGCGACGATCGCTCACCGGCCCGCCCACGCCTTACTAAAACGCTTTAGTAGCGTAGGGCGCGGGGCTGCGGCTGTCAACAGGGCGAATGTGATCCATCGCGGGATGCGTCACAATGCCCCCCTGCGCGAATCGCTCAAGGAGACAGATTTATGCCCCTGGAAATCCTGACCTTTGTCGGCGGTCCCGTGGAAACCAACGCCTACCTGGTCGCAGACACAGAGAAAAACGAGGCTCTGGTCATCGACGCCCCGCACGAGACGACCGCCGCCATCGTCGCCGAGGCGGCGGCGCGCGGCTGGACGATCGGTCGCATCGTCATCACCCACACCCACTGGGACCACGTCGCCGACGCCAGGGCGCTCCGGGAGGCGACCGGCGCGCCGCTCGCCGCGCATCCCCTGGCCGTCGACAACCTCGCCAACCCGACCTCGTTCTTCGGCATGCTCCCCGTCGAGGTTCCCCCGGTCGAGACCGACGAAACCCTCGCCGACGGCGCTGCCGTCCCCCTCGGCGGCCATGTCTTCACCGTCATGCATCTTCCAGGGCACGACCCCTCCCACATCGCCCTCGTCGATGAGAACAGGGAAATCTTCCTCGGCGGCGACGTCCTCTTCCCCGGCGGCCACGGCCGCACCGATCTGCCCGGCGCCGATCAGGCGGTCATGAACGCCAGCCTGCGCCGCCTCGTCGCGGTGCTGCCGCCCGCTGCGCGGGTCCTGCCCGGCCACGGCGCCCCGACGACCATCGGCGCCGAAGCGCCGTGGATCGGGATGCTGCGGGAGCCATAGTGCGCGATGCGCATGGACGCTTTCGGGCCGACGCGGACGTCCTTGGCGGCGGAAGATTGCCAACCACCCCATCCCGCCGCGCTTGGCGCACGTGGCACACTTGGCAAACCACGTCCAGACGCAAACACTGCCCCAAACGCGAACAGCCCCGTGCCCCGCGCACGGGGCCGGGCGCCGTCTGGGCGGCGGTTGGGGTGAGGGGGTCCCGGCATCAAGCCGGCGCCCAGCCGCCGCCCCTCGCCCCGGTCCCGTGCGCGGGGCTACCCCGCGCACCTGCCGAAGAACGTCTCCTCGGAGAACGGCTCGCAGTTGTAGCTGCAACAGAAACCGTCGTCGGGCCCGTCGGCACAGTACGCGCCGACCGGCAAACAGGGATAGCAGCGGTAGGCCCAATCGCACCGCTCCCCCGTCGCGCAGTGCTGGTCTTCGCAACACTCCCGGCAGCCGGTCGCCCCGTTCGGGAACGTGCAGCAGCGCCCAAGCTCGCCGGCGCAGTCCGCATCCGTGCAACACTGCTCGAACGGGTCGGTGCGCGTGCAAAAGCCGACCGTGCAACAGATGGAGTTCTCTTCGGGGCAATGCTGCTTGCCGCAGCACTCGCGGCAGATCCCGGTCCCGCAGCAGTGCTTTCCCTGGGGACAGGCTCCGCCCGGGCCGCAGCACTCCTCGTCGGGGCGCTTGCAGTTGCCGCTGGGGCAGCAGGTCTCGTTGAACCCGAGGCAGTGCTCGTCCTGGCAGCATTGCAGGCAGACGCCGCCGCAGCAGTGATCGTTGCCCAGGCAGTCCGCGTCGCGGACGCACTCGGGTTTGCGCTTCTTCTTCTTTTTCTTCTTGCCGCCCTTCCTGGCTGCGGCAGACTCGCCGCCGGGACCGAAAACGCCAGTCAGCCCGGTCCCCAGCAGGAGCCGGAACGCCCCGCGGCGGGTCGGACTCGTCAGCAGAGCACGCAGCAAAGCGTCGAAGCGGTCAGCGTCCATGGTGACGACTCCTCGACTCCTCGACCTACGGGCGCCCGTCGCAACCGGCGGCATGGTCCGATCCGCCGGCTGCCGGCCGCGCCGGTCTGTGCTGGCGCGCCTCGCCGCGGCGCCGGCTCAGCCCCAAGCGTCGCGCCCGCAATGCCCGTTGGGGGCGCAAAAGAGACCGCCGTGGGCAAGCCCGTCCTGCGCGCCGCGCTATGAGCACGGCGTCCCGCACGCCGGGGCGGGCTGCGAGGAGTCGCACGAAACGCTGTCCACGCAGATTTCCCCGGGACCAGCACAGCCGTTCGTTGGGCAGTTGGGGCTGCACGGGGGTCCACCGATGATGTTCATGCACACCGGCGCGCCGGTGTCGATCCGCGTCAGCCCGCGGGCCCGCCGCCTGTTGCTGCGCATGGACCCCTCCGAGCGCCGTTTCGAGCTGGTCCTGACGCGCGGCGTGCCGCATGTGCTGCGTTGGCGCCGGAACCGGCGCGGGGTTTCAGAAGTTCTGCGCGGGCGAAGTGGATGCGACGGGCGCTTCGCGGCCGATTGGATCTGCGGAGGTCGAACTTTGCAGAAAGGGCGGCGTCGAATTCGTCGAACTGCCGACGGCGTACGATGGCTTGGCGGTTGTCGCGCACCCGAAAAACACGTGGGCGGATGCCATTACCGTCGACGAGCTCCGGCGAATGTGGGAGCCGGGAGCTCAGGGCAAGGTCCTTCGCTGGAGCGATGTTCGACGAGGTTGGCCCGACCACGAGTTGCATCTTTTCGGCGCGGGCGTCGATTCCGGGACGTATGACTACTTTACGGCGGCGATCGTGGGCGAAGAACATTCGAGTCGCCTCGACTACAACGCCAGCGAGGACGACAATGTCATCATCCAGTGGGTCGAGGGCGACGAACACGGCCTCGGCTTCCGTCACGTGGATCGTCTCCGCACCGCGCTCGGCCAGGGCGGCGCCGGCCCGTGCAGCCCGATCTTTGGCGCCCGAATAGAGCAG
>CALMZR010000200.1 GCA_937870845.1 uncultured Chloroflexota bacterium
TTGGGGCGGCAGAGGGAATCCTGGGCGGAAGCTCTGGGCGGGTGATGCACGTGTCGATCGAGGAATGGGCGTTTCCTCATGAGGCGTTTGATCTGGTCGTATCGAGCCTGGCGCTGCATTACGTTGAGCAGGTGGAGACTATCCTCTCCGGGGTGTATCGCGCGCTGGTCGGCGGCGGGAAGCTCGTGTTTTCGATCGAGCATCCGGTCATCACGTCGTGTGCTCGCGGCTGGGGTGAAGGTAAGCGGGCGAATTGGATCGTGGATGACTACTTCGTCGAAGGGCCGCGCGTCACCTCGTGGCTCGGGGGGCGCGTGGTGAAGTTTCACCGGACGATTGAAACGTACGTTGCGGCGATGCAGAAGGCGGGGTTCGTCCTGGATGCGGTGCGCGAGTCCGCTCCGAGGCGTGAACGATTCACTGACGAGGGGGAATTCGAGCGGCGGCGGCGCATTCCCCTGTTCCTCTTTGTGGCTGGTCACAAGCCGGAGCGACCCTGAAGCGTCTGGCGACGGAGCGATTGCTGCGGGACCCGGCGAGGCTTCCTCGAACGTGTTCGTCAGTGGGCCGAGATTCCTCGCTTCGCTCGGAATCTTGAGTTTGGACAAATGACAGAGCCGCGAGCGAAAGCGCGCCGAGAGGCGGATAATCGGCGACATGGCTACCACACCTGTCGCCCCGCTGGCGCGCTTTCGCGCCGAACTCTACCAGACGGCGCTCGGGCTGCGGCGCGACGCGCTGTTCGAGCTGCTCGACGCGGTGTTGACGGGCGAGCGGGCCGCGAGCCTGGTCCGCCACAGCCTGGCGCCGGGCTTTCGCCGCGGCTGGGCCAGCGTGAGCGATGCGTTGAGCGACGGCTCGCTCGACGCGGCCGCGTTGCGCCGGTTGTTCGCCGCCACGATGCCGCAGGCCGCCGTCGACGGTCGGCTGCTGTGGGCGTTGGACGGGTCGATCTGGCCGCGCCCGGCGGCCAAGACCAGCCCCGAACGGACCTGGGGACGCTGGACCGGCAGCGGGCTGCCCGAGAGCGGCATCGTGGGGAGCTGGGAGTACCAATGGCTGGCGGCGGTCCCGGAACCGAGCGGCAGTTGGGTCTTGCCGCTGGAGCTGGGGCGGCGCGACCTAGCGGCCGGCACGGCCACCACCCTGGCCATCCGCCAAGTCCGCGCGGCGCAGGCGGCGCGGGGCGCGGGCGCGGCGCGCCCGCTGCTGCTGCTGGACAGCCACTACGACGTGGGGGCGCTGGTCGCCGCCGAACTGGGCGTCGACCTCCTGGCCCGGCTGGCGTGCAACCGCCGCTTCTACCGGCCCCCGGGGGAGTACGGCGGCACGGGGCGGCCGCCCACGCACGGTCCGGCCTTCCGCTGCGCCGACCCGGCCACCCACGGCGACCCCGATCGCACCCAGCGCGACGAGGATGCCCGGTACGGCGCCGTCACCATCGACGTCTGGACGCGGCTGCACACCCAGCAGGCCGCCGCCGTCGAGCTGACGGTGCTGCGCGTCACGCTGGCGCGCTTGCCCCGCCGCGAGGAGCCGCCCAAGCCGCTGTGGCTGGTCTGGCACGGGCCGGAGCTGCCGGCCGACCTGCGCCAGGTGTGGGGGTGGTATCAGCGCCGCTTCGCCGTCGAGCACGCCTTCCGCTTCCTCAAGCAGGACCTGGGCTGGACGCTGCCGCGGGTGCGCACCCCCCAGCGCGCCGACCGCTGGAGCTGGCTGCTGGCCACCGCGCTGTGGCAACTGTGGTTGGGGCGCGATCTGGTCGCCGACGCGCGCTTGCCCTGGGAGCGTCCCGTCGCGCCGGGCGCGTTCAGCCCGGGCCGGGTGCGGCGCGCGCTGGGGGCGCTTTTGGCCACCTTGGGCACCCCGGCCAAACCTCCCCGACCGCGCGGAAAGTCCCCCGGACGCCAGGTGGGGCAGTGCCCGGGACCGGCCCCGCGCTGTCCCGTGCTGCGCCGCGGCCCGCCCAAGGCCGCCTGACCCCCGTTTCGGCCGCATCGGTCCTGCCCCCGCCTCGCCCCGCCGAGCCGGCACGGGCCCACGTTGTCCAAACTCAAGTCGGAATGACACGCGGTGCATGGGAACGAAGATCGGTCCAAGCGGAGCCCCAGGTCTTGCTTTCTCCGCTACTCGTCGTCGGTTGCGGCGCGGGTCGCGTCGCGGATCGATTCGACGACGCCGGCGTCGGCGAGGGTGGTGGTGTCGCCAAGCTGGCGGCCGGTGGCGATGTCGCGCAGGAGGCGGCGCATGATCTTGCCGGAGCGGGTCTTGGGCAGGTCGGGCGTGAACATGAGCTGGCGGGGGCGGGCGATGGGGCCGATCTTGTGGGCGACGTGCTGGCGCAGCTCCTCGCCCAGAGCGGGGCTGGGCTCGACGTGAGATTTGAGGATGACGAAGCAGCAGATGGCTTCGCCGGTGACGTCGTCGGCGCGGCCGACGACGGCGGCCTCGGCGACGCGCTTGTCGTCGACGAGGGCGCTCTCGATCTCGGTGGTGGAGAGGCGGTGGCCGGAGACGTTCATGACGTCGTCGACGCGGCCCATGAGCCAGTAGTCGCCGTCTTCGTCGCGGCGGGCGCCGTCGCCGGGGAAGTAGAGGCCGGGGAACTTGCTCCAGTAGGTGGTCTTGTAGCGCTCGGGGTCGCCGTAGATGCCGCGCAGCATGGAGGGCCAGGGGCGGGTGAGGACGAGGTACCCGCCTTCGCCGAGGGGGACGGGCTCGCCCCGGTCGTCGACGACGTCGGCGAAGACGCCGGGGAGCGGTTTGGCGGCGGAGCCGGGTTTGGTGACCGTGAGGCCGGGGAGGGGGGAGATCATGATGCCGCCGGTTTCGGTTTGCCACCAGGTGTCGACGATGGGGCAGCGGCCGCCGCCGATGTGCTCGTGGTACCAGATCCAGGCTTCGGGGTTGATCGGTTCGCCGACGGCGCCAAGAAGGCGCAGCGAGGAGAGGTCGTGCTGCTCGGCGTGCTGGGGGCCCCACTTCATGTGGGCGCGGATGGCGGTGGGTGCGGTGTAGAGGATGGTGACGCCGTAGCGCTCGATGATGTCCCACCAGCGGCTGGGGTCGGGGAAGTCGGGCGTGCCCTCGTAGATGAGGCCGGTGGTGTGGTTGGCGAGGGGGCCGTAGACGATGTAGGAGTGACCGGTGACCCAGCCGATGTCGGCGGCGGCCCAGTAGACGTCGTCGGGCTTGATGTCGAAGACGTTGCGGTGGGTGCTGGCGACGCCGGTGAGGTAGCCGCCGGTGGTGTGGAGGATGCCCTTCGGTTTGGCGGTGGTGCCGGAGGTGTAGAGGAGGTAGAGCATGTCCTCGCTCTCCATCCGCTCTGGTTCGCACCAGTCGAGTTGGGGCGGGACGAGGTCGTGCCACCAGAGGTCGCGGCCGTCCTGCATAGTCACGTCCTGCTCGGTGCGGCGCACGACGAGGACGTGCTCGACGCTGGGGGTCCGCGCGACGGCCTCGTCGACGTTGACCTTGAGGCCGCTGGCCTTGCCGCGGCGGTAGCCGCCGTCGGCGGTGATGACGAGTTTCGCCTGGGAGTCGTTGATGCGGTCGGCGAGGGCCTCGGCGGAGAAGCCGCCGAAGACGACGGTGTGCGGGGCGCCGATGCGAGCGCAGGCGAGCATGGCGATGGGAAGCTCGGGGATCATCGGCATGTAGATGGCGACGCGGTCGCCGCGGCGGACGCCGAGCTCTTTGAGGGCGTTGGCGGCTTTGTTGACCTCGGTGTAGAGGTCGTTGTAGGTGAGGGTCTTGCGGTCGCCGGGCTCGCCTTCCCAGTAGTAGGCGATTTTGTCGCCGCCGCCGGCGTTGACGTGGCGGTCGAGGCAGTTGACGGAGACGTTGAGCTGGCCGCCGACGAACCACCTGGCGAAGGGCGGGTCCCAGTCGAGGATCGTGTCCCAGAGGCGGTACCAGTCGAGGCGGGCGGCTTCGGCGGCCCACCAGGCTTCGGGGTCGGCGGAGGCCTGGTCGTAGATGGCGGGGTGGCTGATGTTGGCCTGGGCGGCGAAGTTGGGGGGCGGGGGGAACTCGCGGGCCTCCTGAAACAGCGTTTCGATGGCTGCCGCGTGCGTCCCCGCGCCCGCGCCACGATGTCCCGCCCGATCGCTCATCTCGCTCCCTCGCGCTCGGGCCGGCGGGCGACTGGCGCGCCGGCCAACGATTCGGCTTCTCCCGCGCCTTGATGGGACGAGTATAGCCGCGCAGTCTGGCTGACCTGAATCGGATGCGAGCGATCGCAGGGGTCGTTCGTGACGCACTTGCATACTCATACCCCCTACCCCTATAATGCGATCAGATAGCGATGGTGAAGGACCAGGGAGAGCAGCATGCCCAGCGTGCATAACCTCGAAGAAGCGAAGCGTGACGAGCTGCAGCGTCGACTGCGGCGGATCGAAGGCCAGACGCAGGGGATTCAGCGCATGATCGACGAGGGGCGGGACTGCCTGGAGATCCTCGATCAGCTCGCCTCGGTCAAGGCGGCGCTCAACGGGTTGAGCCTGGAGATGGTGGAGAGCTTCGCCCTTTATTGCCTGCAAAACCCCGAGCAATTCGATGGCTCGGACGAAGCGGTGCGCCAGGCGGTGAAGGCGCTGGCGCGGGCGGGGCGGTAGGGCTCTCGGTCGCGCGATGCCGCGAACGCGATCGATTTGGGACCGATGAGGGGAATGGCAACCATGGCGAAGGTGCAACCGGCGGAGCCGCGCGAGTTGATGGCGTCGGCCACCGTGGTCGACGTGCGGTCGCCGGCCGAGTACGAAGCGGCGCACATCGATGTCTCGCAGGTGATGCGCGAGATCGCCGCGCGGGAGCGCCCGACAGCGGCCGCGGCTGATTGATGACGTGAGGACCATGGAAGCCGGCACGGGTCAGCAGACTGGGAGGAACCCTATGATCATCGAGCGCTTCTATACCCCGGGTCTGGCGCAGGTCGCCTACGGGGTGGCCGACCCGGCCTCCGGGCGGGCCGCGATTATCGATCCGCGCCGCGACGTGGACGACTACCTGGCCTGGGCGGCCAGCAACGGGTACGAGATCGTGGCCATCCTGGAGACGCACGTCCACGCCGATTTCGTCAGCGGGTCGCGGGAGCTGGCGGAGGCGACGGGGGCCACGGTGTACGCGGGTCGCCTCGGCGGCACGGAGTTCCCGCACGTTCCGCTCGACGACGGGGACATCGTTCGCGTTGGCGCGCTGCGGATGCGGGCGTTCTGGACGCCCGGGCACACGCCGGAGCACGTCTCGTACCTTCTGCTCGATCCGGCCAGCGATACGCCGGTGGTCATGTTCTCCGGAGACATCCTGTTTGCCGGGGAGATTGGCCGCCCCGATCTGCTGGGCGAGGAGAAGCTGGGCGGGCTGGTCGATCAGCTTTACCAGACCGTGACCGAACGACTGGCGGCGCTGCCGGATGAGGCGGTCGTCTACCCCGGCCATGGAGCGGGCTCCCCCTGCGGCAAGAGGATTGGCGACGCCGCGCAGACGACCATCGGCCAGGAGAAGCGGTTCAACTACGCGTTCCAGGCCAAATCAAAGGAGGCGTTCGTCCGCGCGGTGATGGAAGGCATGCCGCAGCCACCCGCCTATTACCCGACGATGAAGCGAGTCAACAAGGTTGGCCCCGCGCTGCTGCGCGATCTGCCGCGGGGCGGTTCCCTTTCGCCCGACGAGCTCGCCGCGCTGCAAGCCGGGGGCGGCCTGGTCATCGACGCACGGGATGCGGCCGAGTTTGCGGCGGCCCACGTCCCCGGTTCGGTTTCGGTGGGGTTGGGATCCAATTTCGCCATCTGGGCAGGGTGGTTGGCGCCGTATGAACGCCAGGTGGCACTGGTGCTCCCGGATGACGGCCGGTACGACGAGGCGCTCCGCGAGCTGCGGCGGATCGGAGTCGACGCCGTGGCCGGATTCCTGGGCGGAGGCATAGAGGCGTGGCTTGCGAGCGGACGGCCAATAGGGTCTCTGGGAGAGATTTCCGTTGAGGAGCTGGCGCGGTGGATTGGCCAGAACAGCGACGGCCTGCGCGTCATCGACGTGCGGGATGCGGCCGAGTGGGCCGCGGGGCACGTTGCCGGGGCGGCGAATGTCGCTGCCGGGTCGATTGTCCGCGGCGACGCAAATCTGGAACTGAATGGGAAGACGGCCGCAGTCATCTGTGGAACGGGCTACCGCTCCGCGGTCGCGGCGAGCGTGTTGCAGCAGCGCGGCATGGAGCGGATTGCAACCGTGCCAGGCGGCATGAGCGCGTGGGTCGAGGCGGGGCTGCCGACCGCGTGAAGGGTTGGCGCGAGCAGAGAGGACGTGACGAAAGGATGGCGATGCTGGGCAATTTGCTGGGCGGCGCGCTTGGGCAGCCGGCGCTGCCGGACGTTCCCGAGATCACGGTGGCGGAGTTTCTGCGCGGAACGGCCGCGAGCGGGGTGCAGGTGGTCGACGTGCGCGAGCCGGAGGAGTGGTCCAGGGGCCGCATGCCGGGGAGCGTGCTGATGCCGATGGGGGAGGTGGCGGCGCGCATGCGGGAGCTCGATCCTGATGCCCCGGTGGTCACCGTCTGCCGCAGCGGCCGGCGTAGCCTGTACAGCGCGGAGGAGCTGATTGGCGCAGGATTTCGCGATGTCAAGAGCCTCGCGGGGGGACTCATCGCCTGGGTCGAGGCGGGACAGCCCCTGGAGCGGTGATCGTTGGTGGACTTCGCCGGGATAATGCCTCACCAAGCTGCGCTTTCTGTCCTGTTTGGAACCCTGATCGGGTTGCTGCTCGGGTTGGTTGGCGGGGGCGGGTCGATCCTCACCGTGCCGATCCTCGTCTATGTCATCGGTCTGGAGGTGCAGGCGGCGACGGCGACGTCGCTGGCCATCGTGGGGGCGTCGGCCTTGGCGGGGGCGCTGCCGCACGCGCGGGCGGGAAGGGTCAACGTGCGTGTGGCCGTGGCATTTGGCCTGTTCGGGATCGCGGGCGCCTTCGCCGGGACGTGGCTGAGCCATCAGGTTTCTAGTGCATGGATACTGCTGTTGTTCGGCCTGATGATGGTGGCCGTGGCCGGGCGCATGTGGATGCGCCGCCCCTCGCCACCGTCCGAGGCAGGTTCGCACGAAACGCGCGTCGGCTGGAAGGCGCCGATTGCGGGTCTGACGGTGGGGGTCTTGACCGGCTTTTTCGGCGTTGGCGGAGGCTTTCTGATCGTGCCGGCGCTCGTGCTGGCGTTGGATCTGCCGGTGGCGATGGCGGTTGGAACGTCGCTGGTGATCATCGCCTTCAACTCGGCGACTGGGATCGCGGCGCACGTGGGGAGCGGCGGCTTGGACCTCGCGGTGGCGGCGATGTTCATCGTCGGCGGGCTGGCGGGAGGAGTGCTGGGCGGGCGTCTGTCGGGACGCGCGGACGAGCGGATGCTGGCGAGGGCGTTCTCGGTGCTCGTGGCGCTGGTGGGCGTCTACCTCGTCGTTCGCAACGGCATGGCGATCGTGAGCGGACAGGCATGAGGGACACGGCGATGAAAGGACGAGATGGCATGGAGCGGGCGACGCCCTTGGGGTTCACGGCGGTGGTCGACGCGCCGATTGGCGAAGCGGTCGAACGGGCTACGGCGGCGCTGCAGGCGGAGGGCTTCGGCGTGCTGACGACGATCGACGTGGCCGATACGATGAAGCAGAAGCTGGGGGTGGAGATGGAGCCGTACGTCATCCTCGGCGCCTGCAACCCGGCCCTGGCGCATCGGGGTTTGCAGGCGGAGCCAGGTCTGGGGTTGCTTCTGCCGTGCAACGTCACTGTCCGCGAGGTGCAGGGGCGCTCCGAGGTGGTCGCGGTGGATCCGGAGGCGATGCTCGGGGTCGCCGGGAGCAATGACGCGGTGAAGGCCGTGGCAACGGAGGCCGCCGCGCGGCTGCGCCGGGTCGCGACGGCGCTCGGCGGCCAAGCGGGCTGATGTGCTGCGCGCGGGAAGGGTAGAGGCGATGATCAAGAGACTGGCGGTCGGCTTGGCGGTGATCGGCTTCGTCGGGTGGGCGCTGCGGGACAAGCAGGAACTCGGCGAGCGGCTGCGCCGGCTGACAGATGGGCCGACCAATCTGGTGCTGCCGGGGACGTCCGGCTTCGAACGGGAGGGCCGCGATCCGGCGAAGTCGCCGTAGGCAGGTGATCCTGGCTCTCGGGAGGGCTTTCTGTCGGCTTGCGGCCGACGGGCGCGGCACGCAGCGCCCCTAC
>CALMZR010000201.1 GCA_937870845.1 uncultured Chloroflexota bacterium
GTCGAGGCCGTTCCCGGACGACCGGCGCGGTGGACGGGGGATCGCGACCAGCCACATCTCCTGGCCATCGGCAGCCTGCTCTCGACGGCGACGGCGCAGAGTCACGTTTGGGGTACGGGGCTCATCCATCCGGCACGAGGAATCGGGAGCGCGGATGCGGCAAGGATCTTCGCGCTGCGCGGGAAGCTCACGTTCGCCGAGGTGAGAAAGGCGGGTCTGCGCATCCCCGACGTGCCGCTGGGCGATCCCGCGGTTCTGGTGGGCGCCCACCTCGGCCTGACGAAAGCCGAGCGACCGCGCTACGCGCTGGGCCTCGTTCCGCATTACGTTGACCGATTGCACCCGTTTATTGCCGAAGCGGCGCGGCGTGACGGAGTGGTAGTCCTTGATGTGCGACTACCGCCGGAAGCATTCTTTCGGGACTTGCGCGAGTGCCAAGCCATCGTCAGTTCCTCTCTTCACGGCTTGGTTTTCGCGGACGCGCTCGGGATCCCGAGCCTGTGGATGGAGCTCACCGATGAAATCGCGGGCGAAGGGTTCAAGTTCCATGACTGGTTCTCGACGTCGTCCAATCCCCAGAGCGAACCGTTTCGTCCGCGATCCGTCGCAGAGTTGGCTGAAGCCGAGCAACGGTGCGAGCCGCGGGAGCCGGAGATTGACGTTCAGGCGCTGGCGGCGGCGCTGCCAGTCGAGGCGGTAGAAGCCGCTCTTGGCAGCGAAGAATCCGGCCGGCGATCCGTACCGATCGCAGCATGTCGAGCGCGTCCCATTCCCCTGATCGTCGTTTCTTACAACCGTGCTGACTACTTGCGGCAGGTGATCGCGTCCTACCGTCGGCAGACCGCGGACTGTCAGATCGTCATCCACGACAACGGCAGCGACGACCCGGACACCGTGGCCCTGCTTGCCGAACTCGAAGCGAACGGAGCGAGAGTCTACCGGCGCGCGAAGATCGCCGACCCGGAGGAGTTGAACGCCGTCGATGAGACGGTTCAAGATTTCTTCAGCGACTGGGCCGAACCCAGCGATTACATTGTGACGGATTGCGACATCGACCTGTCTATAACCGATCCGCGCGCCATCGCCGTCTACCGGGAACTCCTCTCGCTTTTCCGCCACGCGTCCTGCGTGGGTCCGATGCTTCGCATCCGGGATATCCCCGTAGCGTACCCCCTCTTCAATCGCGTCATGAATCGTCATATCAGGCGCCTGTGGCAACAGGAGCCCGAGTTTGCGGAAACGTCCCACGGGCCGGTGGCGTTCATCGAGGCGCCATTCGACACGGTCTTCGCCGTCCATCGGGCTGGCGAGCCATTCCGACGCAAGAAGAAAGGATTGCGGGTTTACGAGCCCTACGAAGCCCTGCACCTCGACTGGTATAGCGTCGGCGACGACATCGCGTACCAAGGGTCGGTGTCAGAAAACGTGACGCACTGGTCGAACCGCACGAATTACGCCACGTTCAAAGGCGAACGGCTGCGATTTTCTTCCTTCAGGGCGGTCGAACGACAGGCCGACGGATCTCTCGCCGTCGTGACGCGCCGGATCCCGGCAGAACCTACGCCAGACTGACTGTCGTGCGCCAGACGAGGCAGCAATCACGAGAGGCTCGGCGACTGGCCAAGCCCACGCGCCGAACCTGACTCGCTCCTCAGCCAGACGACGCAGAGATTGCCGCGGCAGGCACGCGGTCCCTCTGTTTCTGCCCCGAAGCAACGTCGACCAAGAACCGATGTGCGAGCGTTGCGCGCAACTGGGCAGCCGTGGCAACGTCGCACGCTCGGGTGATTTTCGTGGCGGCGGCTTCGATATCCCGGCGATGTTGAGCGAGCCGGCTCATGTCGCGCTCCGTAGCGACCAACGCGATGAATTGCCGCGCCAGATCCGCCACCAGGGAAGCGTCTCTGAGGGAGTGATGCTGAGCCAGCATCCAGGCAACGGGCCACGATGTTCGAGCCAACGCCGACGCTTCCTGCTCGATCTCCGAAGCGAGGGTTTCCCCTGTTGGGACATCGCGCACGCTGGCGTAGAGCCACGCCTCGTCGAAGCGCTCCTGCAACCCAACCGCTTGGCTGGCCAGTCTCGACCGCAACCGCTTCCTGAGGAAACCGCTCGTCTCCAGATAGTCGGCGATCGTGGGAAGATCCGCCAGGACCGGAGTCGTGTTGATCGACGGTCGCCCGCCTCGGCCGAAGCCATTGCAGTATGCCGACGGGGCGCCCGCGACTGCGGGGGCCAAGAAATAGTCCTGCCGGGGAATACCGCACGTCAGAACGTGCAGCGTCGGGCCGTGGAGAGCGAACAAGATGTTGTAGGCCGCGCTCCCGGCGCTGGTGAAAAAGTCGGTGTGCTGATTGAAGAGCCGCACCTGATCCGGGAACGTCATCGTCTCCGGGTAGGCAATCAGGAACCCGTTTTCGCGCAGGATCTCCTCCAGCTCGAACTCGCCGACGATCTGCCGCAAGTAACTGGGCAGCAGGCGGCGGCTGAGGTAGACCGGTTGCTCGAACGGTTGCCCGTTCGAGATGTACCGTGCGGCTACCGAGCGAAACGATCGCGGCATCCACTCATGGGCAGAGCACGAAAGCTCGTAGAGGGGCTCGGGAACAATGACCCGGCGCAGCAGCGTCGGCTCCTCGAGCCAGACTATCCGCTCTGGCGGGATGCCGAACGCCTCCAGGATTTGCTGTGTGATCCCGGCGGGGCGGTTTCGTTTCGTATGGAAGGCGACTTTCACCGACGGGGGAATCTCGGACAGGAACCAGGTTCTCGCCAGAGACTCCATCAAGAAGTGCCCGAAATGGTCGAAGTACCAGCCAAGGTACACAATGTCCTCGTCGAGTCGCCGTTTGGGATGGACAGCGACCGGTTGCGAGAAGTCTCCAAGCACGCGCGTGCCCCACCGTGTCCCACGACGGCGCGACTGTGCCAGCTCGATCGGCCGCCCGTCGCGATAAACGAGGCCGCCTTCGTGAACCAGCCTGCCCGGCGTTCGCTCGACCGCGGGCACTTTCCTGGCTGGGACGAACACGGCGTCCTCGACGGTCGATGCGGCGGGGGGGCCGCGGCGAATCCCGATGTCGTGGAGCGTGTCTGCCAGCGGCGTCATCAACTCGTCGAACCCATGGAATGTGAAATCGTCGGGAACAAGCGGACGATAGGTTTCTTGCGTCGCCATCGCGAACTCCCGTCCGAAGTGTTGGCTTGCACGCTTTCGCGAGATAACGCCCCGCGAAGACTTCAGCCGATGGTCATCCTTCCGCCTGGGCAAGGCTAGCACCACCTTGGTTTCCGGTGAGCCGGCGCGTTTGACTCGATTCCGAGGGCCAAGTAGTATCGGGCGTCAGGCGCAGCAACCCGCTGCGCGACGACGATTCCGGGGGCGGAGCTGGACGACTGGCGGTCGCAACAGTGGTGTCTGCTGGCCGCTGTGCCGTTCGACATGGGACGTTTCGTTTGGCTACAGAGGTTGCTTCGGTTTCCGACGAGCTTGGGTCAGGGCCAACGTTCCTGGCCGACCCCGGCGAACTCTATTTCGCCCAGCACCATGCGTACACGGTGGGCTACTTTCAGAGCCTCCACGGGAGAGACTGGACGCGTGTTCACGTCTCGCAGACGCCGCACTTCGCGTTTGTGAGCGGGGACGCCGATTCATACGCAGCCTACATCGGGCACTCCTGGAGGAGACGGTTCAGCGAGGGCGTGCCGGACGCCGAGATCGAGCAGCGATGCAGCGAGTTCGATCGGCTCCTCAGCGATGTGACGGCGGCGGGGGGCATTCTCGAACCGGTACTCGTTTGCCAAGCGCCCGACGGCTGCCTCTGCGTCGTCGACGGCAATCACCGAACCGCCGTTGCGCTGGCATTGGGATTGCCCCTCCCCGCGCGGAAGATCTCCGCGGCAGAGTACGCCAGGCGAATCGTCAAGGCGCCCGACGAGCGCTACGGAACCAAGCGCCGCGACATGCCATACCAAACGATCTATCACGGACGCGAACCGTTGGTTCCGGGACGTCGCCACGATCTTCTGGAGCGGTACGACGCGATCGCTAAAGCTCTCCCACTGGCGGGCAAGACGATTCTCGACCTCGGCAGCAATTACGGGATGTCATCCTACTTCGCGCTGGCGCTCGGCAACGCGAAGGAATCCCACCTTGTCGAACACAGCCCAAAGATCACGACGGCCGCGGTTCGACTCGCCGTCTTGCTGAACTGCGCCGGCGCCAGGTTTCACGTTGCCGATCTCCGGGAGGACGTTACGGGGGCTCTCCCCGTCTGCGACATCGCATTCAGCTTTTCGATCATGGCGCATATCGGATCGCTCGAGAATGTTGTCAGTTTGTTACGCTCTCACGCCAGGGAGGCCGTGGTGTTCGAAACTCACATGAACAGGGATATCGAGCCGCCGATCAAGGACGCCTTCGATCGAACGGAGATCGGACGGCTGGGCGAACGGCGATTGTTCCTGCTCACGGCCCGAACGGCGGGGATCGCCCGAGCGTCAGCCGAGGAACCTGATGAAGTCTCCGGTCGCGAATCGAGCGGGTAGGGGCGCGCGCGAAGAGGAGCGCGACCCGCCTTCGTGGCGGATTGAGACGGCACACCTCCGGCAACCGCCCGATTTCATCATCATCGGAACGCAGCGGGGCGGCACGACCTCTCTTTACCGCTACTTGACGGAGCATCCCGAGATTGGCGCCGCCTTCCGCAAGGAGGTTCATTTCTTCGACCGCTACTACGAGAAGGGTCTTGCCTGGTATCTCGCCCATTTTCCCGAGCGGGGTGAGTATCCGGTCGTCGGTGAAGCCAGCCCGTACTACCTATTCCATCCGGAGGCGCCCGAGCGCATCCGAGCGGCGGCGCCGCGGGCCCGGTTTATTGCCCTGCTACGCAACCCGGTCGACCGGGCGTATTCCCAGTACCACATGAAGGTGGCGCGCGGTTTGGAACCGTTGCCATTTGCTGAAGCCATCGAGTGCGAGCCGGAACGGCTGGCCGCGAGCGACGATCCGCTGGGACCGGCTTGGCGGCATCACTCCTATCTTGCCCGCGGCAGATATGTTGACCAGTTTCAGCGGTGGTTCGAAGTGTTCCCGCGCGAGCAGGTGCTCGTTCTACAGAGCGAGGATTTCTACGACGAGCCGGAAGCCATCCTGCATCAGACCCAGGCATTCCTGGGTCTACGGCCGCACACTCCCGCGTCGTTCAAGGTCTATCACGAGGCCGACTACCCGCCGCTCGACACAGGGACACGGCAGCGGCTGCAGGAGTATTTCGCCCCGTACAACCGCCAACTGTGCGACCTGCTCTGCCGCGATTTCGGGTGGGAGCGGAGTTGAGCGACTGGCGCCGGGGCTACCGGACCTCGTAGCCCAATCCCCTTAGCAAGTCGCCGTACCGTTCGCGGAAGATCTTGAGGTGCGGTTCGCTGAGTTTGCCGCGGGAGTCGCCGACGGTGGCGGCGCGGACGTGCTTGGCGCCGCCTTTGGTGCGGGCGCGCATGCGGTCGGCGCGGCAGTAGTCGATGGCGGTTTCGAGCGAGTCGTCGGAGAGGACCCTCACCCCCAACTCCTCTCCCTGTGCGCAGGGAGAGGGGGGAAAGGTTGCGGCGACCTGCGCGATTTCTGCGGTCGCTCGGCGCAGCTCGGCGAGGGGGTCGGCGATAAGGTTTTCGTAGCGGAGGACGACGGCGCGGCCGCTGGCGGCCCAGTCGCGGGCTTTGAGGAGGTTATTGCGGTAGCCGCCGTGGCGGAGGAAGTCGATGACATCGGGGTGGTCGAGGGGCTTGCCCATGATCTCGGTGAACTTGCGGCCTTTCTGGTTGTTGTCGGCGGCGTGGAGCTGCAGGGTGTGGTAGGTGGAGACGAAGGCGTCGTAGGGGTCGCGGACGATGGTGACGAGGTGGGCGGGGACGGCCTCGAGGGCGTCGGCGATCTCGGGCGAGTAGTCGTAGTGCTGGTGGAAGATGGTGTTGTCAGGGAAGCGGTTGGCGGCGAGCCAAGGGAGGAGCGAGGCGAGGTCGGCGCGATCGGGGGTCTCGAAGGGGCGCAGCCAGCGCAGGCCGTAGGCGCGACCGAGGAGGCACTTGAGCCACATGTTGCCGGTCTTGGGGGGACCGGCGATAACGATGCGCACGCGCTCAGACCTGGTAGCCGAATTGCTGGAGAACGTCGCCGAAGGCGTTGTTGGCGACGGTTTGCAGCTCGGGAGTGAGCGACGATTTCCAGCGGCCGAGGGAGGTAGAGACGTCCGTGCTGGTGAGGTGGCGCTTCATCTCGGGGTTTTCGGCGGAGGCGCGCTCCAGCATTCCGGCCACGGTGGCGTCGGAGGCATCGAGCTCCAGGTAGGCAAGGATGGCGCGCAGGGTTTCCTCCGGTTTGGTGATGAGGTCTTCGTAGCGGATGAGGTGGGCGCGGTCCTGGCGCTTGGGCCAGGAGCGGCTGAGGTTGCGGATGGTGCTGTTGCGCAAGAAGCTGGCGAACTCTTCGTCGGTTTCGATGTGGCTGGGGCCGAAGGCGCGGCGGCCGAACTTCTGGTTGAAGGCGAGCATGGAGCTGTAGACGTCGCGGAAATCGCGGACGAGAAAGAGCTCTTTGGCTTTGGGGTAGAGCTCCCAGACGAGCCAGGGGAGGTTGTCGGCGCGGTGCTTTTCGGCCATGTACTTGACGCCGGTCTGATTCTGGCCGGCGGCGATGCGCAGGTACGCCTCTTCGGCGCTGCGTTGGCAGAAGCGGGCGAGATCTTCGACGTAGTCGCGGCCCATCCACTCGCCGAGCCCGGGGGTGACGGCGATCGGTTCGGGGTAGAAGGGGTTGTAGCCGATCCAGTGCTTGTTGGTCTGGAAATGGTCGGCCTGGGCGGAGTGGTGCGGATCGCGCGGCTCGGAGAGGGTTTTCAGCATGTGCCACCAATAGCGGGCGGTGCGCAGCTCGTAGGGGTGCCAGCGGTGGACAACGATCTCAGGGTGCTCGGAGAGGAGGCGCATGGTCCAGGTGGTGCCGGCGCGGCCCATGGTGGTCAGCATGAGGGGTTGCAATTTTGGCTCGAAGCCGGACCGGACGGGCTGGTGGCGGAGGCTGATCTTGCCGAGGCGGGCGCGGGTTCCGTCGGTAAGGACGGCGCGGAGCTGCAGATCGACCTCCGGTTCGAGGCCGACGACACTGAGCCAGGTTCGGAAGCCGACGATGCCGGATTCCGGCGCGTCCGGGTGGTCCCGCAGCACGTCGCGGCGCTGCTGGTCAAGGGGCGTCCTGCGCAGCACGCCGCCGGCCTGGTGGATCTCGACGTCGGTGACGCGCTGCCCGTCGCCGAGGGCCCAGCCGGCGATCTCGACGTCGTAGACGTCGCGGCCGCCGATGCGGGGGGCGTCGAGGGCGAAAGCCCGGATCTTGCCTGGCTGGGGGGCACCTAGCTCGATGTCGTCGATTTCGACGAGCGCCATGTATTCCGCTTCCCTTTCGTCCTCACGGCTCGCAAACCCGGCAACCGTGACAGACCGGGCGGAGCGGTGTCAAGGTTGCGGTTCACCCTCACCCCCCAACCGCCGCCCAGAGGGCGCCCGGCTCCCTGTGCGCAGAGGAGAGGGGGGCTTTCTCCGCCCGTCGTATGGATCGTGGGGTTAGTCAACCGGATTCCGTATCAGTTCCAACCAGGGTTCCAGCCGAGCAGCTCCGCCAGGCGGGCGTTCTTCGGGGCGAAGTGATCGGTCAGGCGGGCGCGGATGGCGGGGTCGAGCGGGGGGCCGGCGGAGCGGTTGTGGGCGGCGAACGGCGCGTCGAGCTCCGGGGCGATGCCGAGAAGGCCGGCGACGTGGGCGAAGGTTTCCGCGGGTTGGCCGTAGAGGTCTTCGCTGCGCAGGACAAGCAGTTGATCGCGAGGGATGTGGGCGAACCAGCGTTCGAGTTGAGGGGCGTAGTCGCCGCGGGCGAGATAGCTGAAGTGCTTGTGCGGTTCGCTGATGTAGGAAGGATCTCTGGAGATGCGGGCTTCTTCCCCGACGAGCCGCTCTGATTCGGCGTCGAGGGCGGAGGCGAAGTCGAGGGTTTCGAAGCCGCGGGAGCGTTCGTGGAGGTAGTGGGAATAGGCGCGGTCGACCGGGTTGCGCAGGAGGGCGATGAGTTTGGCGTATGGAGCGGTATCGAGGAGCCGTTTGGGGGCGAGGGGGTGGAAGAGGGCGTAAGGGGTAGCTTCGCCCGTGATCGCGTCGGGAGGGATGGCCAGCGGGAACTGGCCCAGATACCAGTCGAGACCACGCTCGTGGCGGTCGGTGAGGTAGTGGAGCTCTTTGGTGATTGGTGTCTTGACCTGGGGATGGGCGCTCAGATAGGCGTGCAGGGATGTCGTGCCTGCGCGCTGGGCTCCGATGACGATGAAATCGGGCGACGTGATCGGGACTTCGCCGTCATGGCCGGCGCATTGCAGGGCCAGCAGGGAGAGGCCGGTAGCTTCGGCGAGCGGTTTGCTCTCACCACTTGCCAAGATCACTTGGAGCTCGAGATGCCAGCTGCCCACGTCTGAGGCGAGGGATGCCCAAGCGGTGAATCCGGACGAGGCGGCGTGAGGGATGTCCGGGTAGTCGGCTGCGACGTCGGGGCGCGGAACATCGAGGGGATGCACCCGGCTCTTGCGATCCGCAACTATTGTACGTACGCCCTGTACGGGCTCCCGATCACCGATCACCCAGCCAGTCAACTCCACGCCCTCGCCGGCGGATACATCCCCGGCGCGTGGGGTGTCGATGGCGAACGCGGCAATGCCGGCCGGGGGGTGCTCTGGAAGGCGGAGCTCATTCACTTTGATCCCGCGCATCAGAGATGCGGTCCGATCATGGCGTTGGGGGCGGGATCGGACGGTGGCGCTCCCAGCAGATGCCCCATTTTTCCTCGAAGCGGCCCTGGTTCTGCTTGACGAGGCGCATGTAGTCGCCGGTGGGGAGGAGTTTGCCGATCGAGGCGTGGTAGGCGTGGTGGACGTAAACGTCGGGGGCCCAGGCGACCTGGTAGCCGGCGGCCTTGGCGCGGAGGGCGTAGTCCTCGTCTTCGAACATGCCGGTCTCGTAGCGCTCGTCGATGGGGCCGAGGCGATCGTAGGCGTCGCGGCGGAAGGCGAGGCAGAACATCATCGGCATGCGGATGGGGACGACCTGCCCTTCGTGGCGTTCGGCCTGGGCGCGGGCGACAACCTGGTAGTCGCCGTAGGTTTGGTAGTTGATGTCGATCTGGGCTTCGTTGCAGGCGCGGTTCGTCGATGCGCCGAGGAGGCCGATGGCGGGGTTCGCCAGGTGCAGGGCGAGGCGGGAGAGCCAGCCGCGGGGAACGACGGTGTCGTTGTTGAGGAGGACGAGGATGTCGCCGGTCGCGGCGGCGAGACCCTGGTTATTGGCGGGGCCGAAGCCGGCGTTGCGGTCGTTGAAGATCGCTCGGATATGGGGGAAGTCGCGGGCGAGGCGCTGCAATTCTTCCACCGTGCCGTCGGTGGAGGCGTTGTCGATGACGATCAGCTCGTAGTTGGGGTACTCAGTGTTCTCGATGACGCTGGCCAGGCAGAGGCGGGTGAAGGCGAGGTTGTCCCAAGTGATCACGATGATGCTGGCGCGCGGCCAGGCGGCGCGAACGGCGCGATCGAGGGCGACCCAGCGCTCGGGCCACGACGCGCCCTGGGAGAGGGAGACGACCGGGCGCTTGGCGCCGTTCGATGCTTCGCGGTCGACCTGGAGGATGAGGTCGGCCGCGGCGGCCAACGGTGCGGGGGATGACGCGGGCGCGATGATGCGCCAGCCCCAGCGACGCCGAAGCTCATTGGCCACGGTGGGGGCGAAGGTCGCTGGCACGAGGACCGCGGCCGATTGAATGGCCTCGGATCGCCGGAGGGAAGTCAGGGTCTCGCGGGTGGCCGCGGAAGCCGATTCCCGTGATGACCACGGGAGCCGATGCAGGGTGGGGGCGGACGGACGGCTGACGGCCTGCGGGCTCGACTCGAACTGGAAAACGCGGTGCTCGCGCCGGGCGAACTCGGCGGCGATGCGCTCGTCGTTCTCCGAGGTTCCGGCGGCGCCGGGCAGGATGAGGACATCGTAGCGGGCGGGACGTGAGGCGACGGGGGTGGCGAGGGCGTGGGCGACGGTCGCTTCCGGCAGCTCCGGTTCTCTGGCCCGGGCGCGAGAGGCGATGACGAGGTCGTCGCTCAGCAATGGCGTGGCCGGGCGCGCGTTGCGTCGGCGTCCGCAGTTGCAGCCGGGGTGAGGGGCGTCGTCGGTCATGGTTGGGGCCAGGGGCAGGGCCGCACGGGCGGGTTCGGGTTCAGGCGACACCGGCGGGCTCCATCTCCAGGCGGGCGTCGTCGCCGTGGCGGGTGAGGTTGGGATTGTAGAAGGGGTCGTGGGCGATGACGTGGCCCCAGCGCATGCGCAGGTATTCGATCTCGTGGGGGTGGGCGATGACGGTCTTGGTGACCGATTCGTGGTGGTGAAGGGCGGCGTGTGGGGTGTAGAGCACCTCGAAACCGGCGTCGCGGGCGCGGAGGCAGAAATCGGTGTCATTGAAGGCGACGGGGAGGTTGACCTCGTCGAGGCCGCCGATGGCGTCGAAGACGGCGCGGTCGATGAGGGCGCAGGCGAAGGTGACGGCGCTGACGTTGCGGACGACGTCGGGGAGGTCGAAGAAGCCGGGGTCGTCGCCGGGCATGCGCTTGAAGACGTGGACGGAGCCGCCGAAGGGGCCGAGGATGACGCCGGCGTGCTGGATGGTGTCGTCGGGGTAGAGGAGCTTGGCCCCGACAATGCCGATCTCGGGGCGCTGGGCGTGCTCGGCCATGGCGCACAGCCAGCCGGGATCAATGACGGTGATGTCGTCGTTGAGCATGAGCAGGTAGGGGCTCTCGGTGTGCGAGAGCGAGGCGTTGACGAGGGCTGAGTAGTTAAACGGCTTGCGTGGGTCGACAACGCGCCGGACGTTGGGGTGATGTTCGTTCAGCTCGGCGACGAGGGCTTCGACGTCGGGGCCGTTGGAGTTGTCGACGAGGAGGATGTCGAGGTTCGGGTAGTCGGTGCGGTGCAGCAGG